>CAYPVL010000042.1:0-26883 GCA_964414165.1 uncultured Cognatiyoonia sp.
AATGATGCCATACGCACGTTAATTAGAGGGATTTGAGATATGCGCGTTAAAGGCGGAACAGTCACGCATCGTCGTCACAAAAAGGTTCTTGATGCAGCGAAAGGGTATTATGACCGTCGCTCCAAGACGTTCAAAGTTGCCAAGCAGGCCGTCGACAAGGCGAACCAATACGCAACCCGCGACCGGCACAATCGCAAGCGGAACTTCCGCTCGCTTTGGATCCAGCGGATCAACGCTGGCGTGCGGTCAATTGATGCAGACCTGAACTATTCCAAGTTCATCAACGGCCTGACACTGGCCGGAATCGAAGTGGACCGTAAGGTTCTCGCCGATCTTGCTGTGAACGAACCGGCTGCGTTTGAGGCGATTGTAAAAAAAGCACAGGCTGCAATGGCGTAAGCCAAAGCTTTTGCAAAGAATTCAAAAAGGCCGTCCCAAGGGGCGGCCTTTTTCATTCCGTAGGGTGGGCAACCTGCCCACCACGCCACGCGCCTCTTGGAAACCCGGTCATGCACCCCGCAGCCTCGTCATATAGTTTCCAGCGCAAACACCCGAGCCCCTCGAAAAAGCCAATCTTCTCAGACTGAACAAGCCCTTTCGCCTCAAGCTCCTGATGTGCCGCCTTCAATTTATACCCCGGGATCCGGGCATTCAGATGATGCAGGTCATGATAGCCAATGTTCATCATCAAAAGATCAAACCCACGGCCCCAGTCCAGAACCGAGGCACCTTCAAGACAAGCGGTCTCATAATCCAGATCGGGTTTCCGACCCCAGTGGATTTGCTCAAAATTATGCACGATGTAGGGGATAAGCGCCCCAAAGGCCGTGCCCATCCAAACGGTCCCCGCCCAGACGGCAACACCCGTCCAGCCAAAGCCCGCCCAAATGGCCCAAATCATGGCTGCGATCATCAGATTGTGCAGGATCAGATCGCCAAAGCCGACCTTGAATGCGGCGGGGGGGCAGCGGCGAAAGAACATATAAACGATGTAGGGGCCCAGCAGGATCAGCGTCACGGGGCTACGGTAAATGCGGTACCCCAGACGCTGCCAAGGCCCAGCCGCAGCCCATTCCGCATGGGTCATCACGTAAATCTCGAACGTATCGCGGCGATCCAGATCGCTGACATGGGCGTGGTGCAGATTATGCTTATAGCGGGTGATTTCATATGGGGTCATGGCGATGGGCGAAAGTAACTTGCCCACCACATCATTCACCAAACGGGATGAGAAAAAGGCCCGGTGCAGGCAATCGTGCTGGATCATGTAGATGCGCAACGCAAGGCCAGCCGTCGCAGCCATAAGGGCAAGAGTGAGAGGCCATGTGCCAATTGACAGCAAAGCGGCGATGCCGAAGGCAAGGTAAAGCAGCAGGGTCACAGCAAGTTCAATCCATGCACGCGGATTATCAGGACTTGCGTATTTACGGGCAACACTACGGATCGTATCAATCATGGGGAAACCTTGCTTTACGTGACATTAACCATCAAGCGGAAAGAGCCCGGGGTCAGGATTCCCTGACCTCGCGACTGGCGAAAGGGTGCACATGGCGGCTTTGAAACGATGGCTCAAGCGGGTCGGTATTGTTTTTCTTGGCCTTCTGGGGCTGCTCGGCGGGCTTGTGGCCTGTAATAGCTTGCCCACGACACTGGTCGACAAACCACCTCAATCCCTGCGCCTTGCCAGCTATAACGTGCACTACATCATCGCCTTTCGCGAGACGGGGGCCTGGTCCGTTGGGGATTGGGAGCGACGAAAGGGTCCGATGCAAACGGCCTTCAAGGCGATCAATGCCGATGTGATGGCGTTTCAGGAAATGGAAAGCTTCCGGCGCGGCGCACCAACGGGCGAGAACCTGAACCTTGAATGGCTGCTTGCGCAAAACCCGGACTACGGCGCCGCAGCGGTGGGGGACCCGCTGGAATTCCCCTCAACCCAGCCCATCCTCTACCGGACCGCGCGGCTGGACCTACGGGATCAGGGGTGGTTCTTCTTTTCCGAAACACCCGACGTGATCTATTCGCGCACCTATAACGGATCATTCCCGGCCTTTACCTCTTGGGCGACCTTCGCGGACCGGGACACAGGCGAAGTCTTCACCATCTTCAACCTACACACAGATTTTCGTAGCCGGGACAACCGACAACGCTCTGCCGCGCTCGTGGCCGAGCGGATCAAACCGCGCATTGACGCGGGCGAAACGGTGTTTGTCGTCGGTGATTTCAACGCACGAAACGGGGCTAAAACGCTGCGGATCATCGAAGAAGCCGGGATCAGCTTTTGGCCGGTGCAAGGATCAACCTACCACCTGAACGCCGGCATCAACCTGTTCGGGGCCATCGACCACCTTGGGGGCACCGCGAACACACAGCCTATTACACGGCCCATTGCCGTGCGTCAAAAGTTCGACGGAGAATGGCCCACGGACCACTACCCCATCGTCGGGGATATCCAGATCAACCCCTGAAACCTTGCAAGTCAGACAGGCATTCGCTACCTCCACGGCAACAAACCCAAGAGGCGCGCCATGGACGATCTGAAAGCAAAATACCTTGACCTGATTGGCAACGCCGCCGACGAGGGCAGCCTGGAAGAGCTGCGGGTGCAAGCGCTTGGCAAAAAGGGCGAGATCAGCCTGCAAATGCGCGAGCTGGGTAAGATGACACCTGAGGAACGGCAGACCGCCGGGCCTGCGCTGAATGCGCTGAAGGATGAGATTAACTCGGCCCTGATCGCCAAGAAAACAGCGCTGGCCGATGCGGCACTTGACGCGCGGCTGCGCGATGAATGGCTGGACGTGACACTGCCATCGCGCTTGCGCGGGCAGGGGACAATCCACCCGATTTCCCAAGTGACCGAGGAAGTCACCGCCATCTTCGCCGACATGGGGTTCTCGGTGGCCGAAGGACCACAGATCGAGAGCGATCACTACAATTTTGATGCTTTGAACATCCCCGGCCACCACCCGGCACGCGCAGAAATGGATACGTTCTATACGCACTGCAAAGAGGGCGATAACCGCCCGCCGCACGTCTTGCGCACGCATACATCACCGGTGCAAATCCGGTCGATGGAAAAGACCGGCGCGCCGACGCGGATCATCTGCCCCGGTCGCGTTTATCGCGCGGATTACGACCAGACGCACACGCCGATGTTCCATCAGGTCGAAGGGCTCGCCATCGACAAAGATATCAGCATGGCGAACCTGAAATGGGTGCTGGAAGAATTTGTGAAGGCGTATTTTGAGGTCGACAACGTCGACATCCGCTTCCGCGCCTCGCACTTCCCCTTCACCGAACCCTCCGCCGAGGTCGACATCCGCTGTTCATGGGAAGGCGGCACGTTGAAAGTGGGGGAAGGGGACGACTGGCTTGAGATTTTGGGCAGCGGCATGGTGCACCCCAAAGTGCTGCAAGCGGGTGGGATCGACCCCAATGAGTGGCAAGGCTTCGCTTTCGGGATGGGCATCGACCGGATTGCGATGCTGAAATACGGGATACCTGATCTACGGGCGTTCTTTGATTCCGACCTGCGGTGGTTAAGGCATTATGGGTTCGCGGCGTTAGATCAGCCGACGTTGCAGGGTGGGCTGAGTAGGTGAGCGATCCGAGCATTCCGGACTGGATTAATGCAGGGGCAGCGGCAATAGGAGCGCTCGCAATCGTCGTCGGCCTATTTGGAGCGAACGCTAAGATTAATGAGTCTAGTCGGGCAGCTCGGCAGATACGCCGTTCTGAGGTTGCCGAAGAATTGATTTCGCTAGCTTTCAACGTAGATGATGCTTTCCGTGATATGCGGAATCCTTTTGACACAGTGCCAAAAGAAAAGATGAACGATAGGAAATATAGTTTTCAAAGGCGTTACGAGCGATTGGTCAAGTACAATGACCTCTTTAAGTCGCTTCGTGATGCTCAAATTCGAGTAAGGGCAATAATTGGAAACTCACGTGTGGATGATGCCGTAGAAATGCTTTTCCGTGCACGCGGCGAGGTCGCAATTGCAATCGAAGAGTTAGCAGAGATGGCTGATGAAGAGCTAAATCCCGAAGATAGAGAGTCGCGAATTGGGTATAGGAAAACTCTATTTGGTAGTTTTTCCAAGCGGGATACCTTAGGGCAAATGATCATCGAAGCAGTTGAGGCGATTGAACGTGAACTAGCGCCAATTGCGCGGATTGAATAGGCTCAGTCCAATCTGTCCCGCCCGGCATCGCCGGGCCGCGCCCGGACCTCCCCCACGGGGAGGGCGCGATTGCAACGCCTGAAAATAGAAACACGTCAGCGAAATTCCCGACCTATCGAAGCACGGAGAGCCTCCCCGAGGTCCGGGCACGTCTCTTCTGTTGCGCACCAAAACCACGCCCGGGCCGGGGCTCCGCCCGTTGTCGGTTCAAACGCTTCTCAAGCGTTTCCAAGACGCCGCCAACCCTCCCCGAGGTCCGGGCGCGTCCCTTCTGTTGCGCACCAAAGCGAAGTTTTAGCGCGTAACACGCCCCGGACCTGATCCGGGGCCTCCACCGCAAATACCGCACCATCCGTGACTCAGCACCAAGACCAGCCAGAGGTCCCGGATCAAGTCCGGGACGCGACAGCACGCTAGAATTCTGCTACGATCCCAACATGACCCTCCACCGCATCGCCCTTACCCTCCTTCTCACGCTGATCATTGGCGGACACATCGCGATGTGGACCTCGGACATGCCCAAGGATCTCGCGCTGAAACTCACGTTGATTAACGCCGCAGGCTGGGCGGTCGTGCTTATCCCGGCGATTGGGGTGGCGATGTGGGCAAAGGCGCGGCGGTCGAAGCCAGCACCAGAAGAGCCAAAGCCGATACGGTCATCGCGGAATTCAAAGCCGCTTGACTGACATGTCTGAACAGCTCACCCGGTCAGACCAAGACCGGTGCGCTGGTTCTCATCAAATAGTTTCAGCGACGCTGCCAGAACGATCAGCGCCGCTGCTATGACCACTTAAATATGACCTGCATCAACTGTGATGCCCTTAATTAAAATACAATTTACAAATACAAGTTCTGATTGGGTCAATTATCAGAAACAATTTGACAAAAATAAGATTGACCTAAGGTCATGCAGGGACATTTCCGCACCGATCACTGAAGGGTGACGTGACAAAGGCGGCGCAGTGTTTACAACTAAAACATGATCTTACGCGCTATATTGTTTTACCTTTCCCTTGCCACATTCGCCTCTGCTTGCGAGGTGGATATTCCATGCGAATTAGACGGGCGCAGCTATCACGTGCGCGCGCCCGACAACTGGGATGGGGTCACCCCGCTGCCGGTGATGCTGCATTTCCACGGCTGGGGGCGGCAGGGCAATCTGATTGTGAACCACGCGCGCATTTCAGCATCGACCCGTAAACGCGGGGTGTTGTTGCTGGCCCCAAATGGGCTGGGGCGCACATGGGATTTCTGGCGCAGCGGCAGCGCTGATGTGGATTTTGCCGCTGCCGTGATTGAAGATGCCGCCACACGTTATCCCATCGACCGCAGCCAGATTTTCATTTCGGGCTATTCCTTCGGGGCCGGGATGGCGTGGCGCTATGTTTGTGACAATGGGAACGATGTGGCCGCCCTTTTTGCCGTTTCAGGCACGATCAGCCAGCGGGAAAACTGCGCGCAAGCCCCGCGCGAGGTGCGTCATGTCCATGGGCTGACGGATAATGTGATGGATTATCCCATGGGCGACAATGATCCGCTTTTCCCCGTCGCTTTATGGCGCAAAGCCTACGACTGCGGCGCACCTGATAGCGAGGTCGATTATTTCATCCGTTCTTTCCTGACCTTCACGCGCTATACTTGGGACTGCGCAGGCGGGCGCGTTACCTTTGATCAACACGGCGGCGGGCATTTTATCCCGCACGGTTGGTTCGGGCGGCAGTTGGACGAAATGCTGGGGTTAGAGCCAAGTTATCCATAGCACCCGCCGTCTGTTTCGCTTTCCCCCTCGGTCCGTCTACGCTAGACAGTGCCAAACCGCGAACTGACGGATCAAAGACATGAAATTCACGCTCTCTTGGCTTAAAGCCCATCTCGACACGACCGCTTCGGTGGATGACATCTGCGCGGCGTTGACCGACCTCGGGCTTGAGGTGGAAGGGGTTGAAAACCCCGCAGCGAAACTGGCCGCTTTTACGATTGGTTATGTGGAAAGCGCCGAAAAGCACCCCGATGCCGATAAGCTGAAGGTGTGTCAGGTGAACACCAAGGATGGTCCCACCCAGATTATCTGTGGCGCCCCCAACGCGCGCGCCGGAATTACGGTGGTGATTGCCTCCCCCGGCACTTATGTGCCCGGCATCGACACAACCATCGGCGTTGGAAAAATCCGGGGCATCGAAAGCTTTGGCATGATGTGTTCCGAGCGCGAGATGGAGCTGTCGGACGAACATGACGGCATCATCGAACTGCCTTCGGGCGACGTGGGGCAGACCTTCACCGACTGGCTGGCCGCAAACGACCCGGCCAAGGTCGATCCCGTCATCGAAATCGCGATCACCCCCAACCGCCCCGATGCCCTTGGCGTGCGCGGTGTCGCGCGGGATTTGGCTGCACGCGGCCTTGGGACATTAAAGCCGCGCGAGGTTTCGCCGGTGCCTTCAAGTTTCACCGCAAACCTGTCTGTCACGATTGCTGAGGACACATTGGATGGCTGCCCCGTCTTCTGTGGCCGCCTGATCAAAGGCGTCAAGAACGGCCCGTCGCCTGCTTGGCTGCAAGACCTTCTGCGCGCCATTGGCCTGCGTCCGATTTCCTTCCTTGTGGATGTGACGAATTACTTCACCTACGATCTGAACCGTCCTTTGCACGTCTTTGACGCCGACAAGGTGGTTGGAAATCTGCAAGTTCACCGCGCGAAAGGTGGCGAAACCCTCACTGCTTTGGATGAAAAAGACTATACCTTGCAAAAAGGGCAGATGGTCATTTCGGATGACAATGGCCCTGAAAGCATCGCAGGGATCATGGGTGGGCTGGAAACGGGCTGTACTGAAGGCACGGTCAATGTCTTCGTGGAATCCGCCTATTGGGACCCGGTTCAGATCGCCTATGCGGGGCGGGCTTTGAAGATCAACTCTGATGCGCGCTACCGTTTTGAACGCGGCGTTGATCCGGCCTTTACACCGGAAGGACTTGAACATGCGGTGCGCATGATCGTTGATCATGCAGGCGGCGAAGCGTCCGAGCTGATCCAAGCCGGGGCTGTGCCTGACACCGCCCGCGCCTATAAGCTGGACACAGCGCGCATTGAATCACTGGTTGGGATGGAAATTCCCGATGCGGAACAACGCGCGACGTTGACTGCGCTTGGCTTTACGCTTGAGGGCGACATGGCCCATGTTCCAAGCTGGCGCCCCGACGTGCAGGGCGAGGCGGATTTGGTTGAAGAAGTCGCCCGTGTGGCCTCACTCACCAAACTGCAGGGCAAGCCTTTGCCGCGCATCAATGCAGGCGTCCCCAAGCCAATCCTGACGCCGGGCCAAAAGCGCGCCAGCATCGCGCGGCGCACGGCGGCGGCGCTTGGCTACAATGAATGTGTGACCTACAGTTTCATCGACGACAAAGCCGCGGCTTTGTTCGGCGGCGGCACTGATGACACAATGCTTGAGAACCCGATTTCATCGGAGATGAGCCACATGCGCCCGGCGTTGTTGCCGGGTCTGCTGCAAGCTGCTGCGCGCAACCAAGCGCGCGGCTTTATGGATATGGCGCTGTTTGAGGTGGGTGATGCGTTCCACGGCGGCGAGCCGGGTGAGCAGCACATGCTGGTCAGTGGCGTGTTGATTGGGCAGACCGGACCAAAGGATGTGTACGGCCAAGCGCGCAGCGTCGATCTGTATGATGCCAAGGCCGATGCCGAGGCTGTTCTAGCCGCGATTGGCGCGCCCGCAAAGGTTCAAATCTTGCGCGGTGCGTCTGATTGGTGGCATCCCGGTCGGCATGGGATGATCTGTCTGGGGCCGAAGAAGGTGCTGGGTGTCTTTGGTGAATTGCACCCCAAGGTCCTGCGCGCGCTAGACATCAAAGGACCTGCGGTGGCCTTCACCCTATGGCCCGATGAAATCCCGCAGCCCAAGAAGCGCACGACGAACAAAGGCGCATTGGCCGCGACCGATCTTCAAGCGGTCGAGCGTGATTTCGCCTTTGTCGTTGATGCCGATGTTGAGGCCCTGACATTGGTCAACGCGGCCGCAGGGGCGGATAAAGCCCTGATCCAGAATGTCCGCGTCTTTGATGAATTCATCGGCGGTAGCCTGGGTGAGGGCAAGAAATCACTTGCGATCACCGTGCGGTTGCAACCGACCGAGAAGACGCTGAAGGAAGATGATATCGCTGCTGTAGGTGCCAAGATCGTCGAGAAGGTGACAAAGGCGACGGGCGGTCACCTTCGGGGGTAGGTGGGCAGATTGCCCAGCCTACACGCGCTATTTTGAGAAAGGGAAGATCATGCTCAAAGTCTATTTGTCTGGCGAAATCCACACCGACTGGCGCGATCAGATTACGCAGGCAGCCAAAGGGTTGGATGTGGAATTTTCAGGCCCTGTGACCGATCATGATGCCTCGGACGATTGCGGTGTTGCGATCATGGGCGCAGAGCCTGACAAGTTCTGGCATGACCGCAAAGGTGCTCAACTGAACGCGATCCGTACCCGCCAGGGCATCGAAAATGCCGATATTGTCGTTGTGCGTTTTGGTGAGAAATACAAGCAGTGGAATGCAGCGTTTGACGCGGGCATGGCCGCAGCTTTGGGCAAGTCGCTGATCATCATGCATCAAGATGAACACCAGCATGCTTTGAAAGAAGTGGATGCTGCGGCGCTTGCTGTTGTGAAAACGCCGCAGCAGGTGGTTGATATTCTGACTTACGTGCAGACCGGCAAGCTGCCTGTTTAGGCGGGGCGCGGTGGGATGTTCTTGGCGCGATCCACAGCAGGGCGTGCATAGAAGCGGTCGACATATGCAGGGACATGGGTGAGGGCATCAAAACCGATCGCATCCCGCACGCCATAAAAAGCGGTGGCATTCAGCCAAGGTGCAATGGCCATGTCGGCAATGGAATAATCGCCTGCAATCCAGTCCTGCCCCGTAAGCTGCTTTTCGACGACAGCCAAAAGCCGCTTGGCTTCGTCAACGTAGCGTTGGCGCGGACGGGGGTCTTCGATTTCGGCACCAGCGAATTTTGAAAAATACCCAAGCTGCCCGAACATCGGCCCCAATCCGCCCATTTGAAACATCAGCCATTTGGTGATTTGCGCCTTTTCGGCTGCTGAGTTGCCTGCGAATTTTCCGGTCTTTCCTGACAGATAAAGCAAAATTGCCCCGCTTTCCCAAAGACCGATTGGCCCGTCTGGCCCATTGGGGTCAATGATCGCGGGAATTTTGTTGTTGGGGTTAAGCGAGAGGAATTCATCGCTTCGTACATCCGCATCGGAAAGCGTGACAAGATGCGGTTCGTAGGCAAGCCCCATCTCTTCCAGCGCAATCGAAATCTTGACCCCGTTGGGTGTGGGGAATGAATAAAGCTGAATGACGGATGGGTCCTTGGCAGGCCAACGTGTGGTGATCGGGAAGGCGGAAAGGTCAGTCATGGCGCATCCTTTGCGGCGAAAATTGAAAGTCTGAGTGTCGGGGGAAAGTGATACAAAGAAAACCCCTTGGATTTGTGCAAAGATAGGTTACACCTATGCCCAATGTAAAACCGCCTAATAATTGTGCGGGTTACATAACGAAGCTAAGTGGGGACTAAAATGATCAAAGAATTCAAAGATTTCATCGCTAAGGGCAATGTCATGGACATGGCCGTTGGTATCATTCTGGGTGCGGCGTTCACCGCAATCGTAACATCACTGGTTGATAACCTGATCACGCCGTTGATCGGTATCTTTATGGGCGGCATTGATTTCGGCGGTCTGTCCGCGAAAGTTGGTGAAGCAGAGTTCCTTTATGGTGCCTTCATCATGGCGATCATCAACTTCTTGATCATTGCGTTTGTGGTTTTCCTGCTTGTGAAAGCTGTGAACAAAGCAAAAGGTCCAGAGCCAGAAGAAGAGCCAGCAGGCCCAACGCAGGAAGAGCTTTTGGCTGAGATCCGCGACTCTTTGAAGGCGCGCGGCTAATATCGCCAACATTTTTTAAAAGAAAGGCCCGCATACGTGCGGGCCTTTTTTGTTGCGCGGACTAGCCGCCGACAATGGCTTTGATCGCCGCATCCGTGATTGGCATCGGCCCGCTTGTGCCAAGGTCCATCAATTCCGCAAGCCGCCGCCGCGCCCGGTTCGCCCGGCTTTTGATCGTGCCCGGTGCAACACCACAAATCTGCGCCGCTTCATCATAAGAATAACCCGCCGCCCCAAGCAGCATAAGCGTTTCCCGTTGTGATGTGGGCAGCCGCGCGAAAGCCCGGTAGAAATCCCGCATTTGCAACGTGCCGTCGTGGTCCGGTTTCGTGACAAGCGTGTCGGTGTAAATCTGGTCAACATCCTGCACTTCGCGTGCCCGTTTGCGCCGGTGCGAATAATAGGTGTTGCGCAGGATCGTAAAAAGCCAAGCCCGCAAATTGGTTCCGGGTTGAAACCTGTCAATCTTTTCCCAAGCCTTAACAATTGTGTCCTGCACCATGTCGTCAGCCAAAGCGTGATTGCGTGTCAAACTGATTGCAAATGCCCGCAGCGCGGGCAGGTGCGAAAGGATTTCTTGACGGGAATCGCGAGGTGGCAACATTTTTTGCACGCCTGAGTTGAACTTCAGTGTCTTCACGGAATTAACGCGCTATAAACCGCATAGTTCCGTCAGGAATTAAGACTCTGTTAAGAATTAACCTCCAAGGGTGTCCTATGTCTGCGTCACGCGCCTCTGCCATTGGTGAGTATTTGCCCTCTCTTCGGCGTTATGCCCGGGCAATGACTGGTTCCCAGGTCTTGGGGGATCGATATGTTGAAGCGACCTTGACTGCTATTCTGGATCAAAGCGGTCTGGTCGAACCTAATATCCCCCTGAAAGTTGCCCTTTTCCGCGTCATGTTTGATCTTGATCCGCCTCGCGCTGATCCGGGCGATGATTTTCAAGGCCGTGCCCATCGCCGCCTTTCAACCCTTGCGACCCCACGTCGTGCCGCATTGCTGATGCACACAATCGAGGAATTTTCGGTCCTTGATATTTCGCTGATTATGCGTCGCTCGGTCGTCGAGGTTGCCCAGATGATCCACGCTGCCCGCCGCGAATTGCAGGATAGCATTGCCGGCCACATCCTGATTATCGAGGACGAAGCCCTGATTGCGATGGACCTGCAGGACATTGTCGCCGCCCAAGGTCATAAGGTGACTGGCATCGCCCGTACCCGGCTGGATGCGCTTGAACTTGGCACCAAGACCCGCCCTGATCTGATCCTTGCGGATATACAATTGGCGGATCATTCGTCAGGCGTGGATGCGGTGAATGATTTGTTGGCCCGGTCTGGCGAAATTCCGGTTATTTTCATCACGGCCTTCCCAGAATTGTTATTGACCGGGGACAAACCCGAACCCGCCTTTGTGATTGCCAAGCCCTTCACCGATGAGCAGGTGCATTCTGCCGTATCGCAAGCGATGTTCTTTGCCAGTGCAGATGGCATCAAAATCCTACCCTTTCCGCAAAACTCGACCTGATTGTGCAGCGGCCCACGCCCGGCTAGTCTTTCGTAATCAATGAAAGAGCGCAGATGCATATCACCCCCTTTGGCGTCGAAATCTGGATGAATGCTTGGGAAACCAAGTGTGAATTGAATCTGGCTGAAACCTGTGTCCAAAGCCTGACGATTAAGGAACTTTTGGCGATAAGTGGTCAAAACGCGACCGATCTGTCTGCTTTGCTTGGCATGAAGATGACATATGGTGATATCAAGGGATCGCCGCGGTTATTGTCGGCCATTGCGTCCCTTTATACCCGTCAGACGCCAAAGAATATTCTGGTGTCCCATGGCACGATTGGGGCCAATATGCTGGTGCACCGGGCGCTGGTTGAACGCGGTGATCGCGTCGTGACGATTGTGCCGACCTATCAGCAGCACTATTCGATCCCGGCGAGCATTGGCGCTGATGTGCATTCTTTGCATCTACGCGCGCAGGATGACTATCAGCCTGATCTAGAGGCTTTGGCCGCGCTGGTCACACCAGACACCAAACTGATTGCCATCAATAATCCCAACAATCCCACGGGCGCTTTGATGGATCGCACTTGCCTAGAGCGCATCGCCGGGATTGCCCGCGCGGCGGATGCTTGGGTGCTGTGTGATGAGGTTTACCGCGGCACAGATCAGGTGGGCGATGGCTTGACCGCATCCATAGCGGATATTTACGAAAAAGGCATCGCCACGGCAGGCATGTCCAAGGCCTTTTCCCTTGCGGGTTTGCGCCTTGGCTGGATCGCAGGGCCGGAAGAGGTGATTGAGGCTGCGTTGATCCAGCGCGACTATGATACGATCTCGGTCGGGAAGATTGATGATCACTTCGCCGCGATGGCGCTCGAGAACAAGGATCGCATTCTGGCCCGCAGCCAGCAGATTACCCGCGATAATCTGGCGATTTTGGCAGCTTGGGTGGATCAGGAAGACAAGATCAGTTGGGTAAAACCCCAGTCCGGCACGGTCACCTTGCTGCGCTATGATCTGCCGATCCTGTCTGAGGAATTTTGCGTGTCTTTGCTGAAGGAAACCGGCGTGTTGCTGACCCCCGGATCAGCCTTCGATATGGAAGGGACTGTGCGCATTGGCTTTGCCAACCCGACCGCCGATTTGCAGATCGGGTTGGCGCGGATTTCGGAGTTTCTAGCGCTTCAGGGCTAGGCCGGGTGCAAGCACATCAACCCCAAGGGCTTTGCCAACTGCATAGTAGGTCAGCGCGCCTGCATGCACGTTCAGCCCATTCAAAAGATGCGGATCATCCTCGCAAGCCTGCCGCCAGCCTTTGTCAGCCAGCGCCAGCATGAAGGGCATCGTGGCGTTCCCAAGGGCGATAGTCGATGTGCGCGCCACAGCCCCCGGCATATTCGCCACGCAGTAATGCATGATCCCATCAACGTCATAAATCGGGTTCTCGTGCGTTGTTGCTTTGGAGGTTTCAAAGCAGCCGCCCTGATCAATCGCTACGTCCACAAGGGCAGCGCCCGGTTTCATATCCGCAAGCTGCGCGCGCGAGATCAACTTGGGTGCTTCAGCACCGGGGATAAGGACGGCACCGACCACAAGGTCAGCTTCGCGGATCAGCTCGGCGATATTGCCCGCACTGGCAAAACTATTCTTGAAGCGCCCGCCATAGACATCATCAAGGTAACGCAGGCGGGGCAGGGACCGATCAAGCACGGTCACATCCGCACCCATCCCGGTAGCGATCTTGGCGGCATGCGTTCCGACAACGCCACCCCCAATGACCACCACACGCCCCGGCCCGACACCGGGCACGCCGCCCAGCAGCACGCCACGTCCGCCGTTGGCCTTTTGTAAGGTCCACGCGCCGACTTGTGGGGCAAGCCTGCCTGCGACTTCGGACATGGGGGCAAGCAAGGGCAGGCCGCCATTGGCGTCCGTCACAGTTTCATAAGCGATGCAGGTCGCGCCCGAGGCAAGCAGATCTTTTGTTTGTTCAGGGTCAGGGGCAAGGTGCAGGTAGGTGAACAAAAGTTGGCCTTCGCGTAGCATCTTGCGTTCGACCGCTTGGGGTTCTTTCACTTTGACGATCATATCGGCGGCGGCGAAAATCTCGGCGGCGGTGCCAACGATGGCGGCCCCAGCATGGATGTAGGCGTCATCGGGGAATCCTGCCCCAGTGCCAGCCCCCGTTTCAATCGAAACGCTATGGCCGTGGGCGATGGCCTCTTGCGCGGCATTGGGCGTCATGCCGACCCGGTATTCCTGTGGTTTTATCTCTTTGGGGCAGCCGATGTGCATGTGAACTCTCCTTGTTTTCAGAACACAGTCTGTGCTTGTTCTTGTGGAAATGCTTGGTGTCTTTTACGTTCCGTGAACGGTAACATTTGAAGATACGTGCGTATTTTCACAATTTCATCAAAGGATCGTGCGCTATATGGATATTGACAACATTGATCGGCGAATCTTGACGGTGCTGCAAAAGCAAGGGCGCATGTCGAATGCGGACCTGTCAGAGCTGGTCGCCCTGTCTGCCTCGGCCTGTCATCGCCGTGTGCAGCGTCTTGAGAAAGAGGGTTATATTCGCGATTATGTTGCCTTGTTGGACCCGCGTAAAATGGGTCGGCCCACAACGGTCTTTGTCGAAATCACGCTGTCGGGGCAGGCAGATGAGGTACTGGACGCCTTTGAAAAGGCCATTGCCCGCGTCCCGGACGTGTTGGAATGTCATCTGATGGCCGGGACAGCGGATTATTTGTTGAAAGTTGTCGCCGGCGATACGGAAGATTTTGCGCGGATCCATCGCCGCTATCTGGCAACATTGCCGGGGGTCGCACAAATGCAGTCGTCTTTTGCGCTGCGGACCGTGCGGCAGACGACGGCGCTGCCGGTTTAGCCGGCTGGGCGCAACCGGTCGCGGATCAGATCGAAGGCGGCTGCTTTTTGATGATTTGCAAGAAGGCGCGTCAGTTGCGGGCGCGCAAGCAGGAAACCCTGAAAATGGGCAATGCCGATGTCTAGAAGACAAGCCAGTTCTTCTTGGGTTTCGACCCCTTCACAGATCGGACGGATGTTCAGATCAGTGCAGATTTGTACGATGCCAGCCACAATTCTTGCGCGCCGTGGATCCTTGTCCACATTGCGGATCAAAGACATATCAAGCTTGATAACGTCGGGCTGCACCTCGCACAGCAGCGACAGCCCTTGGTATCCAGCACCGAAATCATCCATCGCCGTTAGAAAACCGCGCCCATTGTGCCGGTTGACGGCGCTGCGGCTATCGTCGATTTCATCGACTTCTTCCGTTTCACTGAATTCCAGCATGATTTTGTCGGCTGGAAAGCCGTGCTGGTCGGCGCAGGCAAGTGTGGCGCCGATATAATCTTCGTCACCAAGCAGCGCGCTGCGTAGGAAATTGATGCTAAGGAACTCTTTCATTCCCAAGCTGGCAGCCAATGCGATTGCTGTTTCGCGGCAATGCTGATCGGCTGCATACATGGCCGGTGCCGGAATGCCCGCGATGACCTCGGCCGCACTTTCACCGTTGGGGCCACGCACAAGTGCCTCGTACCCCCAGACCTTACCTGCGCGCATATCAATGATCGCCTGAAAGGCGATATCGAAATCAAAACGGAACCGAATTGGTGCGGGTCCTGTCGTGACAGCCTGTGCTATCCGTGTAAACGGCATCTCGGTCGGTTATCCTATGGTCCCAGCGTGTTCATTATTGGTTCATAAAACTTACCAAATCGTTAACAAAAACCCCGTTTGCGTTAACAAACGGGGCTTTCAGAATGCTGACGTCAAAAACTGCTTAAAGCAGACCTTCACGCTGCGCTTTCTTGCGCGCCAGCTTACGCTGACGGCGGATCGCTTCCGCTTTCTCACGGGCTTTGCGGACCGACGGCTTTTCGAAATGCTGTTTCAGTTTCATTTCGCGAAAGACACCCTCACGCTGAAGTTTCTTCTTCAGGGCACGCAACGCCTGATCGACGTTGTTATCTCTAACACTAACCTGCATGTGGTTTTCACCACCTCTCTAAGTTGGATTTGCAATAAGTTGCAGGAGGTGGGCGTATAGCAAGGGTGCCCCCATTTGTCTAGCGGGCATCGCCCTGTCGCTGCTGCTTTTACTTGACTCAACACCGCCTATTTTGGATGATATGATTTTGGATTAGGTGTGTAGCAATGGCGATTTCCCCGGTTTCTGCAAGTGGAAGCGAAGGCGAGCTTGGTGACAGTTACCAAGATGAATACATTGGGGATATTCCTACGGAGCGATTGCAGCCTGCAAAGCTGAGCCACGCAGAAATTATAGAAATTGCGGAAACGTGCCGAAAAAGCTGGGGCTACGAGCCACACGCGGATCTTCAAAAAATAGTGATCGCGCGCGGTGGTATTATTCGGACAACGGACAATTGGGACGATCCATATGACGATGTCAAACAAGGATCAATTTACATCCTCCCGACCAAGAAGTTCGTGATCTGGCTTTCCCCTCGCGCATCTGCAACGGCGAATAGGTTTACGATTGCACATGAGCTTGGCCATTTTGAGTTGCATTACCGACGTTCAGCTGCTGATTTAACTGAGAAAGTCATGATGGCAGCGCGCTACAATTTGGGTGAGGCTGATCATCAGGCTGACATATTTGCAATTAATTTCCTCATTGATCGTGCTGTGCTTCGGGATTTGCGAGAAAAGCAAAAAAGCTTGGCCCAGATGGCCGATTATTTTGGGGTCGCAAAGCACCTTGTGACCCAACAACTCAAAGCAATTGAGCATATTGGTTGAAAGACACAGATTTTAAGACGAACGGAGATTTCTTCGACTCTCTCGAGGCGGAGCTTCGGCCACGCTTTTTGCTTTTTCTAAGCGTGGATCTCGTTGGGTCTACACCTGTAAAGCAACGACATTATGCTGTTGATTTGGAAGACCCTGAAGATCGAGAGATTGATCCAAATCGCAAGTATTTTGCGGGAACAGACTGGTTCTTCTTCGTTTCTGAGTTCTACGTGCGCTTCAAGGACGTACTTCGCCGAGAGCTGGGCATTTGCGTTGAGGCGGATCGTTTACATGCCAATAAACTTGAAGCTGATGACCCATCATCAGATTTTGACAGTCTTCCCGACCGAATCGTTCGTTGGAAACTCGCGGGCGATGAAATTATTTTTACCGTGGATGTCTATTCCTCTTCAGAGGTTGCGTTGCTCGCATTGGCGTTTCGAAATGCGCTAATCGTTTTTCGAAAAATGCTATATGGGGACAGAGAGTTCTTCACAAATGGTGGTGATCGCTATAGCCCATATCTTGGTATGATGGGTCTTCCTTACGATAACACCAAGCTAGACGTCAAAGGGACAATTTGGTCAGCGGGTTTTCCGATTACAAATTATGAAGTTGCGATTGCAACTTTGAACGGCCCTGCTGAAGAAATGTTTATCGAAGAGGACCCCGATCATCGAAATTTAATGTTGGTCGCCCGCTCGAAGAAGCAAAAGTCTAATGAACCCGTAAAGTACATTTTGGACTACATCGGCCCTTCGATAGATACAGGATTTAGACTGACAAGTAAGGCCAACCCGCGAAGACTTATCGTTTCTATCGAGGTCATATACCTCATTTCATCTGTTGATAAAAATCGGATCAGAGCGATTGCTGACGCGACCCAAATCAAGTCGGGTTTTCAGGCAAGCTTTGGTGGAAGGGAGTATCTTAAGGGCGTTGCAGGCGGCGCGGCATACCCGATTTTCTGGATTGAAGGTGGATCAGACGAAGGACTATCCGTCTTGGAAAATAAGATGCTTTCCGGGAGAGGAAACGTGGGATCAGGGAAGATTCGCCGTTACCTTGACCGGTTTTTCGAACGTAACCGGCGCTACATCCGACGGCCAGTGATCTTAAGCCCCAAGGATGCCTTCAAATACGATAGTTTGCGGATTGCGATCAAAACAAAAGATGAAAAATGGAAAAAGGCGAAGTCTGCGCTAAACTCCAGACAGTCAATTTACCGACTTTCGGAAGAAGAAAGAACACCTTTAGATGACTAATGCGAATGTCGTTAAAGAAATGCTGGACGCAATCCTGCCCCACGTCGCCTTTGATGGCTGGTCGTCAGAGGCTTTTGATGCAGCGGTTTCAGACGCTGGCATTGAACCTGCTGCCGCCAAACTGGCCTGCCCGCGTGGTGCGGTTGATCTGGCCATCGCCTTCCATGTGGCGGGTGATGGGGCCATGGCTGCTGCCCTTGCGGATGCTGATCTGTCGGACATGCGCTTTCGCGACAAGGTTGCCCATGCGATTCGTCTGCGTTTGAATGCTGTAGATGACAAAGAGGCCGTACGCCGCGGGTCCACCCTTTTTACCCTTCCCCATATGGCCCCTGAAGGAGCCAAGCTGATCTGGGGTACAGCGGATGCCATTTGGACCGCGCTGGGGGACACGTCTGATGATATCAACTGGTACACAAAGCGC
This sequence comes from uncultured Cognatiyoonia sp., assembly GCA_964414165.1. Taxonomy (GTDB): domain Bacteria; phylum Pseudomonadota; class Alphaproteobacteria; order Rhodobacterales; family Rhodobacteraceae; genus Cognatiyoonia. The sequence continues at coordinate 18,114 of CAYPVL010000042.1, forward strand.
GCCACCTTGTCGGCTGTTTATGGGTCCGTTGTGCTGTATTGGCTGGGTGATGACAGTACGGATGGCCAGGCCACCGATGCTTTCATTGACCGCCGTATCGACAATGTCATGCAGTTTGAGAAGGTAAAGGCGGGGGTGAATAGCAATCCGCTTTTGAAACCGATCACGGGGCCATTGGGCCGTATGTTGTCGGCGGTTAAACCGCCTTCGCAGACCCCGCGTGATGATCTTCCGGGCCGTTGGGTCGATCCGACTTAGCCCTTTTTAAGGATCAAGCCCCATGCCCCAATCCCGCGTTATTGAAATCACGAGGCCCGGTGCCCCAGAGGTTTTGCAGCCTGCGACTTTGAATATCGCCCCCCCCGCCCATGGTGAGGTTCTGATCAAGATCGCCTATGCTGGCGTAAACCGTCCCGATGCTTTGCAGCGCGCAGGACTGTATAATCCGCCTCCAACCGCCAGCCCAATCCCCGGCCTTGAAGCGGCGGGTATCATCGCCGAAATCGGCCCCGGTGTGACGGGATGGCAGATTGGTGATCAGGTTTGCGCTTTGCTGCCCGGTGGGGGGTATGCCGAATACGCCACCACTCCGGCTGCCCATTGTTTATCTGTGCCTCAGGCGATGTCGCTGAAACAGGCCGCTTGCCTGCCCGAGACGTTTTTCACCGTCTGGTCCAATGTGTTTATGCGCGGTGGCCTGCAAGCCAGAGAGCGGTTTTTGGTCCATGGTGGATCATCCGGGATTGGCACAACCGCCATTCAGCTGGCCCGCGCATTTGGTGCACGGGTCTTTGCGACCGCTGGGTCGGACGCGAAATGTGCTGCATGTCGGGATTTGGGGGCTGAGGTTGCGATCAACTACCGTGACGCGGATTTTGTTGAGGTTTTGAAGGGCGAAGGCGGTGCCCATTTGATTTTGGACATGGTGGGCGGCGACTATATTGCCCGCAATCTCAAAGCGCTGGCTGATGATGGACGTCTTGTGCAGATTGCGTTTCTCCAAGGTCCCAAGGCCGAAATCAATTTTGCGCCCCTCATGATGCGTCGCTTGACTGTGACGGGATCAACCTTGCGGCCACAATCGGATGCAGCCAAGGCGCGGATTGCGCATGAACTGCGCACCCATGTCTGGCCGCTTTTGAACACGGGCCGCGTGGCCCCTGTGATGGATCAGACGTTTGCGCTGGATGATGCGGCGGCGGCCCATGCCCGGATTGAAAGCTCGGTCCATATTGGGAAGATTGTACTGAGCGTGGATGAGGGTTTGGGTACCGCTTGATTGCAGCTGGGGAGGGGGCGTCGCCATTGTCTCTCGGACCAATGGCGCTCCAATGTCGACCCCCCGGCTTCGCCTCCCCCGGGATATTTCGAAACCAAAGAGATGTTTTGGGTTGTCCTGCGTTGAAGGCCGTTAGGTCTTCCGTCCAAGGATGGCGTCTTTGGCGTAGTTCGTTGCCCAATCGGCCTCCACGGCCATGGCGACTTTGCTTATGGGGCGCGTGGGGTCGGCGATGGTTGCGCCTTTGGCGTCAACCGCGAGGCCGGTTTCATGCAGCGTGAACCGTTCGGGGTGGGTGCAGGCGAGGATCGCCGTTGAGTCGTGCATCGCGCAGCCATTGGTGACACCGATTGAGCGATAGAACCCAAGGTAGAATTGCGAAATGTCGTGGATAAAGGTGCCAACTTTGTTGGCCTTCATGTCGGTGAAGTCTTCCGGGGTGAGCAGCGTTTGCATCGTGGCATTCAGCCCGATCATCGTCAGGTCAAACCCGGCGGCAAAGACGGCGTTGGCGGCGTCAATGTCATGGTAGATGTTGGCTTCGGCCTCGGGTGTGACGTTGCCGGGCACCTCAAACGCCCCGCCCATGATGACCAGCTGTTTGACGTTACGCGCGAAATCCGGGTCGAGGTTAAGCGCATCAGCGATGTTCGTCAGCGGCCCAATGGCGCAGATGACAAGTTCGCCTTTATGCGCGGCGGCCATCTGCACAAGGAATTGGGCCGCACTTTCATTGGCGTTTGTCCCGATTTGAGGGATGTCGGTTAGATCGCCCAGTCCTTCGGGACCGTGCACATAGGCCGAGGGATCATAATCCGTTGCGCCCCAAGGCAGTTTTGCACCCTCTGCAACGGGCAAATCTGCCCCAAGTAGATCAAGGATATAGCGCGCATTGCGGCTGGATTGGTGCACGAAGGTATTGCCAAAAACCGTCGTCAGACCAAGCAGGTCGATCTGCGGCATTGCATGGGCAAGCGCGATAGCCAGCGCATCGTCGATCCCCGGATCGGTGTCGATAATCATTTTCATGGCAGGCACCTATTTGGTTTCGGATGAATGGTGAATGAAAATTGGTTCAGGCCTTGGTTTTGAACGGGGCCATGCCGGCGCGGGCCAATTCGTCGGCCCGTTCGTTTTCGGGATGTCCTGCGTGCCCTTTGACCCATTCCCATGTCACGTCATGGCGCACGCATGCTTCTTCCAGCCGCTTCCAAAGGTCTTCGTTCTTAACGGGCTTGTTGGACGCCGTTTTCCAGCCCTTCTTTTTCCACCCAAAGATCCATTTGGTGATCCCGTCTTTGACGTAGGAACTGTCGGTGACGATGGTCAATTTGGACGGGGTGGACAGCGTATCAACCGCTGTGATTGCGGCGAGCAGCTCCATGCGGTTGTTGGTTGTCTCGGCCTCGCCCCCTGATAGCGGGCGTTCCTTGATTACGGTTTCCCCATCTTTGGCGATCAGGAGTGCGCCCCAGCCGCCGGGGCCGGGATTGCCAGAACAGGCCCCGTCTGTGTAGGCAAAAAGCTCAGCCATGTTTACGCCCTCTCATGACGACCCAAGGGGCGACGGTGCCGTCAAAGCCGGCATCTGCGCCGGTGTCTATGCCGATGCGCGTGAACCCGGCGGTTTCCAGAAGTTCGCGCAATTCATCCTTTGTCACATAGGTGTATTTGCGGTCGATCCTGTCCCGCGCTTCCCCTGTTCCGGTTTTCATACCGATGTGGATGATCCCGTTTAGGCGCAGCGCTGTGGCAAGGGCCGCAAGGTGCCGGGGCAGATCGGCGCGCGCTGCATGTAGCAGTGAGAAGTTCGCCCAGACCCCGTCGTAGGCGGCGATCATGTCGATGTCATCGAAGGTCAGTTGCCGCGCGTTGATATCAAAGCGCGCGTTGGCCATGTCGACCATCCCCTTTGATGCGTCTACCGGGTCGGGCTTAAACCCCGCATCCCGCATTTTGACCGACGCGAATGCGGGGCCACAGCCGAGATCCAACACACCTGCCCCCTTGGGCAGTAGGTCCATGAACGCCTGCAATTGCGCATCCGCTGCGTCGCTTTGAACAAGCTTTGCGTAGTCGGCCGCCTTGGCGTCATAAAGTGCGATTGTCCGTGCGTCTGCCATCAGATCACCAGCAGCAGGAGGGAGGCCACGACGATGGCCGTGATGATCATCCGCAGTCTGAACCACCACGCTGGTGTGGTTTTCAACTGCCAAAAGTGCCAGTCAAGCAGCAGTACGGCAAGGAACCCGACAATCAGGTTGACTGCCGCCGTTGTCGGCCCGCCCCCTGTCATGAAAAATGCCCAAAGCGCTGGGATGACCGAGAGTGCGTAGCCGATGGTGTAGTCATGCTTGGCCGCAAATCCCCAGAGCACCCCGGACATGAAAGCAAGAATGATCGCACCGTAGAAAAGTTGCACGTATGGCCCGACGAAGCGCGCCCCAAAGGTCGTGATCCCCCATGCGTTTGTTGCCGGGGCAAGGATGGTCAGCGCACCCCACAGAAACGGAATGGTGCCTGCCAGTGCAAGCAGGAAGGGGATGCGGGGGATGCCGAAGATCATGTAGGGACACTTATCTGTTGGGGCAGGTGGGTCAAGGCCCGCATTGATTTGGCAAATCCGGGCGTTGCAAGGCTTGAAAGTGCGGACCCTCCGGGGGGGATATTTGAAAACCAAAGAGATGTTTGGGTTGGTGCTTTGACGTAGCGGTGGACTTTGGCCTTGGGTGGGTTGGATTAGGCGATCAATCCGATTGCCTTTGCGCCGCTCAGCAGATCGGGCGCGATCGTGTGGTTCAGCTGTCTTAGCGCCTCGTTTGGGTGTTTGATGTCGGGGATTTGGACTGTTGTCATCCCGGCAGCATGCGCAGCCCGCACACCGTTTTCGCTGTCTTCAAAGGCCGCGCATTTCGTGGGGGCGATGTCGAGTGCGGCAGCAGCCCGCAGGTAGATATCGGGCGCAGGTTTGCTGTTTTGCACCTGATCCCCACCGATCAGCGTGTCAAAGTGGTGATCGATTTCGGCCTTTGCAAGGTGCTTCCACGCCTTTTGCGTATTGGAACTTGTCGCGATGGCGTAGGGGGTGTTTTGCGCGGTAAGCTGGGTAAGCAACGCGTCTACACCGGGTTTGACGGGGATGCCTTTGGCAAGGGCCGCGGCGCATGCTTCATCCCAGTGGGTCGTGAATGTTGCGAGAGGGACCGCGCCATTCAGGCCAGCTTCAAGCATCACCCGCCCATGCCGGTTGTTCGTGCCGACCATGGAGAGGAACAGCGCGTCATCCTCGGGGAGGTCAAGTGCTTGGCGTGTGTCGCGGTAAGCTTGGAAGTAGAGCCGTTCGCTGTCCAGCAGCAGCCCGTCCATGTCGAAAATGACGGCTTGGATCATGTTGTGATGTCCTTAATCAGTGCCGCGATCCGCTTGCTGCGCGTTTCGGCCCGTTTGGCTGTATTGATCCCGTGCAGCAGACCCCGCTGTTTTCCGGGGGTAAGCATATTCCATGCATCGCTTGCCCCGGCTGCCCGAAGCGCTTGGGCCACGTCGCTAGGCGTTTCGACGTCGTTTGGATCGGCTTTTCGCAGGCGCACGTCGATTTCCTCGCCGGGGGTAATGTCGCAGTCTTTCAGCAGGGTCTTGCCTGCATAGAGGAAGATCTGATCGATTACCGGCGCTTTCGTGAGCGCGAGGTTGACCGGGTGGTCGTTGATTTCGCCCTCCACCCGCCGGGCACCTTGTTTGGCAAGGGCCTCTGTGACCTCACCGGGTAGCGGCAACACAGTGTAGGTATTATCCCCCCACTCCATCGGAATGACCCTGCCGGTGAAGCTGATGTAGTCGTCCATCCTTGACTATGCCGGTTCCCGCAGCACACGCGGGACTTTGAATTCCACGTTCTCAACGGCGGTTTCGACCATCTCGACCGTCACTTCAAAGCGGGCTTTGAACGCATCAATCACTTCATTGATCAGCACTTCGGGGGCAGAGGCCCCGGCGGTGATCCCCATAGATGTGATTCCGTCCAATGCACGCCAGTCGATGTCTGTCGCCCGCTGCACAAGCTGGCTGTAGTTGCAGCCCGCCTTGGCCCCGACCTCGACCAGTCGTTTAGAGTTTGAAGAATTGGGTGCCCCGACCACGAGCATGGCGTCGCATTTTGGGGCCATGGCTTTGACCGCCTCTTGCCGGTTGGTGGTCGCATAGCAGATGTCTTCTTTATGCGGGCCGACGATCGCAGGGAACCGCGTTTGCAGCGCTTGTACAATGTCGATGGTGTCATCCACCGAAAGCGTCGTTTGCGTCACGAAGGCCAGTTTTTCTGGGTCGCGCGGCGTGACTTTGGCCACATCCGCAACGGTTTCGACCAAAAGCACCTCGCCCGCTGGAAGTTGGCCCATGGTGCCAACCGTTTCGGGGTGTCCGTCGTGGCCGATCATGATCATTTGCAGCCCATTGTCGTGGTGGCGTTGGGCTTCGATATGGACTTTGGACACCAACGGGCAGGTGGCATCCACGTAGATCATCTCGCGCTTGGCGGCCGCCGCAGGCACGGCTTTGGGCACGCCGTGGGCTGAGAAGATCACGGGTCGGTCGTCGGGGCATTGGTCGAGTTCCTCGACGAAGATCGCGCCCTTATCTTTCAGCTCATCCACCACGTATTTGTTATGCACGATTTCGTGGCGCACATAGACGGGCGCGCCCCATTTATCCAAAGCCATTTCCACGATCTTGATCGCCCGGTCCACACCTGCGCAAAAGCCGCGCGGGGCGGCGAGGTAGAGGGTGAGGGGGGGCTTGGTCATGGCTTTCTCCGGCATTGGTGCCTTAGAGGTAAGCCTTTCCGCAGGTAAGGTCTAGGTGGCTGTGACCAAAATGAGCGGCTACGCCGCGTGTCATGTTTTGTGCGTGACCGGGGTGCTTTGCTTTAGGCGTTCATGCGGGCTGGCGATGTTGTTTTTGAGTATTTTGAACAAAGCGAGACGGGGTTGGTTGCCCAAATGGAGAGGGCCGCGCTTTGGTGTTGCGCGGCCCTTTGGTGACTTACTCTGTTGCTTCGGCCTGTTCGTCTTCAGACATCTCGCGCGGTTCGCGGGGTGGGCGCCCCACGACATCGCGCAACTCATCCAGTTCGATGAAGTTGTCGCATTGGCGGCGCAACTCGTCCGCGATCATCGGCGGTTGGCTGCGGATTGTTGAGACAACCGAGACCCGTACGCCTTTACGCTGGAGCGCCTCGACCAGCGGGCGGAAATCGCCGTCGCCCGAGAACAGAACGACGTGGTCTACATGCGGGGCCAGTTCCATGGCATCGACCGTCAGTTCGATGTCCATGTTTCCTTTGACCTTCCGACGGCCCATGCTGTCGGTATATTCCTTGGCCGGTTTCGTGACCATGGTGAAGCCGTTGTAATGCAACCAATCTACCAGTGGCCGGATCGGCGAATATTCGTCATTTTCCAAAAGCGCTGTGTAATAAAACGCCCTTAGCATCTTGCCGCGCCGCATAAATTCCGTGCGCAGAAGTTTATAATCGATGTCAAAGCCCAGCGACTTTGCAGCCGCATATAAGTTTGATCCATCGATGAAGAGCGCCAGCCGCTCGTCACGATAAAACATAAAAAGTCCTTCCGATATGCGCCTTGGAGGTGTTCGCGAGTGTGTGAGTGGTTTAATATGGCCCAAAGCGCTTTGCATTCCTTAAGGTGATCCTTTCCGTGAGACAAGACCGCCCAATATCACAATCGCGCGTTAATGCGCTCATTTCCGTTGGAAGTAACGTATCCGCTAGTTGGGGTGACCCTGCGGAAACTATACAAAAGTCTAGGCTGCGGCTGCAGGACATTCTTGGTGTAGAGGTGGTGATGAGTCGCCTATATCAAACACCGGCCTTTCCACCGGGTGCTGGCGATGATTTTGTGAACGGGGCGTTCATTTTACAGAGCTCTGGTGGGGCCACAGATTTGCTGGCTGTTTTGCATGATATTGAGGCCGAAGCTGGCCGCGTGCGTGATCAACGCTGGGGCCCCCGTGTTCTGGACCTTGATTTGCTCGCTTTTGGTGATGTTGTCGCCCCGGATCTGGCGGGTTGGACCAAGTGGCATGATCTTGACCAGGACGCCCAGACCAAGCTTGCCCCGGAAGAGTTGATCCTGCCCCATCCTCGGATGCAGGACCGTGCATTTGTGTTGGTTCCTTTGTCGGATGTTGCGCCCACATGGGTGCATCCGGTGTTGGATCTGTCGGTACGGGATTTGCTGGATGCTTTGCCCGGTGTGGATATCGCGTCTGTGGTGCCCATGACCTAGACCGGGGGCGTGCCCCGAATCGCCTTGTCAATTTCCCCACTAGCCCTTATGTGCTGGTTTCTGATCCAGCCTATCTTGTAGGAGAATGCCGTATGGCCCGCGTTACCGTTGAAGATTGCGTCGATAAAGTTCCCAACCGTTTTGAGTTGGTGATGCTTGCCGCCCACCGCGCCCGCGAAATTTCTGCCGGCTCTCCGATCACTGTTGGCCGTGACAACGACAAGAACCCTGTTGTGTCTCTGCGCGAGATTGCCGAGGAAACCCAGCAAGCCGATGATCTGCGCGAGCGGATGATCGAAAGCAACCAGACCCAGATCGAAGTCGATGAACCCGAAGAGGATAGCATGTCCCTTCTTATGGGTGCCGAGGCGGACAAGCCCGTCGAAGACGATATGTCTGAAGAGAAACTGCTGCGTGCCTTGATGGAAGCCCAAGGCCAGCGCTAACCCTAGTTACGGACCAGCATGACGACTGATGATGATCTGATCGGGCTGGTCCGCACCTACAACCCTCGCACCAACGAACCCATGCTGCGCGATGCCTTCGCGTTCGGCGCTGACATGCATGAGGGCCAGTTCCGTCATTCGGGTGAACCCTATTTTACCCATCCTGTCGCTGTCGCCCAGATTTTGGCCGACCAGCAGATGGATGATGCCACGATCATCACCGCCTTGCTGCATGATACAATCGAGGACACGAAGGCCTCGTATGCGGATGTGGAAAAGCGCTTTAGCCGCGAAATTGCCGAGCTTGTGGATGGTGTCACCAAGCTGACCAACCTGCAGCTGAACAGCTCTGAGACCAAGCAGGCCGAGAATTTTCGCAAGCTGTTCATGGCCACCAGCCGCGATCTGCGCGTGACCTTGGTCAAGCTGGCCGACCGTTTGCATAACATGCGCACGATCAAGGCCATGCGCCCCGAAAAACAGGCCCAAAAGGCCCGCGAGACGATGGACATTTATGCCCCGTTGGCTGGTCGCATGGGGATGCAATGGATGCGCGAGGAGTTGGAGGATCTGGCCTTTCGCGTCCTCAACCCCGAGGCGCGCAATTCCATCATTCGCCGCTTTATCACGCTGCAGCGCGAAACCGGCGATGTGGTCCAGAAGATCACTGCCGATATGCGGGTTGAATTGGAAAAGGCCGGGATCGTCGCCGAGGTGATTGGCCGCGCTAAAAAGCCCTA
>CAYPVL010000043.1:0-26582 GCA_964414165.1 uncultured Cognatiyoonia sp.
TTTTCCCACTTGGCGCGCAGGCGGATCGCGCCGCGCCCGGTGCGGTAGGCTTCGGCGATGCTTGCGGGTTCTTCGACGATCACGCCGCCGGTCGGGAAATCAGGACCGGGGATGTATTCCATCAAGGTCTCGTCCCGCGCGTTGGGGGCTTTAATCAGGTGGAGGCAGGCGTCGATCAGTTCGTGCAGGTTGTGGGGCGGAATGTTGGTCGCCATTCCGACGGCAATACCAGTTGCGCCATTGGCCAAAAGGTTTGGGTAGGTCGCGGGAAGAACCGAGGGTTCATCCAAGCGCCCATCATAGTTGGGGCGGAAATCAACGGCGTTTTCGTTCAGACCGACAAGCAGCGCCTCGGCTGCGGCGGTCATCCGCGCCTCGGTATAGCGGGCTGCAGCGGGGTTATCGCCGTCGATGTTGCCGAAGTTCCCCTGCCCGTCCACCAGCGGATAACGCACGTTAAAGTCCTGGGCCAAACGGGCCATCGCATCATAGATCGCCGCATCACCATGGGGGTGGAGGTCGCCCATCGTGTCGCCGCTGATCTTTGCTGATTTGAGAAACCCGCCTGTAGGGGACAGCTTAAGCCGGGACATTGCATAAAGGATGCGCCGGTGCACAGGCTTGAGCCCGTCACGCGCATCAGGCAGGGCGCGATTCATGATCGTGGACAGCGCATAGGTCAAATACCGATCGCCCAGTGCACGGTGCAATGGTTCGGTCAGATCGATTTGGCTGTTATCGGGCGCGTCGCTCATTTGTCGCTGGTTTAGCCGAGCCCTGTGATGGGGTAAAGACAGGACGGGATGACGCGCGGACAAATTTCCCCCTCAATTTGGAACCCATTTGGGATATAACAGTTCCGTTATCACTGCTGCTGCAGTTCATTAAATCGTGAGAGGGCCTTATGGGTAAGCTTATTGTTGGAACTTTCCTGATTCTCGGATTCGCATTTTACGAGCTGTCCGGTGGGTCTGATTTCGCGCCGGAAACCGGAAATGAGCAGATCGCAGCCGCTGAAATCGTTGAAGAAACACCCACAGTCGCGGTGACGCGCAACGAGTCTGCGACATTGATCAACGTCGCCGCCGAGGCCGCTGCCCAACCGGCAGACGCACAAGTTATTCAAGCCGTCGCTGAAGCCGTCGTGGTTGAAGAGGCAGCGCCTGTTGAAGTTGCAACCGAAGTCATCATTGAAGAAGAGCCTGCTCTGCTGGATTTGCGCTTTGTTGCTGGCAGCCGCGTGAATATGCGTGCCGGGCCGGGCACAGATTATACCGTGCTTGATACATTGCCCGGTGGCACCCAGGCCGAGGTGATTGAAGTGGATGCCAGCGGTTGGGCCCGCATCCGCCTGCCCGACACCGGCCAGATCGGCTGGATGGCTGAACGGTTGCTGACGGAAAGCTAATGCCTTGCCCTTTCTGCCGATACACGGCAGGAAACGGGCATGACAGAAAAATCAATTCTTATCACCGGCTGCTCTTCTGGGATTGGCTATGACGCGGCCAAAGGCATGCGCGCCCAAGGGTGGCGCGTGTTTGCCAGTTGTCGCAAAGCCGAGGACTGCGCCCGCCTTCAGGCCGAGGGCTTTGAAAGCCCACTGATCGATTATGCCGACAGCAACACCATGGTGAACGGGCTCGCCGAAGTGCTTGAGGCCACGGGCGGCACGCTGGATGCGCTGTTCAACAATGGCGCACACGCCTGCCCCGGCGCTGTCGAAGACCTGCCGCGCGACGCATTGCGTGCAAATTTCGAAGTGAACCTTTTTGGCGTGCATGAACTGACCACACTGGTGATCCCTGTTATGCGGCGGCAAGGATATGGGCGGATTGTGAATAATTCCTCTGTTTTGGGTATTGTCGGGTTGAAATGGCGCGGGTCATATGTGGCGACAAAGTTCGCCATGGAGGGGCTTTCGGATGTGTTGCGCATGGAAATGTCCGACACCGACATCAAGGTGACCCTGATCGAACCGGGGCCGATCACATCAGACATCCGTCAAAACTCGATCCCGCATTTTGAGCGTTGGATCAAATGGGAAACCTCTGCCCGCAAAGAGCAATATGTCGACCTGCGCAAACGGCTTTATGAAGCAAGCGGGCCGGACCCCTTTGAACTGCCTGCCGCGGCTGTGACACGCAAGCTGATCAAGGCCCTTACCGCCAAGAACCCCAAGCCGCGCTATTACGTTACCACGGCGACCTATATCATGGGGACGTTGCGGCGGATCTTGCCGACGCGGATGCTCGATTTCGTGGCGAAGAAGGGCTAGGGCTTTTCTTTCGGGCCCTGTCCGCTATGTCCCAAGCTTACGGATCAAAGGACTGACCACATGATGCAAGACCCCCTGTTCATTCTTGTCGTTGTCGCGGTGCTGATTGTACTTGGGATCATGCTGTTTGGCATCGGGACCTTTGGCAAAGGCGGCGCGTTTAACAAGAAATATGCCAATAAAATCATGCGTTGGCGGATCGGTGCGCAATTCGTCGCGATCCTGCTGATCCTACTTTACGTATACTTGCGCCGGGGAGCCTGAGACGATGGTCGTTCTGAACAAAATTTACACGAAAACCGGTGATGCGGGCGAAACCGCGCTTGGCAATGGCAGCCGCGTGGCGAAACATTCACTGCGCGTGGAAAGCTATGGCACCGTGGATGAATTGAATGCGACCGTGGGCCTTGCCCGGCTGCATGCAACCGATGAAATGGATGCACAACTCGCGATGATCCAGAATGATCTGTTCGATCTGGGCGCAGATCTATGCCGCCCGGACATGGAAAAGGATGGCGAGTCGGAATATCCGGTGCTGCGCATGACCGAGGGGCAAATCGACCGGCTTGAAGCCGAACTTGATAGAATGACCAAAGCTGTCACGCCCTTGCGCAGCTTTATCCTGCCCGGCGGCTCGGCACTTGCCGCGCATTTGCACCTGTGTCGCACGGTCGCGCGGCGGGCCGAGCGGCTTTCCGTTGAACTGGGCACGGTTGAGTCTATCAATCCGATTGGCGTTAAGTACTTGAATCGCCTATCAGATTGGTTCTTTCAGGCCAGCCGCATTGCCAATCATAACGGCACTGATGACGTGCTTTGGGTGCCGGGCGCGAACCGCTAAGACCCTGCGTTTTACTCAAAACGTGGCGTCGCCAATCCCCGTTGCGTCGATTTTATACTGTCCCTGTGGCCTGATGGTTGCTATCGATCCAGTAAGAATATCGCGTAAGCTATGGGAGAACTGCGCCAATGAAGGTCCTCGTACCCGTCAAGCGTGTGATTGATTACAATGTGAAGGTCCGCGTCAAAGCGGACGGCAGCGGTGTCGATCTCGCCAACGTCAAAATGTCGATGAACCCCTTCGACGAAATCGCCGTCGAAGAGGCGATCCGCCTGCGCGAAGCAGGTAAGGCCGATGAGGTAGTCGCCGTTTCCATCGGTGTGAAGCAGAACCAGGAAACGCTGCGCACAGCGCTTGCGATGGGGGCTGATCGCGCCATTCTTGTGATCGCGGCTGATGATGTGCACAACGATATCGAACCTTTGGCGGTTGCTAAAATCCTGAAAGCCATTGTCGATGAAGAACAGCCCGGACTTGTTCTGTGCGGCAAGCAAGCCATCGACAACGACATGAACGCGACAGGGCAGATGTTGTCTGCGCTGCTGGGTTGGTCGCAAGCGACCTTTGCGTCCGAAGTGGGCATTGATGGCGATAGCGCTGTTGTCACCCGCGAAGTTGACGGCGGATTGCAAACCATCAAGGTCAAGATGCCGACGGTCGTTACCGTTGATCTGCGCCTCAATGAACCGCGTTATGCATCCCTTCCCAACATTATGAAGGCCAAGAAAAAGCCAATGGATGAAAAGACGCCCGCCGACTACGGCGTCGATGCCACACCGCGCCTGAGTGTGGTCAAAACATCCGAACCCGAGGCGCGTGCCGCCGGGATCATGGTGGGTTCTGTCGATGAGCTGGTCGAGAAACTTAAAGAAGCGGGGGCTGTGTAATGGCTGTTCTTCTGATTGCAGATGTAAACGCGGGCGAATTGTCTGTTGATGCCACCGCCAAGGCGGTCACCGCTGCGGGTGCTTTGGGCGATGTGGCCGTGCTATGCCTTGGCGCCAATGCCAAAGCTGCCGCTGATGAGGCTGCTAAGATCGATGGTGTCGCAAAGGTGCTATGCGCCGAAGATGCGGTGCTGGGCCATCAAATGGCCGAACCTGCGGCTGATCTGATCGTGTCTTTGGCCAGCGGCTATAGCCATGTTGCGGCCCCCAGCACAACGGATGCCAAAAACATCATGCCGCGCGTTGCGGCATTGTTGGACACGCAGATCATTTCCGAAGTGACGGCCATTGTGGATGCGGACACGTTCGAGCGTCCGATTTATGCCGGGAACGCGATCCAGACCGTAAAATCTGGTGATGCTGTAAAGGTCATGACAATCCGTACCGCTGGCTTTGATGCGGCCGGCATGGGTGGGTCTGCTGCGGTCGAAATGATCGGTGCGCCTGCTGATCCGGGTCTGTCATCATGGGTCGAAGACAAGGTCGCCGCAAGCGACCGGCCAGAGCTGACCTCTGCCGGTGTTGTTGTATCGGGTGGCCGTGGCGTCGGGTCCGAAGATGACTTTAAACTGATCGAAGGTCTTGCCGACAAGTTGAATGCAGCGGTGGGCGCATCGCGCGCGGCGGTGGATTCAGGCTATGCACCGAACGACTGGCAGGTTGGGCAGACGGGCAAAGTGGTTGCGCCGGACCTTTATGTCGCCGTCGGCATTTCCGGCGCGATCCAACACCTTGCGGGGATGAAGGATTCCAAAATCATTGTTGCGATCAACAAGGATGAAGAGGCCCCGATTTTCCAAGTGGCCGACTTTGGACTGGTTGCTGACTTGTTTGACGCTGTGCCGGAACTGACCAGCAAATTGTAAGGTTTGGTGGGTCAATGACCCACCCTACGCACTGCTTGAAAGGCCCGCTGCTTTGGCGGGCCTTTTGCTATCCATCAGCCAAAGCACGGCGTAACGCCGGGGCCAGTTTCGCCGCCGCTTCGTAATGGCAGGCAACACCCAGAATTTCAGACGCTGCTTTCGCCTGTGACGACGGAAAGAACATGCCTTTCGTGCCTTGGGCCAATGCAACCTCTGACGGGTTGGCGACCACAACCTCGCGCACCATGGGGCGCAACGCGTCAATCATCGCCTCTGTAATGAACAGCGGGTCGGCCTGCATTGCGTTCATGCGTTCTTCCCAAGGGGTGTTATCCATCTTCTCTTTCGAGAACCAAAGCAGGATCGCGCGTGGCCCAATTTGGCCAAGCATATTTTTCATGCGGGCGACCCACGCCTCTCTCAATTCTTGCACGACGATATCGAACCGATCAGGCGAACGTGCATAAAGCGTGCCCAGCATGTGGCGCGTGAAGGTGAAGTCGGAAAAATCCACCTCGTTATAAATCGCCTGCATCACGGTTGAGGCCCGTAGGAATCGGTCATTGCGCCGCGGGTGCACGGAATAGAAGCGGTTCGACAGGTAATTGGCACCCATCACCTGCACCACTGTCGCCTCTGCATCATGGCAGGCGGCCATGATGGTGGGGTCATTGACGAAGGCATCAACCCCGCCGTTGATACAGCCAAAATTCACACAGGTTTCCCCAAGTTCCTTTTCGACAAGGTCAGGAACAGGTTGCGCGATGAATTTGCCATAGGTTTCTGTACCGCCGACAAAAGCGATGTAAGGGCTATCAAGCCGCCGACGCGGCCCCCGAAAGAAGATACGCGACATTCCATACCGACATGGCGCATAGGACAGGCCGCCGCCATCGACTGTTTCATGTTTCATCTGTTCAGACCCACGATTCGTATTCCTAGTAATCCAACCAGCAGAATCGCCCATTTGGATTGCCAAAAACCTAAACGGCAAACTTGAATAAGCTTTTAACTTCCATCACCGCTTGAAGCGCCCTGTCCTGCGGGCATAAGGTGCGCCCAGCTGGACAGGAGATCAGGCATGAATATTGAACGCGTTGGCATTGTTGGTGCAGGCCAAATGGGCAATGGGATTGCCCATGTCTTTGCGCTTGCCGGGTTCGAGGTCACGATGACCGATATCAGCGGCGATGCACTGGACGCCGCTGTCGCCCTGATTGATCGCAACCTGACCCGTCAGGTCGGCAAAGATCTGATTTCTGAGACTGACAAGACAAACGCCATGAAGCGGATCGGGACAACCGAAACGCTGACTGATCTGGGCCAAACCGATCTGATCATCGAAGCTGCGACTGAACGCGAAAAGGTCAAAACCGCAATATTTCAAGAACTTGTACCGCACCTTAAGCCTGATACGATCCTGACGTCGAACACGTCTTCCATTTCGATCACCCGCCTTGCATCAACCACTGACCGGCCCGAGCGCTTCATGGGCTTCCACTTTATGAACCCCGTTCCGATTATGCAGCTGGTTGAATTGATCCGGGGGATCGCCACGGACGAGCCGACGTTCAAGACCTGTGAAGCAGTCGTTGAAAAGCTTGGCAAAACATCAACCGCGTCCGAGGATTTTCCAGCCTTCATCGTGAACCGCATCCTGATGCCGATGATCAATGAAGCCATCTACACCCTATATGAGGGCGTGGGTTCGGTGAAATCCATCGATACATCTTTGAAACTTGGGGCCAATCACCCGATGGGTCCACTTGAATTGGCCGATTTCATCGGACTCGACACCTGCCTTGCGATCATGAATGTGCTGCATGATGGGCTTGCCGATACAAAGTATCGTCCTTGCCCGCTGCTGACCAAATATGTCGAAGCCGGATGGCTGGGGCGTAAATCAAAGCGCGGATTTTATGATTATCACGGGGATGTCCCCGTGCCGACGCGCTAGGGTTTCAGCGAAAGCGTCAATTCGCGCAGCCAGGCCATACAGTCGCGTGGATCTTTCAGCCGGTCTTTCAGATCTTCAGCCTTGATCGGTGCGCCCACGATAGGTGCCTGCGCCTTGTTGCGCGAATGAACAATTTCAAAAAGCAGCAATGACTGGCGCAAGGTCGCTGAAATCCGGTTGGCCGCCTGGTACCAGCGCGAATTTGCGCCCGGGAAGTAGCAGGGAATGACCGTTGCGCCGGATGTGCGGATCATCTTAGCGGTGAAGACGTTCCATTCCCGTTCAATCGCGGGGCCAAACATCGTGTCAGACGACGCCACAACGCCCGATGGAAACAGGGCCACAAGCCCACCGGCCGAGAGCACCTCCATCGCTTGTTTGCGCATCTCAACAAACTTCTTTTGGGCATCCGTCTCGTGCGGGAAAGGCACGGGGATCAGGTAGTTGCTGGCCACCGTATCAATATTGGTCAGCAAAGATCGGGTCAGGATTTTGTAATCATCCCGGCGCTTGCCGATCAAACCGGCAAGAACCATCCCATCCACCATGCCATGGGGGTGATTTGCGACCAGAATGGCAGGGCCTTTTTCGGGGATGTTGTTCATCTGATCTTGCTGGGTTTCGACCGCAATGCCCATGACCTTCAAAGCCCCAAACCAGAAATCAGCGCCCTCATAGGGGCCGCTTTTTTCAAAGCGGCGGACCAGGTTGATAATGGTGATCTTGCCTGTAAGCCATTCGATCGTATGCACAATGGCGCGCTTGATCGGGCTTTCAAAGGTGTTGGCATAGGTCAAGGCACCGCGGTTAAGGCTATGAACCGCGCTTGGTGGTGCAAGGGGGTCTGTCACCCGCTTGGTGGTCGTCTCGGTCAATCTTTCGCCTCTGCTCTGCCCTGTCCCGACAGTCAGTCACCTTCGCCAAATTTGTCGTTCACCAATGTGGTGAGCGCATCCGCAAGCGCCTCTGCATCAGGGCCTTCTGTTTCGACCTCAATAAAGGTTCCGATAGAAGCTGCCAACATCAAAAGACCCATAATACTATCACCATCAGCGCCAAGACCATCTTTGGACACAGTGGCGGTAGCGTCATGCGCCTCGACCACTTCGGCAAACTTTGCCGAGGCGCGGGCATGCAGCCCTTTGATGTTTTGGATTTGCAACCGAACCTGCGCCATGATCAGGCCGGTCCAACGCTATGGGCGTTAATATACTTATGTGCAGCATCAATCGCCGCAGTCACTGCATCCGGTACGGGCTTATGGCGCGATTTGGCAAGCTTGATCAGCATCGGTAAATTGGCTCCATACATGATCTGCCGGTTCGCAATACTGCACGCACGCAACGACAGGTTAGAAGGCGATCCACCAAACATATCCGTCACAATCACCACACCGGCCCCGGCATCAACCGCGTCGGCGGCGGCACAGATTTCATCCTGTTTGCGCGCGCGGTCTTCTTCGGGCGCGATGGTGATCGCCTTGATGCCTTGCTGGGCACCAACCACATGTTCAACCGCCGCGAGGTATTCGCGGGCCAAACCACCATGTGCGACGATCACAATCCCGATCACGCGTCCTGTCCCTTTGCGCCAGGTGATGACACAGCATCACGGCGTTCCAATTCCCGATGCCGCTTAGACACCCGCCAACCGGCTTCTTCAAGGCTTGATGCAAGGGTTTCTGTCATCATTACAGACCGATGCTTTCCGCCCGTGCATCCAAACCCAATGGACAGATGCGCGCGCCCTTCATCTTTGTGCGCCGGAAGCAGCATATCCACCAAGTCTTTCACTTTCGCAAAGAAAGGATCAAAGCGGGGATCAGCGGCGACATAGGCCGCAACATCCGGGTTGCGGCCATCCTTGGCGCGCAAGCTGGGTTCCCAGTGGGGGTTTCGCAGGAACCGGCAATCCAACACGATATCAAGGCCCCGGGGCAGGCCGCGTTTGTAGGAAAACGAATGGACGGTCAGGCCCAGCGCGCGCCCTTCGCCCGGTGCAAACAACCCATCAATTTCGGCACGCAAATCATGGGGGGACATTTGGGTCGTATCAACAAGGTAATCGGCGCGGCTGCGAATAGGTTCCAGTAGCTCTTTCTCGCGGGTGATGGCTGATTGGGGGGGGCCAGCCGCCGCCAGCGGATGACGCCGCCGGGTTTCGGAATAGCGGCGTAACAGCACATCCTCAGCGGCATCAAGGTAAAGCACTTGGGCGCGGTCGCCCAACCGTTCTGACAGATTGTCGATCACCGCGATCAGCCCATCAACGCTGAAATCGCGATTGCGCACATCCAGCCCAAGGGCCAGCGGACGATCGGGCATCACAGTCAAAAGCGGAGGCAGCAGGGACAGCGGCAGATTGTCAATCACCTCATACCCCAGATCCTCAAGCGCGTTTACAGCCGTTGAACGCCCCGCGCCCGAAGGGCCGGTGACAAGCATCAGGCTTGGCTTGTTGGGGTCGATAGGATCGACAGGTTGCGTCATCGCTCACTCCGGCCGGCACGCATCCATTGCAGTATTGCAGGTGCCAGATGTATTGTGTCCGCCCCATGAAGCAAGGGGATATCACATCCCAAAAGCGTGACCTCACGTCGGGGGGGGATGCGATCAGGCTCTGATGTGTCCAAATCCACCACGAGATGGATCTGGGCTTGGGGGGCAGGATCAGCGTTCAAAATGCCGACGTTGCGCGCTTCGATCAATCCTTGCAACGTGGGCGGGCAACTGGCGATAAGGGCGTTTCCATCAGCCTTCAAAAGCACACGGTCATCAGCGACAAGCTGTGCACCATAAGCCATCAATTGCAAAGCCAAGGTTGATTTGCCCGTGCCCGCCGCCCCGGTGATCAAAATGCCCTTATCCCCCACCGCCACGCAGGTTGCGTGATATGGGGCGGGTTGCATCGGCAGGGATCAGACAGGAAGACCGACAACAAAACGCGCACCCAGCGGTTCTGATGTCATGTCAGCCTCGGTCGGACGAATGTTTTCGGCCCAGATTACGCCGCCATGCGCCTCGACGATCTGTTTAGAAATCGCAAGGCCAAGGCCCGAATTATTGCCGAACTGCTGCTGCGGGCGTTCGGAATAGAAGCGTTGAAATACTTTTTGCAGCGCCTCATTCGGGATGCCGGGGCCGGTATCTTCAACCACGATTAGCACACGGTTTTCACGCCGCCGCGCCCAAACGCGGATTGCATCACCGCTTTCACAAAACGAGATGGCATTGGTGATCAGATTAACAAAGACCTGCGCAAGGCGCCCTTCAAGCCCCATCAACTGAATTGGTGTGTTGGGCAGATCAGCGATAAAGTCGATATCTTTTGATTCAGCCTCTTTGCCCAAAAACTCATTGATGTTGTTCATCATTTTGAGCAGGTCGAAGGATTCTTCCTGCTCTTTCACCAGTTCGCTATCAAGGCGGGATGCATTGGAGATATCGCTGACAAGTCGGTCAAGGCGACGCACGTCATGTTCGATGACTTCAAGCATCTTTTCGCGGTGATCGTCCCGTTTGGTGATGCGCAATGTGCCAACTGCAGAACGTAGTGAGGCCAGCGGGTTCTTGATTTCATGGGCGACATCGGCGGCGAATTGTTCGTTTCCTTCGATCCGCTCATAAAGGGCCTGCACCATTCCGCGAAGCGCGCCAGACAGACGTCCGATTTCATCGGGCCGCGCCGTCAGATCAGGGATACGTACTTTCGTCGGTGACATTTTGCGCGCGTTCTTGTCGCGCCCCAATTCGGCCGCCGCAGACAAATCCGCCAAAGGATTGGCAATGGTCGAGGCCAGCACAAGGCTTAGGCCGATACTGACCATGATCCCCACAAGGAACAGACGCAGCACCTGCTCGCGCTCATGGCGGACAAGCTGATCAAGCTCTCCTGCGGCGCTTGAAATTGCGACAGCGCCAACGACATTGGCCCCTTGCATGATCGACGTCGTCACCACAAACGTCGTGCCTGCTGTAGCTTCAAGCGACTTCACGCTTGTTTCGCCGTCCATGATGCTTGCAATTTCTTCGGCGCTTAGTTGCACGTCAAAGACGGGCGCATCATTTGCGGCACCACCGCCAAAAATTCCGGCGATACTGGCCCAAACTGCGCTCAGGGCGTCTGAGATATAAGTTCCGCTTCTGTCGCGGTTCAAACCGTCGATGGATGACCCACCGGTTGCACCCGTCGCCGTGGCGACAAGCACGCCGTTCTGGTCGAACACCGCAACTTCGATCCCGCCGCGCAGGTCCATCTCAAGCAGAGTGGACAGCATATCAATGCCGTCACCCGTCACCATGTTGACAGGTGCGGCAACCGGCATGCTGGCTTCGATCACGTCGGCAATCAGTTCTGCCTCATTGACCAACCCATTGGCGCGTTGGTAGGCAAGGTTATCGCGTGACGGGTTCAGGTACAAAACGCCCGCGATCATCAGAATCATCGCAATCAGGTTGAATGTGATGATCTTGCGCGCAATCGGCGAATTGCGCAGATTTAATAGGCTTCGGCGGCGACGCTTTTCAAAAAGTTCGCTTTCACCAGAGGCCTGAGGAGACACCCAATCATCGCCCAGCACGACATCAGGCGTCGCGGCTGCAGCAGCCTGACGCACTGAATTCAGATCGCGGACGTCAATAGATGTCACGTCAGTCATCGCTTATTCTTCGTTGTAACGGTAGCCGATACCATACAGCGTTTCGATTGCGGAAAATTCATCGTCAGCCGACCGCATCTTTTTGCGCAGACGCTTGATGTGGCTGTCGATCGTCCGGTCATCCACATAGACCTGATCATCATAGGCCACGTCCATGAGCTGATCGCGTGATTTCACGAAACCGGGACGCTGCGCCAAAGCCTGCAACAGCAGGAATTCAGTGACAGTCAGCGAAACATCTTCGCCCTTCCACTTTACCGCGTGGCGTAGCGGATCCATCGTCAATTCACCGCGCACCATGATCTTGGTTTCTTCGGTTTCCTCAACCACGTCACCGCTCATCACGTCTTGGCGGCGCAGCAATGCGCGGATGCGCTCAACCAACAGGCGCTGCGAAAATGGCTTTTTCACATAGTCATCTGCACCCATGCGCAGACCGAGCACTTCATCAATCTCATCGTCCTTGGATGTCAGAAAGATAACCGGCATCGACGTCTTCTGGCGCAGGCGCTGAAGCAGGTCCATCCCATCCATCCGGGGCATCTTGATATCCAGCACAGCCATATCCGGCATGCGCTTGTTAAAAGCATCCAGTGCCGATTGACCGTCATTATAGGTTTCGACCTCAAACCCTTCGGCTTCGAGGGTCATGGATACAGACGTCAGGATATTCCTGTCGTCATCCACCAGTGCGATTTTTGACATGGGTTTCGCCCTTACTGCTCAATATTATTGTTGTTCGTCGTCTTTTTTCCAATTGTTTCACCGTTTTGGCGGCACGAATCAATCCCAAACTACGAATCGGGCGCGCACCCGTGCCTTATTTGCGCCACTTGGCCTTAAGGAATGCCTAATTCGCATCACATCCATCCATTGTCGCCGGATGGTTGCGCTAACATGAAATTGGTTGCGCTAACGTAGTAAAATAAGGGTATTCGCATCGCAATTCATGATGCTAGATGGGCCAAATCAGCGCTTTTGCTGACCACATTTATAAGGAGCGATCCCATGGACCACGGTAAGGTCAACCCAAAGATGAAGCTTGAAGACCA
This sequence comes from uncultured Cognatiyoonia sp., assembly GCA_964414165.1. Classification (GTDB taxonomy): domain Bacteria; phylum Pseudomonadota; class Alphaproteobacteria; order Rhodobacterales; family Rhodobacteraceae; genus Cognatiyoonia. Next base: position 12,596 of record CAYPVL010000043.1, read on the forward strand.
AGGCATCACGGGGCTGGGATACGTCTTTTACAACTACGCCGAGGCTGATTTGCAGCAAGCAGCCATTGATGCAGGCGAAGGTGTCGCAGGTAAGGGTGGCACTTTTCTTGTCACCACCGGCAAACACACTGGCCGTTCGCCCAAGGATAAATTCGTCGTCCGCACAGCCGAGACCGAAGAAACGATTTGGTGGGAAAACAACCCGCCAATGGACCCTGCTGCATTCGACACGCTATATGACGATATGGTCGCCCATATGCAGGGTGGTAGCTACCATGTGCAGGACCTATTTGGTGGCGCTGACCCGGCGCACCGTCTTGATGTTCGCGTCGTCACCGAACGCGCATGGCATGGTTTGTTCATCCGCCACCTGCTGCGCCGCCCCGAAGCGTCAGAGCTTGATACGTTCACCCCAGACTGGACGATCATCAATTGCCCGACCTTCAAAGCGGACCCCGCCCGCCACGGCTGCCGCACCGATACAGTCATCACGATGAACTTTGCGCGCAAGATTATCCTGATCGCAGGCACAGAATACGCCGGTGAAAACAAGAAATCGGTCTTTACGCTTCTCAACTACCTGCTGCCGGAAAAGGGCATCATGCCAATGCACTGCTCGGCCAACCACGCGCCGGGCAACCCTGTTGATACGGCCATCTTCTTTGGCCTTTCGGGCACCGGTAAAACCACCCTGTCTGCTGACCCAACACGCACGCTGATTGGTGATGATGAACATGGCTGGTCTGACCGCGGCACCTTTAATTTCGAAGGCGGCTGCTATGCGAAAACCATCGGGCTGGACCCAAAGGCCGAACCTGAAATCTATGCTACGTGTTCGATGCCGCATACGGTGATCGAAAACATGGTGTTTGATCCTGACACCCTTGAACTTGATTTTGAGGACGACAGCCTGACTGCAAACATGCGCTGCGCCTACCCGCTGAACTATATCAGCAATGCCTCGGACAATGCCCTTGGCGGGCATCCCAAAAACATCATCATGCTGACCTGCGATGCCTTCGGGGTGCTCCCCCCCATCTCGCGGCTGACACCGGCGCAGGCGATGTATCACTTCTTGTCGGGCTTCACCTCTAAGGTCGCTGGCACCGAGCGTGGGGTGACCGAACCGACGCCGACGTTCTCGACCTGCTTCGGCGCGCCCTTCATGCCCCGTCGCCCCGAGGTTTACGGCGACTTGCTCCGTGAAAAGATCGCCGAACACGGCGCGACCTGCTGGCTGGTGAACACCGGCTGGACGGGCGGCGCCTATGGGACAGGATCGCGGATGCCGATCAAGGCAACCCGCGCGCTGCTTTCGGCCGCTTTGGATGGCACGTTGGTTGAAAACCAGTTCCGCAAAGACCCGAACTTTGGCTTTGATGTGCCCGAAACCTGTAATGGGGTCGACGACCGGTTGCTAAACCCGCGCGACACATGGGCGGACAAAGCTGCCTATGATGCGCAGGCTGCTAAGCTGATCGAAATGTTCTCGGACAACTTCGAAAAATATGTCCCTTTCATCGGTGCAGACGTGAAAGCAGCGGCCATCTGTTAAGGCAAATGCGCCCGGTCTTACCGCCGGGCGCCCCCCCCCTCGCTTTTAGAATACGTCCACCAGAGGCATAGGTTGACATCCCACGCCACACGCCCAATCTGGGTTGTATGCGCATCCTTATCCCCCTCCTCCTGCTTGCCACACCTCTTACAGCACAAGACAAGACTGGCCCGGCCATTACAGTCCTTGAAACCGGGGTGATCTGCCCACCTGAAAGCACCGGCACGCGGCCCGCACCAGATACTGTGGCCGGGGTTACAAACGTCATCTCAGAAGCGCCTGCGTTCGTGTCGACCGTGAACAAGGTTCCTGCAGTGTTGGGGATCGGCTTTGGGGCCAAGGCGATGTCTGAAACCGTCTTTGGGATCGATAATGTGACAATGACGATCACGCACCCGCCAATGGGGCCCGAAAAAGCGACAGAACAATCATTTCAGACAAGCATCAGCGGGCTGGACACATCTATTACGTTCTACCAGTTCGACTATGATTACGAACTGCTGCCGGGCAAATGGACGATGACGGCAACGAACGGGGACGAGGTGCTTTACAGCACCAGCTTCCAAGTCGTCGCCCCGCAACAAGTCCCTGAACTTGCAGCCATTTGCAACTTTGAAGAGCTGCTTTCATAGCAACCCGTCATCCGCTTAGGCAAAAGTATTGAACAGCCCGCCCGGCGAAAGTGTGAAAATCTCGGCCCCGTTTGCCGTGATCCCAATCGAATGTTCGTATTGCGCTGACAGGGATTTATCGCGGGTCACAGCAGTCCAGTCATCAGCCAGAACTTTTGTCTCAGGCCGGCCTAGATTGATCATCGGTTCAATCGTAAAGAACATCCCTTCTTCCAGCACGGCCCCCGTACCGCCGCGCCCGTAATGCAGCACGTTGGGCGGCGCGTGAAAGACGCGGCCCAGCCCATGGCCACAGAAATCGCGCACGACGGATGTGCGCTGACTTTCGGCAAAGGCCTGAATGGCCGCACCAATATCGCCGAACGTATTGCCGGGACGGGCGGCTTCGATCCCTTTCATCAAGGCATCATGGGTGATCTGAACAAGACGCTCGGCCTTGCGGTTGATCTTTCCGGCGACATACATCCGGCTTGTATCGCCAAACCAGCCATCTACGATCACAGTCACATCAATGTTCAGGATGTCACCATCCTTCAGCTTTTTGTCACCCGGAATCCCGTGGCAAACAACATGGTTCACTGAAATGCAGCTTGCGTGCTGATAGCCCTTATAGCCAATCGTGGCCGAAGTCGCGCCTGCGTCTTCGACCCATTGGGTGATCAGCCGATCAAGTTCACCCGTGGTCTGGCCGGGTTCAACATGCGCACCGATATCATCCAGAATCTGCGCTGCAAGTCGTCCGGCGGCGTGCATCCCCGCAAAATCGCTGGGCTCATAGATACGGATACCATCTTTGGTCACTCGGCCGGAATTTGTCGTCACGTGTTGCACCTTCGGATTTGTCACGCAGGCACATAGGGGATTTTTCGGCGCGAAACCAGATGTTGGAATGAAAAGGTTACTGGGCAGTGTCCGCAAAGGGGAGGGTTCTGCCTAAACTGATCGCCTTTGGCGTGATCTTACAATCCATCGCAATCACTTCAACGCCTGTCGCCGCCTTGAACGCTGCCAGATATGCGGGGTCAAGATCGCCTGCGATTGTCACCTGGTCGCAGTCGGTGCGCTGGACAAGATAGAACATGACCGCCCGGTGCCCTGCGGCTGCCATCTTCGCCAATTCGCCCAGATGTTTGGCCCCCCGCGCGGTGACGCTATCGGGAAATTCGGCCAAGCCGGGCCTGCGCGAGAGGGTCACGCTTTTCACTTCAACATAGCAGTCAGGTTTGTCACCGCTCAGCAGGAAATCAATGCGGCTGTTTTCACCGTATTTCACTTCGGGCCGCACGCGGTCGTACCCCGTCAGCCCCGGCACTTTGCCTGCCATCAGTGCTGCTTTCAAAGCCCGGTTTGGCACAGACGTATCCACACCAGTGAAATGCCCGTTTTCATGATCAACCAAGCGCCAACCGTATTTCAGCTTTTTCTTCGGATCATCATTAGGTTCCAGCCACAGCTTCGTGTCCGGTTCCGCCAGCCCCATCATACTGCCGGGATTGGCGCAATGAGCGGTGACTTCGGTCCCGTCTTCAAGCGTTACATCAGCTAGAAACCGTTTGTATCTTTTGATCAGGCGGGCGGGGATAAGGGGCGTGGCAAATTCCATGTCCCGCCTATATCAACGCAAGATAAGAAGGAGAACCCAATGCCAAACCCTACTGCCGCGATGCTTGTGATTGGCGATGAAATCCTGTCCGGGCGCACGCGCGATGCAAATATGTATCATCTTGCGAATGAGCTGACAGCAGCAGGCATTGATCTGAAAGAGGTGCGCGTTGTGTCTGATGACAGGGACGCCATTGTCGCTGCGGTCAAGGCGCTGTCGGCAGGTTTTGATCACGTGATCACCTCTGGTGGGATTGGTCCAACCCATGATGACATCACCGCTGATTGCATTGCTGCGGCCTTTGATGCCCATATCGATGTGCGCGACGATGCGCGCGCGCTGTTGCAGGCCCATTATGATCAGTCGGGGAAAGAACTAAACGCCGCTCGCCTGCGTATGGCCCGCATCCCGGACGGGGCTGTTTTGATCGACAACCCCGTCAGCATCGCCCCCGGCTTTTCGATGCAAAACGTGCATGTGATGGCGGGCGTGCCGAAAGTGTTTCAGGCGATGGTCGCAAGTCTGCTACCAACGCTAGCCGGTGGCGCGCCGCTTTTGTCGCGCACACTGCGTGTGGACCGTGGTGAGGGGGATATTGCAGGGCCTTTGGCGACGTTTGCTGAAAGCTTCGCGGACCTGTCCGTCGGATCATATCCGTTTCAGCAAAGTACAGGGCAATATGGATCGAACGTCGTCATACGCGGACAGGATGCCGCGCGGCTGGATGAAGCTATGACCCAGCTTGCGGCGATCTTTGCCTGACCTTGCCCGCCTCTACGCGGTCATAAGCGCGACGTGGCCCGCAGCCGAGACAAACCAGCTTGGCCCGGTGACGCTTCGCCGTGGCCTTGGTGGCGGGAGCCGGGTCAGCGCGGCGACAGTCGACCGCTTGCCAACTGAGGCCGAACTTGATGCTGCGGAAGATGCCATGCGCGATTGGGGGCAATCCCCGCGCTTTATGTTACGTGAGGGAGAGGGTGCGCTTGATACGTTGCTGGACAGTCAGGGTTATATGCTGCACGATATCACCCAAATTTATGTGTGTGATGTCAGCATATTGACCAAGGAACGCCCCCCACCTGTTTCAACATTCGTTGCTTGGCCGCCCCTCAAAGTGCAGGAAGATATCTGGGAAACCGGTGGCATTGGCGAAAGCCGCCTCGCCGTCATGGATCGCGCCCCGATGCCCAAGACCACGATCCTTGGGCGCGTTGATGACTGCCCCGGCGGAACGCTGTTTGTGGTTTGTGATGGCGATATCGCGATGGTGCACGCGGTCGAGGTTCTGCCCGCGCATCGGCGCAAGGGGATGGCCAAGCACATGATGACCGCTGCCGCCTTTTGGGCCCGCGATCAGGGCGCGAAATATATGTCTTTGCTCACCACCAAGGCGAATGGGGCGGCAAACCCGCTCTATGCTTCACTTGGGATGGATGTTGTGGGACAGTATCACTATCGCAATCTGCCGGAGTGATCCCCTTGAGCAAACCAACCGCCCTTGATCTGCCCATGGTGGACCCGCTACCGCCCGAGACACAAAAGTACTTTGATATCTGTCAGGACAAGCTGGGAATGGTGCCCAATGTGCTGGCGGCCTATGCGTCTGATATTGATAAGCTAAACGCGTTCACAGCGATGTATAACGACATGATGCTAGGCGCATCAGGGCTGACCAAGCTGGAACGCGAAATGATCGCGGTTTGCGTGTCTTCCATCAACAAATGTTACTACTGCCTGACCGCCCATGGCGCTGCGGTGCGTGCTTTGTCGGGCGATCCGATACTGGGTGAACAATTGGTGATGAACTGGCGCGTGGCCGATCTGGATGCACGCCAAACAGCGATGCTGACTTTCGCCGAAAAGATGACCGTTGCAAGCGCAAAGATTGTCGAAGCCGACAGGCAGGCACTGCGCAAGGCAGGATTTACGGATCGCGATATCTGGGACATCGCCAATGTCGCGGGGTTCTATAATATGACGAACCGCGTGGCCTCGGCCACGGATATGCGTCCCAACTATGAGTATCATACGCAAGCCCGATGATCCGCGCGTTACCCCTTATTTTACTGGCGCATACAGCACAGGCTGACGGGCTTCGCTTTCCGGGGAACGCTGATATGCTGGCCGAAGAAACTGTGGATTTCGCCCAGTATGCGTTGCCAACAGGGGCTTGGGATGGAACCATTCCAACGCGTCCGATTGAAGGACCGATGGTCCAGCAGGCATGGCGCATTGATGCGGCTGGGTTGTCGACGTTGCAATTGCTGCGTCCTTTGCGCGAACAGCTTTTGAACCAAGGATATGAGGTCATTTTTGAATGCGCCACGGACGCTTGTGGCGGTTTTGATTTTCGCTTTGAAACACCAACGCTGCGCCCGCCCGCCTTACAGGTGAACCTTGCCGACTTTCGGTTTCTGTCAGCGTGGAAGGCCGACGGTAACGTCGCGATCAGTTTGCTTGTCAGCCAGACCGGTAGCGCGGGCTATGTGCAGGTGACCCGCGTCGGTACTGCCGCCCAAGAGGAGATCCGCGCCGAAGGTGCCCCTGCCCGCGCGCGCCTACCATTTGCAGATGGGGCCATTGCTGCGGCACTGGACGCGCAAGGCTATGCCGTCTTATCGGGGCTGACATTCGCGACTGGATCATCGCAGCTTGAGGCCGGGGAAAATGCTGCACTACAAGAGCTTGCCGATTATCTGGCAGATAACCCCGGCATCACCATCGCCCTTGTCGGGCATACTGATGCAGAAGGGTCGTTGGATGGGAACATCGCCCTGTCTAAGCGCCGCGCGGGGTCAGTGTTGGAGCGGCTGGTCAGCAATTACAACGTCCCCCGCGCCCAGTTGGATGCGCAAGGCATGGGATATCTGTCGCCCATCGCCAATAACCTTACGCAGGAGGGGCGCGATGCGAACCGGCGGGTTGAGGTGATTGTGACATCGGCAAACTGAGCGGACCCAGACTTTCATCGAAAGTCTGCCTGCAAATCCTCGATGAGGATTTGGTTTCGCATACGAAAAAGCGCGCCCCACAAGGGGACGCGCGAAGTTGGATGCGGAGAGCATCTAGGGAAAGTTTACCAAGTCTCGGGGCCTTTTTCTGCAAAGGCGTGGACCAGGAAATCGATGAACGCGCGTACCTTGGGCTGGGTGAACCGGCCGGGTGGGTAGACGGCGTAAATACCTTGGGTTTCGACAGGCAGATCAGGGATCGCAACTTCGACCAGACCTTTATCCATCGCGTCCGCATACAAAAAGCTCGGAAGATACGCGATGCCAAGGCCGCCAACGCAGGCGTTCAGCAAGGATTGACCATCGTTTACGGTCAACCAACCAGCGGTGCGGACCTGACGACGTTCGCCCGAAGGGGCAGTCAGCTTCCAAACGGCAGAGTTGGCTTGGTTGGAATAGTGCAGCAGCTTGTGGTCGTTCAGATCATCGATCTTTTCGGGGCGACCGTATTCTTCGAAATATGCAGGAGAGGCGATCATCCGCCGGGTGGTTTCTGTCAGTTTGCGCGCGCGCAGTGTGCTGTCTTCCAGCTCTCCAATCCGCACGGCCATGTCGAACCCTTCGGAAATCAGTTCAACGTAGCGGTTGTTAAGGACCATGTTCACCGTGATATCGGGGAATTCGGCAAGGAATTCACCCAAAACCGGGGATAGATGGTTCACGCCAAAGTCAGTGGCCACCGAAATGCGCAAAAGCCCGGATGGGGCTGATTGCATCGAGGTCACAAGCGCGTCCGCTTCACCAGCGTCATTCAAGACGCGGCGGGCGCGGTCGTAATAGGCCAAACCGATTTCGGTTGGGCTGACGCGCCGTGTTGTTCTGTTCAAAAGGCGAGCCCCCAGGCGCGCTTCGAGGGAGGATACGTGCTTAGAAACTGCGGATTTTGAAATCCCCATTTTCTTCGCCGCATCGGTAAACCCGCCTTGGTCAACGACCGTGGCGAAGGCTTCCATTTCCGTTAGGCGATCCATGCCCGTTCCTCTGCGTTAGTGCATATTCTGGGAACAATGTTTGCCCGGCAAATCGGGCAGGAATGGGACGAATGCCTGACAATACGGCGATATTCAGAGGCACTGTTGCCCCGATAGAAACCAAAATGCCTTATTTGTTAACGAATTACTTATAATTCTCGCGTCTGGTGCCGAATGTGCGAACCCGCTTACGCCATGCCTTATAGCTGCCCGGCTTCAGATTGTCACGCATCAGCGCCTTGACCTGTTTCTCGGATAGGCCGTGTTGGGTTTGGATATCTTTAAAGGCGACATGATCCGACAACGCCATTTCGATCACTTCGCTTTTGTCCACGTCAGACAATTCCGGTGTCTTAGTCATTGGGACGCGATCACTTGTGCGATTTGTTTCCCGATTAGTGCACTGCCAAGCGGGGTCGGATGTACAAGATCGCGGGCGTAAGCGTCTAGATTGCTTGGTGCGATCACGGCGTCCGTTTCAATCAGCAGGACCCCGTCACGCTGTGCCGCGAAACGCGCGAGGCGCTTCGTCAACTCATCAAACGCCGGGACGCATTGCACGTATGGCCCACCTAGATCACTGACCGGATAATAATCCATGACCAGCAAAGTCGCGCCATCCGCCGCCACTTGATCGGCGAAATCCGCATAGGCCCCCTGCGTGCCATCTGCGCTGATCAGTGCATCAAGGATCGGTATCGCCTCTGGGAGAAGGCAGTTTTCTGTCAGATCATTGCCACCACCATCGACAAGCACCCATGTCCAGTCGTTTGACACATATTGCGATGTAATGCCGTCCGCTCCAAGGAATGTGGCCCCTGAGACGGCGACGTTATTTACAATAAGTCCGGCCTCCTGTGCGATGACATCACCGACTGATTGCCCGGACAGTCTATTCCACGCAAGGATCGAATCCCCAACGACCAGCATATCTGCACCTTTGTTGATCGGCTCTGGGATCAGCCCGCAGGCTGCAACCAGCCAAAGCCCCGCGATTGCGCTATAGCGTTGCGGCCAGCCGCGTTCCTTGATCAATCGCACGTTTCGCATCCAATTCAGCCGCGACATCCGCGCCGCCTATCACATGTACGGCGCGACCGCGCTTAATCAAGTCATCCGCCAAGGATCGCAGCGGCACCTGACCCGCGCAAAGCACGATTGTATCGACCTTGATCACTTTCGGGTCTTTGCGCCCCTCCCCAAAGGACACATGCAGCCCGTCTGCGTCGATCTTTTCGTAGTTCACCCCGCCGATCATCTGCACGTTCTTCATTTGAAGCCCGGCGCGGTGAATCCATCCGGTCGTCTTCCCAAGGTTTTTACCCAGCTTCTGCGCCTTGCGTTGCAGTAATGTCACCTGTCGCACTGGTTTATCGGGCTGTGGTCCTTCAACACGCAGTCCGCCACGCGTGATTGCCGGATCGCCGACCCCCCATTCTTCAAGCCAAGCATCAAGGTCTTCGGTCGGGCTGTCGTCTGTCACCAGATATTCGGCCACATCAAAGCCGATCCCCCCGGCCCCGATAACCGCCACATTATCGCCAACAGGCTTTTTGCCGCGCAGCACATCTATGTAGGAAAGCACGTTCGGCCCATCTTGTCCGGGGATTTCCGGATCGCGGGGCATGACACCGGTGGCGATGATCACCTCATCAAAGTCTGACAGATTGGCCGCGTCCGCAACCGTCCCTAATTTCAACGCAATCCCGGTTTTGGCGACCATCGTGCGATAGTAATCCACCAGCCCCCAGAATTCTTCTTTCCCCGGCACCTGCTTGGCCATGTTCAGCTGACCGCCGATTTCTTCGGCCTTATCAAAAAGCGTCACCGCATGCCCCCGCTTGGCCGCTGTTAAAGCCGCAGAAAGCCCTGCAGGCCCCGCACCGACGACAGCGATGGATTTGGCCGCGCGCGCTGGATCAACGGTCAGTTCCGTTTCATAGCAAGCCCTTGGGTTCACAAGACAAGATGACAGCTTGCCGCTAAATGTGTGATCAAGGCACGCCTGATTACACGCAATGCAAGGCGCGATTTCAGCAGCCTTGCCTTCCATCGCTTTGACCACAAAACCAGGATCAGCCAAGAAAGGCCGCGCCATGCTGACCATATCGGCGCAGCCATCGGCCAACACGCCCTCGGCCACGTCGGGCATATTGATCCGGTTTGAGGTGATGACGGGGATGCCCACCTCACCCATCAGTTTCTTGGTCACCCATGTGAACGCGCGGCGTGGTACAGATGTTGCAATCGTCGGAATGCGCGCTTCGTGCCAGCCGATGCCCGTGTTCAGGATCGTCGCGCCTGCGGCCTCAATAGCTTTGGCCAAGGTCAGAACCTCGTTCCACGTCGATCCGTTCGGGATTAGATCAATCATCGACAGTCGGTAGATCAGGATAAAATCAGGACCAACCGCTTTGCGTACCCGGCGCACCACCTCGACAGGCAGGCGCATGCGGTTTTCATATGACCCGCCCCATTCATCGGTGCGTTTGTTTGTATGGGTGACAAGGAATTGGTTCAGGAAATACCCCTCAGACCCCATCACCTCGACCCCATCGTATCCCGCTTGCTGCGCACGAGAGGCAGCGGTCACGATATCAGCAATCTGCTTTTCGATGCCTTCTGCATCCAATTCCTTGGGCGGAAACGGCGAAATCGGGGATTTGATCGCAGAGGGGCCGACGCATTCCGGGCTGTAAGCATAGCGCCCGGCGTGCAGGATTTGCATTGCGATCTTGCCGCCTGCCGCGTGCACCCGGTCGGTGACGGTTTTGTGGTTTGCGATGTCATCATCGCTAAACAGGCCAGCCGCACCGGGGAACACCCCGCCTTCGCGGTTCGGGGCCATGCCGCCGGTGACCATCAGCGCGACACCGCCACGGGCCCGCGCGGCGTAAAATTCGGCGACCCGGTTCCAGTCTTTGGTTTCCTCAAGCCCTGTATGCATCGAACCCATCAGCACCCGGTTCTTAAGCGTCGTAAACCCAAGGTCCAGTGGGGCCAGAAGATGCGGATAATCAGTCATGCAGGTGTCCTCCCAAGATGAGGGGCAGCATGGCGAAGCAAAGGGCAAAGGTCACCCCAAAACGCGGCGTCATATGCGCCGTGCGTCATCCGTCGGCCATCGCCACTTCAAGGCAGTGACGGCGGAACGCTTGCTTGAGCATATCCAACTCGGCCCGCAGCAAATCCACCTCGGCGCGGATATCTTCGGCCAATGCATCCCCGGCATAAAGGGCAAAGCTGTTCAGCACCGCATCTGACCCCGCTTCCCGGATCAGGAAGGTTTGCATGCCGTCAGCCACGTGGGTCACTGGGATGGCGACGCGCACGAACCATTGGTCATTTTCATTGTCGATGGTGACGCCCGTGATCTCCTCCCCGAAATGGGTCACCTTCAAATCAGGCGCGTCCTCGCCAATGACACCTGTCAACACGCCTTCCCAGACGCCGCCGATCAGACGTGTTTTGGTCAGTGTGAGTTCGCTCATGCCTGTCCCCTTTAAAGTTCTGCACGCGGGTAGCGACAGAACGTCAAATCACGGATCGTGATCTGGTTCATCTCTGGCCCTTCAAAAATCAGGTCGACCCACATCTTTTCAATGCGTTTTTCGTTCAGTTCGGAATAACCCAGATCAAATTCAACCATAATTTCGTCCTGTGACATCGGCAGTTCCAGCGTTAATTGTTCTGTGTTCGGGCCGTGCTGGATGTTGAGGCGGGCAAAAACCTCAATCGGTTTTTCCACTTCGATGATGGTTTTCAACTGGATCAAGTGCCGTCGCTGAAGGCCCACCACCGCCCCTTTCGGGGCCTCAAGCACAAGCGACAGAAAGCTGCCGTCAAAACGAAATACGTCCATGCGCAACCCGAAAGGCGCAAGGTCTGCCTCGCGCATATTGCGCACTTGGCGCACGGTCAGTTCAGAGATTTTGCAATCGTGATACAGCACCACTTCATCCCCAAGCGGGGTTTTGGTTTCGACAGACGCGATCCCGCGTTGTCCAAGCGGTCCGCGCCAAACCTGTGGACGCCATGACCAAAGCGTCCCGCCGGGGCGCACAAATGAATTCGATCCAATCCGGGGCAGTGCCAGCCGACTGTCAGCCACATGCGCAAGCGCGTCGAGCCGGGCGCGCAACTGCCGGGCCTGATGGCTTTGCAAGCGCAGTTTTTCCAGTTCTGCCTCTTCCGCATGCTGTGCAGCTTGGGTCCAGCGCGCAAGGGCGCGCCGGTGGAGCAATCGATCCAAAAGTCCAAACTTGCCTGCCGCCATCTTTTCGCGCGCACCCAACTATCCTATGCCAACTCTGAGTATAGCTGACAAATTGTTGCAGAAAAAGAAACAGTTGCCCTAAATTTAGCTTTCAGCAGCGTTCACAGCCAGCACTGCACTGACGGCGTCTTCAAGAAGCCGTTCAAGCGCAGACGCCCCAAGCGGCTGCGCCGTCAGCCCGCGTGCAGATATTGTGACCAGCCGCCCGTTGATATCCACGAAAGCCCGCCAAGCGGTATCCTGCGTGCCCGGGATTGGCGTACCGTCTCTATCCCCGAATTGCACCGTTACCTTATTGTCATTCGCGGATGTCCCAAGAACGATGACCCCTTCTGCGCTGTCGCTTAGAAGTGCCGCACCTGCATCGCTTTCCAGAAAGCCTGCCAATGCAGGTTCGGATCCGGCCACTGCCGCTGTTCCCGCCCGTCCGGCCTGCACCGTGATCAGCCCAGCGCTGCGCGGCGCATCGACGTCTTTCAGCCCCAGCGTACCGCAGGGTGCAAGCAATGCGAACCCGCGCGCAAGTCGACTGTCAGCCAGATCAATGCAATAGCCCGCAGGCCCTGCCACATCCACAGCCCCCCCCAAAAGAGCGGCCCGCTGCACGGGTGTCCCGGCAGTGTTCAGGTTCAAGTCGGCGCAGCCCGCAAGCCCAAGGGCGCAGGCCCCGCCGATCAGAATGCCACGCACCGCCTAGAGGTCCATATAGATGTGGCTTTCGTCTTTGGCCCCCGGATGGGTCGTCGCCCCAAGCCGGGTTGATCCAACAAGCTGTGCATACTTCCAAAGCGCGCCCGAAGAATAAATCGTCTGCTTCGGACCCTTCCATGCATCCTTGCGCTTGGTCATGTCCGCATCAGACACATCCACGGACAATTCGCCGGTGACCGCGTTCATCGTGATCATATCGCCGTCCTGCACAAGGGCGATAGGGCCACAGTGTGCGGCCTCTGGCCCAACGTGCCCAACACAGAAGCCACGGGTTGCACCCGAAAAGCGCCCGTCAGTGATCAAAGCAACCTTCTTGCCCATGCCCTGCCCGGACAGCGCGGCCGTCGTCGACAGCATTTCGCGCATCCCCGGACCGCCAGCGGGGCCTTCGTTGCGGATCACAAGAACTTCGCCTTCTTCATATTTGCGCGCTTTCACGGCGGCAAAGGCATCTTCTTCGCATTCAAACACACGGGCCGGACCTGTGAAGGATTGTTCAGCCTCGGACATGCCTGCGACTTTCACGATGGCACCTTCCGGGGCCAGGTTCCCTTTTAGCCCGACAACGCCGCCTGTTGGTGTGATCGGTGAATCAACTGGATAGATCACGCGGCCATCGGCCTCGCCCGCGATCATGTCAAGCTCTTCGCCCATGGTTCGCCCTGTGGCGGTCATGCAGTCTTCGTGCATAAGGCCTGCTTTGCGCAATTCCTTCATCACAACAGGTACGCCGCCCGCTTCATAAAGGTCTTTGGCAACATACTGACCGCCCGGCTTGAGGTCGACAAAGTAAGGCGTGTCGCGGAAGATGTCGCAAACGTCCGACAGATCAAAATCAATCCCTGCTTCATGCGCGATGGCAGGCAGGTGAAGGCCCGCATTCGTGGACCCGCCTGTACAGGCCACAACACGGGCTGCATTCTCAAGCGATTTGCGCGTCACGATATCGCGGGCGCGGATGTTCTTTTCGATCAGGTTCATGACCGCCTCGCCAGAGGCGACACCGTATTGATCCCGGCTTTCATAGGGGGCTGGCGCACCTGATGAGTTCATCAGGGCGAGGCCGACAGCCTCGGACACGCAAGCCATCGTGTTGGCGGTAAACTGGCCACCGCATGCCCCGGCAGAGGGGCAGGCAACCCGCTCAAGCACGGCAAGTTCTTCGTCAGACATATTGCCCGCCTGATGCTGGCCGACTGCCTCAAACACGTCTTGCACGGTCACATCC
>CAYPVL010000044.1:0-25794 GCA_964414165.1 uncultured Cognatiyoonia sp.
TGGGCGGCTTTGGTGGCCCTGCGGGTGAGCAGATGGCCGTTGAAGGCGAACAGGTTGCCATTGATGCAGACGGCGTTGCTACGGCCTTGAACGAGGCCGACAGCGTTGTGATCATTCCGGGCTACGGTATGGCTGTGGCGCAAGCCCAGACCGGCGTGGCCGAGTTGGTCCGCAAGCTGCGTGCCAAGGGCAAGAACGTCCGCTTTGCGATCCACCCTGTTGCGGGTCGTTTGCCGGGGCACATGAACGTGCTGCTGGCCGAAGCCAAAGTGCCTTATGACATCGTGATGGAGATGGATGAGATCAACGAGGACTTCCCGGATACCGATGTGGCCATCGTGATTGGATCCAATGATATTGTGAACCCGGCCGCGCAGGACGACCCGAATTCACCCATTGCAGGGATGCCGGTTCTTGAGTGCTGGAAGGCCAAGCAGGTGTTTGTGTCCAAGCGCGGGCAGGGCACCGGGTATTCGGGTATCGAAAACCCGCTGTTCTTCAAAGACAATACGCGAATGTTTTATGGTGATGCGAAGGCATCGTTGGACAGCTTGCTGCCCAAGATTGACTAACGCCGCGCCGCAAGGCGCTGCAAACAAAGGCCCCCGCTGGAAACAGTCGGGGGCTTTTTGGATTTTACGTTTTTTCAACACACCGTTGTTAAGGTTACCGTCTCAGGCATTTGCGCCTGATGGCATTTTGGAATCCTGATCGTGACAGTGTTGCGCAATTTTATTTATCTTTTTGTCGCTGTATTTCTTTTCGCTGGCTGTGTTGCCAATGGGGGTGCCGATGCTGTGCCGCCACCGCCCATGTCACTGCAAGCCTATGATGTACAAACGGCATCTGATGATGCCGCGATTTTGCGCATTGCTGGCAATATTGATGAAGGTCTGCGCGGCATTCCCGGTACAAACTGGTCTAGTGTGCCGGTCGCCGGGCAGGCGTTGTTTTTGGGGATTGGGCAGGGCGCGGTTGGCGATCTGACCTTTCGCGGTGACGCGGTCGTGACGATTGATTTTAGTGAGGATGATATCACCGGCGGCATCCAGAATATCGTGGGCGCAGATGCGACCCGCACCTATACTGGCGATGGTGCGATAATCTTGTCGGGCGGTGATCTGCGCCTGACCCGCCCCACGGATTTTGCGGTTGATTATGCTGGGACGCTTGATTTCGGCATTGCGACAGTTGAACTGGACGGCACGATGACCGGCCTTTTGCGTGGCACAAGGCTGGGGGTCACACAGCGATCACCGATCAAAGCGCTAAGTGCTGCGGATACGGACGGCATGGCACTGGTTGATGGTGTGCCGACGGACATAGACCTGACAATCGTGGGCGAGACGCGCTAGCGCCCCACCGGGGCCGCATCCCGCCATTTGCCAAGGGGGATGTCAGTCAGATCCCACGCCCCGACAGACCAGCGCACAAGGCGCAGTGTTGGGAATCCGATATGCGCCGTCATACGCCGCACCTGCCGATTACGCCCTTCGGTAATCGTGATTTCAACCCAGTGATCGGGCACCGTCTTGCGCACACGCACAGGCGGTACGCGATCCCAAAGGGCAGGGGGATCAATCAACCGCAGACGCGCAGGCTTGGTTGGCCCATCCTTCAGCGTGATCCCGTCGCGCAAGGGCTGCAGGTCTGCATCTGTTGGCGCGCCTTCCACTTGCACAAGGTAGGTTTTGCGCATCTTGTTCTTTGGGTTGCTGATCTGGGCCTGCAACTTGCCGTCATCTGTCAGCACCAAAAGCCCTTCACTGTCCCGGTCCAACCGCCCCGCTGGATAGACCTTTGGCACGTCGATAAATTCCGACAGGGTCCGCCGCGGCGTCGGACTTTTGCTGTCGGTAAATTGCGACAGCACATCAAAAGGTTTGTTGAACAGGATCACACGGGTCATGATCTGGCATAGCGCGGCTTTGTGTCGATTGCGATTCCAAACTGCGCCACCCCCACCAAAGGAACCCACTATGACCCCAGCCAAACATCCCCGTGCCACCATCGAAGGCCGCGCTGCGCTGATTGTCATCGACATTCAGAAATGCACCTTTATTGATGACAACACTGAACGGTCGATCCCGAATATGCCGGGCTATAAAGATCGGATGCTGGCCTGTCGCGGCCTTGTGGAGGCGGCCCACAAGGCAGGTATCCCGGTCATTTTCATTCAGGAAATCCATCGCCCCGATGGCATTGATTTCGGGCGCGAATTGGACGGGGATGAGGAGGTGCATTGCTTGGCCGGCGATCCGCGTACGGAAGTGGCGACGGATGAAATGGGCTTTCAGGATGGGGATTATATCGTGCCCAAACGCCGCTACTCGGCTTTCTTTGGCACTGATCTTGAGATCCTGCTGCGGGGCCTCAAGGCCGAGACGCTGATCCTGTGTGGTGGGCTGACGGATGTTTGTGTGCATTACACGTTTGCCGATGCACATCAGTCTGATTACTTCACCCGCGTGGTCGAAGATTGTGTCGCCGGGTCCACGGCTGAGGCGCACACCGCCTCGCTCAAAGCGATGGAATATCTGCAAACCGGCGCGGTGCAATCGCGCGCGGCGATGATCGCGGCTATGCGCAAAGCGCGCGGCTGATATGAATTTTAAAATGGGTGCATTTTTCCTCTTGCGTCGAATCTGATTTGGCCTCAAAGGGCGCATATAGACGCCAACGCACGCGCCTCTGGCCTGCATCTCTCGCATGAGTTTATGTAGCGACGGTAACGTCTCCCTTGGAACTGAGCGGTCTGTGACGGGATATCCCGTAATGGCCGGGTCTACTGGAGATTTGACCCATGATGCATGCACCTGGCGCTTTTGCGCCCTTTTCACCTGTCCCGTCCCGTCTGGATGCCTTTGTGGCTGACCACACCTTTGACAAGCCGACGCTTGTCATGGATCTGGACCGGGTTGAAACCCAGTATCGCGCGTTGAAAGACGGCCTTGGCCGTGCGGATATTCATTATGCGGTCAAAGCAAACCCAGCCCGTGAAATTATCGCGCGGCTGGTCGATCTGGGCGCGCATTTTGATGCAGCGTCGCGCGCTGAAATTCAGCTGTGCCTGAACGAAGGCGCATCCCCGGCCGAGGTGTCTTTTGGCAATACAATCAAGCGCGCCGCAGACATTGCCTGGGCGCACGGCGAAGGGATTTCGCTGTTCGCCGCCGATGCCGAGGAAGAGCTTGAAAAGATCGCCGAAAACGCCCCCGGTGCATCTGTCTACATCCGCCTGATCGTTGAAACGTCCGAGGCCGATTGGCCTTTGTCCCGCAAGTTTGGCTGTGATCGTCATACTGCCCTGCGTCTGCTGGATTATGCCAAGTTCCTTGGACTGACCCCGGTTGGGTTTTCGTTCCATGTCGGATCGCAAACCCGCGAGGCGGGCATGTGGGCCCCGACTTTGGATCAGATGTCCGCAATTTGGAACGCGGCGCGCGATGCGGGCCATGATCTAAGCCTGCTCAACATCGGTGGCGGCTTCCCGGCGTTTTACGGTGAAGAAATCGAAGCGCCGACCGCCTATGCGGCGAAGGTGATGGAACTTGTCACAGCACGCTTTGGCGACGTGCCCACCATCATGGCCGAGCCGGGGCGCGGTATGGTCGCCGAGGCGGGTGTTATCGTCGCCGAGGTGATGCTGGTCTCGCGCAAATCTGACCGCGACATGCACCGCTGGGTTTACCTTGATATCGGCCGCTTTTCGGGGCTGGCCGAGACCGAGGGCGAAGCGATCCGCTATCAGTTTGAAACCGCCCGTGACGCTGATCCGATGGGTCCATGCATCATGGCAGGGCCAAGCTGTGACAGTGCGGATGTGCTTTATGAGAAACGCCCGATGTCCTTGCCGCTGACGTTGAAAGCCGGTGATCGGGTCCTGATCCGCAACACCGGGGCCTATACGTCGACCTATTCTTCGGTTTGTTTCAATGGCTTCCCGCCGCTGGATGTTGTTGTCATCTAAGCGCAATTCCCGGAAGGCGCGGCACACGGTATGCAATCGTGTGCCGCTAACTCTTTATAAAGAAACTCTTTTTTCTTTACATGCGACAATCTGCCATTAGGTAATGGGGCCAAAGCTTTCATAAAGGGCGATCCCATGCCACCGATTGAAGACCATCCGCTGCGCTATCAAATGTCCAATGAGCTGCACGCCCGCCCGTTTCCGGTTGTCGATGTGCCCAGCCGTGCGGCGTATCTTGCGATCAAACCGGCAAAGAATGCTGCCGGGCGTGACCGGGATGCGGACCGCGCCCATTTGATTGCTTTGCTGGATCGATTTGGTGCCCCGCACCCCCAACCCGGCGCGACCCATTATTCGGGGCAGTTGGGCAAGCATCTGCTGAAATGGGAAAGCCATACAGAGTTTGTGACCTACACCCTGTTTGGCAAAGGCATCGCAGAGCGGCCCTTTGACGCGGCGACATTTGCAATTTTCCCCGAAGACTGGCTGCGTACCGCGCCGGGTACGCGGATCACGTCGGCCCTGATCCGCATTGAAGAAGCTGCAAATGACGATGGGATTTTTGACAAAACCGTCAATTGGTTTGTCCCCGAAAGCCTTGCCATCAGCCGTGTTCTTGATGATCAGTTGGTGATCGCAGGCGATTTCCGCATTGATCCGGCAGGCCACATGCGCTTTGCCGTTTTTGCCCGCCCCGGCACCGGTGCCCGCCGCGTGGGCCGCGTTGTCCAGCGCTTGTGCGAAATTGAGACTTATAAAGCCATGTCGATGCTGGGCCTGTCGCGCGCGCGCGGCTTGTCACGCCAAATGGCACATATGGATACAACGCTGTCCTCAATTCTGTCCGATATGGTCGGCCCGATTTCTAAGCCCGATGCGGTGCTGCAATCTTTGCTTGAGGTTTCTGCCGAGCTTGAGAATGTTGTGGCACAGAATTCATTCCGCTTTGGTGCGACCGAAGCTTATGAAACCATCGTGAACCAGCGGATCGAAGTTTTGCGCGAAGAGCGGTTCAATGGCTTGCAAACTTTTGCGGAATTCATGATGCGTCGTTTTGATCCGGCGATGCGTACCGTCAAATCCACCCAAGCCCGGCTGGAACGCATGTCAGCCCGCGCCCAACGTGCCAGTGATTTGTTGCGGACACGGGTTGACGTCGAACGCTCGGCTCAGAACCAAGAGGTGCTGTCCAGCATGGACAAGCGCGCGGATTTGCAACTGCGGTTGCAGAAGACGGTTGAGGGCCTGTCTGTCGTGGCGATCAGCTATTATGCCGTCAATTTGGTGCTTTACGTGGTCGGCCCGCTTGAGAAAGAATTCGGGATTTCCAAAGTTGCAATGGCCGCCATTGCGACCCCGCTTGTGCTGCTGGGTGTATGGTATCTGGTCAATCGCATTCGCAAGAAAATGGAGTAACGCATTTTCTAGAAAATGCGTGCACCGATAAATTTTCTAGAAAATTTATTTCCCGCGAATGCGCGGGTCGAGCGCGTCGCGTAAGCCGTCTCCGATGTAGTTCACGGCCAGCACTGTCAGCGAAATCGCAAGGCCGGGCCAGATCACCCGTTCGGGGAAGTCCTGCATGCGGCTCACGCTATCAAACAGGATTTTGCCCCATGTGGGGAAGTCGGATGGGAACCCAAGCCCAAGGAAGGACAGCGCACTTTCGGTGATGATCGCGCCCGCAAGGCCAAGCGTGGCCGACACCATGATCGGGGACAGCACATTGGGCAACAGGTGCCGCGTGATCATCTTGCCCGGAGGTGTCCCGATGGACCGCGCGGCCAGCACGAATTCCCGTTCCTTGATCGCCATCACATCGCCCCGGACGATCCGCGCGGTTTGCATCCATGACGTAATCCCGATGGCGATGACGATCAGCACGAAGATCCCGTTTTCCGGCCCGAAGGCTGCGCGCAGCGGGTCGCGGAAGAGCAGCATCATCACCAGCAAAAGCGGCAGGATTGGCAAGGACAGGACAAGATCGGTAAAGCGCATCAACGCGCCGTCGAGCGCGCGGAAGTAGCCTGCGATCACCCCGATGGTTGTGCCCAAAAGCACCGCGAGGATCATCGCCGTCCAGCCCACAAGCAGGCTGACCCGCCCGCCTTGCATAATGTTCGCCATCAGGTCGCGCCCCAAATGGTCGGTGCCCATCGGGTTGGCCCATCCGACCTTCGCCTCGCTGTCAAACAGCGCCATATAAATAGGGCGCACGTCCTTGTTGCGGATGTTCAGCTTGCCGGGGTCCACGTCCCAAAGAAGTGGCCCAATCGCGCAGAAGAGTGAGATGAAGATCAGGAAGAACAGCCCAAAGACCGCGCCCTTGTGGTTGCGGAACTGGTCCCAAACGTCGCGCCATTTGCTGGCAGGTTTTGCGCCGGGGTTAATGGTGGCTTCAGTCATAGCGGATCCGTGGGTCAAGGATGCCATAAAGTACATCCGCAATCAGGTTCATAAATACGATCAGTACCGCCAACAGGAAGGTGATCGTCATGACCATCGGAATGTCTGAGCCTTGCAGCGCAAGGATCAGCAATTGCCCAAGACCGTTCACCTGGAAAATCTGTTCGGTGATGATCGCGCCCCCAAAGATTGCGGGGATACCAAGGGCGATCACCGTGATCACCGGGATCATCGAGTTGCGCACGACATGTTTCATCACCACGACGCTTTCGCTCATCCCCTTGGCGCGGGCCGTGCGCACGTAATCCATCGACAGATTGTCCAGCATGGACGCCCGCATATACCGGCTGACCTGTGCAGTGGTTTGCAGCGCCAGCACCATCACCGGCATGATCATTTGTTGCAGTTGGAACTTGAAGGTTTCCCAATCCACCACCTCATGTGTGGTGTCATAGATTGATGGCAACCAGCCCAAGTTCACCGAAAAGATCACGATCACCAGCACACCCGAAAAGAACGGCGGTACCGAAAAGCCGATCATCGAGATGAATGTCCCGGCTTGGTCAAACACCGAATACTGTTTGTAGGCCGAGATGATCCCGATGGGCAGCGCGATGGCGACGCCGACGATGTAGGACATGCCCACAACCCAAAGCGTCTGCGGCATCCGTTCGGCAATCGTGTCAAAGACCGGGCTGCGCGATTGGAAGCTGATGATCCGTTGGGCCCCGTCTGCGAAGTTCGTCCCGAATGCGTTATCGATCCAATACTGCGGCTCGACGATGAAGAACTGATAAAGCCAAAGGCCAAAGCGTGTGTACCACGGCTCGCCCAGCCCAAGCGCTTCGCGCATCCGTTGTTTGACTTCGTCCGGGATGGTCAGTGGCATATTCGCCATCGGGTCGCCGGGGGCGAGTTCCAGCAGCATGAAAATCACAAAAGCGATGAACAAAAGCGTCGGGATCGACAAGAATAACCTGCGCAGGGTGTAGGTCAGCATCTAGGGGGCGCCTTGGTTCATGGGTTTTGGAAGGGTGCGCGCCCCGGAGATGATCCGGGACGCGCGGGATGGTTTATTCGCTGATGCGATACCAGTCTGCGACATTCCAAAGCTCGGAATCCCAGACGTTCAGATCAACACCGCCAAGGCTGTTGGCGTGGGCTGACAAACGACCACGGTGAACAAGCGGGATCATCCCGCCTTGGGTCACATAAAGATCGTTCAGCTGACGCGCGATAGATGCGCGTTCGGCGGCATCTGCGGTTTGGGTCAGCTGCGCGTGCAGCGCGTCATACTCTTCGCTGCAGAAACGCGAGATGTTCTCACCCTGCCACTGTGTCGCCGGAGATGGCGCTTTGTCGCAAACACCGTTGCCAAGGTAGGACTGTGGGTCCGTCCCGTTAAAGGTGTTGGCGTACATCTGCACATCTGCATAGAACTTCTGGAAGGTGTCGGGTGACCCCGGATCACCGCCGAAGAAGACCGACGAATCGATGTTGCGCAGTTCGGTTTCAATCCCGATCTCGCCCCACCATTCTTTGATCAAGGCTTGGAAATCCTGACGCACAGCGTTCGTTGATGTCTGATAAAGGATCGACATTTTGACCCCATCAGGCGTTTCGCGCACGCCGTCACCGTCGGTGTCGACATAGCCCGCGGCCTCTAGCATGGCCTTTGCGCCTTCGATGTCTTGCGTGTCACATGACAGCGCGTCCGAATTCACGGCAGCCGGGGCAGGGACCCAGTTACAAGTGACTTTACCGGCCTGACCATAGCCCACTTCGACCAGCAATGGCCGGTCAATCGCCATGGACATGGCGTTATAGACATTTGGATCGCCAAGGAATGGGTGTGGACGGATCACCGAACGCTCTTCCGCGCTAAGCGAGGAATCGGGGTTTGTATTGTTCAGCATGATCCGTTCAACCAAGGGGCCAAAGCCTGCCACAGGCTTGCCAAGGCCGCCGGCCTCCATGGAGGCAATCACATCGGGTGCCAGCTGCAGGTTCCAAGCATAGTCAAATTCGCCCGTTTCCATCACTGCGCGCCCGGATGCATTGGCATCGCCGCCGCCTTTGAAGTTGACGGATGCGAAGGCTGGCTTGCCTTCATGGCGGAAGTTTTCGTTTGCCACCAGTTGGATCACGTCATTCGTGCGGAATTCTGTGACAACGAAAGGACCTGTACCAATGGGGCCAAAGTTCTGATCCGTACATTCAGGGGCTTTCGCACCCATGCAGTCTGCAAACTGGGCTGCCTGAATGATAGGGCTTTCGCCACCAACAAACGGGCCATAGGGGAACGGGGTCGGCGCATCAAAGGTCACTTTGACGGTCAGGTCGTCCAATGCTTCCACATTGGTGACGCCATCAAATTTTGTGACCTGCGCACAACCGCCTTCGGGGTCCATGCAGTAGTTGGCGGTGAAGACAACATCTGCGGATGTGAAGGGCGTGCCATCAGACCAAGTGATTCCGGGTGTGATCTTCCATGTGATCGACAGCAAATCCTCGGTCACGCCGCCATTGGCGACCGTGGGAATTTCGTCAACCAGCCATGGTGTCAATTCGCCCGAAGAATTGTAGCGCGCCAAAGGTTCGATGATCAGCGAGGCTGATTCCACGTCCTTGATGCCACCGGACAGAAATGGGTTCAGGATGGATGGGGCCTGCCAATAGATGATGCTGACTTCGCCATCGCGGCCGCGTTCACCTTCGTGACCATCGGCCATTACGATATTCGCCGGTGCGGCAAGCGCAATAGCGCCCATCAGGGCTGTTCTAAGTTTCATAGACCTCTCCTTGTTGGTTGAAAATCTCGCCGGGTTTCCCGGTCGATTCTGTTCCGCAGGGGGAGGCACCCATGCCATGCATGCGCGATTATCTTAAAGAAATGATCACCCCTAACGGTCATGACATCCATACCAGACAGGATTCGCGCCGATTGCAAGCATAACTCTGCGCGGGCTTTGAATTTTTTGTATAAACGGTCAAAAATCAGGCGCGACCCATATTCGCCGTTTGACAGTGTGGTCTGTGCATGTAGCCTATTCCAATCTGCCTTGGAGGGGACATGAACGACCAAAGCCCAATCGTCGACATTCAGAACCTGCGTGTCACTTTCCCAACCAAAGGCGGCGAAGTGGTGGCCGTTAAGGACATGTCCCTGACTGTCAAACCGGGTGAGACTGTGTGCATTGTGGGCGAAAGCGGGTCGGGTAAATCGGTCACCTCTCTGTCCCTCATGCGTCTGGTTGATTTTGGCGGTGGCAAGATTGCTGATGGCCAGTTGCTGTTTAACCTTGATGGTGACGATAAGGTTGATCTTGCCAACAAACCTTTGCGCGAAATGCGCGACGTGCGTGGCAACAACATCGGGATGATCTTTCAGGAACCGATGACGTCCTTGAACCCGGTGTTCACGCTGGGCGCGCAGCTGACCGAAGGTTTGCGCAAGCACAAGGGCATGTCCAAGAAGCAGGCCGAGGCGCGGGCGTTGGAACTGCTCCGACAGGTCCGCATTCCTGAGCCTGAAAAGCGGCTGGATCAATATCCCCATGAACTTTCGGGTGGGATGCGCCAGCGCATTGTCATCGCGATGGCTTTGGCGTGCGAACCCCGTTTGCTCATCGCGGATGAACCGACGACCGCCTTGGATGTGACCATTCAGGCCGAGATTTTGGCCCTGATCAATAAGTTGAAACGCGAAACCGGCACCGCGGTGATGTTCATCACCCATGATATGGCTGTCGTCGCCCAGATCGCCGACCGTGTGGTCGTCATGTTCCGGGGTGAGAAGGTGGAAGAGGGGACGGTTACCGAAATTTTCGAAAACCCGCAGCACGAATATACGCGCGCGCTGTTGTCCGCTGTGCCGCGTTTGGGCGAGATGACGGGGAAAGATTACCCCGAAGCGATGCGTTTGTTTGGGGTGGAGGACTATGACCCGCAGCCGATCCCCGGCAAGGATGAGACGCTGTTAGAGGTCAAGAACCTTACCACGCGTTTTCCCGTGAAATCCGGGCTACTGCGCCGCACCGTCGCCAATGTCCACGCGGTCGAAGATGTGTCGTTCACGATCAAGAAGGGGCAGACGCTGTCGCTTGTGGGGGAATCGGGGTGCGGCAAGTCGTCCTGTGGCCGCTCATTGTTGCGGTTGGTTGAACCGATGTCGGGGTCTGTGATCCTTGATGGCAAGGATATCATCGCGCTGAACACCCGTGAATTGCGCGAGGCGCGCCGCGATATGCAGATGGTGTTTCAGGATCCGTTTGCGTCGCTGAACCCACAGATGACGCTGGAAGATCAGGTGCTGGAACCGTTGATCAACTACAACATCGGCACCGCTGATGAACGCATGGCCCGCGTCGCGGGGCTGTTTGACCGGGTGCAATTGCCGCGTTCCTACATGCAGCGCTATCCCCATGAACTTTCCGGCGGGCAGCGTCAGCGCATCGCGATTGCGCGCGCTCTGGCGTTGAATCCGAAGTTGATTGTTTCAGACGAGGCGGTCAGCGCGCTTGATGTATCCGTGCAAGCCGAAGTGCTGAACCTGATGATGGAATTGCAGGCAGAACTGGGCATTTCCTACCTGTTTATCAGTCATGATATGGCCGTCGTCGAACGCGTCAGCCACAGCGTTGGCGTCATGTATCTGGGTCGGATTGTTGAGATTGGGCCGCGCCGTGCGATCTTTGAGAACCCGCAGCATGCGTATACGCAAAAGCTGCTTTCTGCTGTCCCTGTTGCTGATCCACGTGAGCGCAAGCTGGTGGGTGATCTTGATTTCTCGCCCATCCCATCGCCCGTGCATCCCACAACCTACGACCCCGCACCAAGCCGCTACCGGGAAGTTGGCCCTGACCACTTTGTTCTGAAATGAACGCGCGTCAGTTGATAGATAGGCTGATCGGCTTTCCGACGGTCAGCCGCGACAGCAATCTGGACCTGATTGATTTTGTCGAAGGCTATCTTGGCGATCACGGGATCAGCGCGACCCGCGTTTATAATGATGATGGCACGAAGGCGTCGCTTTACGCCCATGTTGGCCCGCAAGTGGACGGGGGTGTCGTGCTGTCGGGGCATACGGATGTTGTGCCTGTGGACGGGCAGGCGTGGGATACCGACCCGTTCACTGTGACCGAAAAAGACGGCAAGCTGTTTGGTCGTGGGACCTGTGACATGAAAGGCTTTGATGCGCTGGCGGTGTCGGCGCTTGTGGCCGCAAGCAAGGCAGACCTGAAACGCCCGCTGCAACTGGCCCTGTCTTATGACGAAGAAGTCGGCTGCCTTGGCGCGCCGCCCATGATCGACCACATGATCGCAAGCGACATGCCCCGCGCCAGCACCGTTCTGGTGGGCGAACCGTCGATGATGCAGGTCGTCACAGGCCATAAGGGTGGCTTTGGATTTCAATTCCATTTTCAAGGCTTTGAGGTGCATTCTTCCATCGCCTATCAAGGCGTGTCCGCGATCATGATGGCGGCCAAGCTGATTGATTGGGCCAATGGGGTGAATGCCGAAAGCGCAGCCGCGACCCCGAATGAAATTAATGCCGTGTTCGACCCGCCTTACACGTCTTTGCATGTCGGCACGATCAAGGGTGGCACGGCGAATAACATCACCGCCAAGGACTGCGCCTTCGCGATGGATGTGCGCGTGGTGCCAGGCGATGATGCAGAGGCGTGGCGCAACCGCATTCTGGCGAAGGTGGCTGAGATCGAGGCCGAGATGAAAGCGGTGCAGCCCACTTGCGCCATCGCCGCGACGCCATTCTTTGGCATTCCGGGGCTGAAGCCTGAGGTGAATGGGAAGGCCGAGGAACTTGCCCGCCGCCTGACCGGGGACAATAGTTCCCATGTGGTCAGCTACGGCACCGAGGCGGGGCAGTTTCAGGAAAAGGGCTATTCCGCCGTGGTCTGCGGCCCCGGCGATATCGCCCAAGCGCATCAACCCAATGAATTCATCACCGTCGATCAGTTCCAGCAGGGCGAGGCGTTTATGACGCGTCTTGTGGCCCATCTGGCCACATGATCACGGCCCAGACGCCTATTTCGCATAGCGCGGCGTTGCCTGCATCTGCTGACGTTGTCGTCATTGGTGGAGGGATTATCGGTGTGATGACAGCGCTTGAGTTGGCGCAAGGCGGGTATGCTGTGACCCTCCTTGAAAAGGGGCGCATTGCGGGCGAGCAATCAAGCCGCAACTGGGGCTGGATCCGCGCGCAGGGGCGCGACATTGCCGAATTGCCGATCATGCTTGAGGCGCAAGCGATGTGGCCTGCGCTTGCCGAACGGGCGGGTGACATTGGACTGAAGCAGACCGGGACGCTTTATCTGGCTGCTGATAATGCGGACATGGCGCGATATCAGGACTGGCTTGATCAGGCGGCACCCTATCAGGTCTCAAGCCGGATTATGTCATCAGATGAGGTCGCCGCCCATCTGCCCCATGCCGCGCGGCGCTGGGCCGGGGCGCTTTATACACCGACGGATTACCGGGCCGAACCTTGGGCGACTGTGCCCGCTTTGGCGCGACTGGCGGCAGAGGCGGGTGCCACGATCATTGAGGATTGCGCCGTGCGGCTGCTGGACCTTGAAGGGGGTCAGGTTGCGGGGGTAATTACCGAGAAGGGGCGGATCAAGACGGGCGCTGTTGTGCTGGCAGGCGGTGCATGGTCGTCGCTTTTGTTGCGCCGTCATGGCGTGTCGATCCCGCAACTTTCGGTGTGCGCAACCGTGGCCCAAACCGCCCCCTTGCCGGATGTTTGCAGAGGCGGTGCTGTCGATGGCCGCCTCGCGTGGCGCAGGCGCGAGGATGGTGGGTATAGTCTTGCGCCGTCGGGCTTTCATGAACTGTTTGTGGGGCCGGATGCGTTTCGTGCTTTGATGCGCTTTGCGCCGCAGTTGATCAAAGACCCGCTGGGCACGCGGCTTTTGCCGAAAGCCCCCGCTGGATTCCCCGATGCATGGGGCACAGCACGGCGCTGGGCAGGGGATCAGGTCAGTCCGTTTGAGAAGTTGCGCGTGCTGGACCCAAAACCAAATGCGTCGAAGGTCACCAAGCTCGCGCGTGATTTCAGCGCGACCTTTCCAAGTGTCGGCGAGACCCCGATCAAACAGGCTTGGGCCGGGATGATTGATACGATGCCGGATGTGGTGCCTGTGGTGGATACTTGCGCCGCCATCCCCGGCCTCACAATCTGTACCGGCATGTGCGGCCATGGCTTTGGGATTGGGCCTGCGATGGGACGTATTTCGGCGCGGCTTGCCACAGGGCGGGATGCGGGGCACGATCTGTCGCGCTTTCGCATGTCGCGGTTTTCGGATGGGTACAAGCTCACTTTGGGGCCAAATCTGTAAGGCACCCCCTTGCCGAACTCCGATCCTTGCACCACCTATAGACCAACCCAAAATCAGGAGAGCCCGATGCCCGTTAAGAACCGCTTTGCCGAACTTCTGCCCGACATCACCGCGATCCGTCGCGATCTGCATGAAAACCCGGAAATCCTATTCGAGACGCACCGGACGTCGGCGATTGTCGCAGAGAAGCTGAAAGCCTTTGGTTGCGATGAGATTGTCACCGGGATTGGGCGCACAGGCGTGGTCGGCGTGATCAAGGGCAAGACGAATAACTCTGGTAAAACCATTGGTTTGCGCGCCGACATGGATGCATTGCCAATTCATGAACAAACAGGTCTCGACTATGCCTCCAAGACCCCGAACGCGATGCACGCTTGTGGCCATGATGGCCACACGGCGATGCTGCTTGGCGCGGCACAATATTTGGCTGAGACACGGAATTTCGACGGGACTGTCGTCGTGATCTTCCAGCCTGCCGAAGAAGGCGGCGGTGGCGGGCGCGAAATGTGTGAAGACGGGATGATGGACCGCTGGTCGATTGATGAGGTTTACGGGATGCACAATTGGCCGGGCGCACCGGTTGGGTCATTCTCGATCCGTCCGGGTGCGTTCTTTGCGGCCACGGACCAGTTCGATATCGTGATCGAAGGCAAAGGCGGGCATGCCGCCAAGCCGCAGGAAACCGTCGATAGCACGCTGGTGGCAGCGCATTGTGTGACCGCGCTTCAATCAATTGCATCGCGCAACGCGGACCCTGTGGATCAGGTGGTTGTTTCGGTGACAAGCATCGAAAGTTCGTCCAAAGCCTTCAACGTCATCGCGCAGCGCGTCACGATGAAGGGGACGGTGCGCACCATGTCCAAAGAGATGCGCGATCTAGCTGAAAAGCGATTGAACGAAATCTGTAACGGGGTGTGCGCGACCTTTGGGGCGACGGCCGATGTGACCTACTACCGCGGCTATCCTTGTATGGTGAACCACGAAGAACAGACGGAATTTGCCGCCCAAGTCGCAAAATCTGTGTCAGGTGATTGCGCCGATGCGCCATTGGTCATGGGCGGCGAAGACTTTGCCTTTATGCTTGAAGAACGCCCCGGCGCCTACATCCTTGTGGGCAATGGCGATAGCGCGTCTGTTCATCATCCTGAATATAACTTTAACGATGATGCGATTCCTGCGGGCTGTAGCTGGTGGGCCGAGATTGTCGAACAGCGGATGCCCGCTGCCTGATGAAAGTTGTCTGGCTGAAAGAAAATCGGGCCGCGAAAACCGCGTTCTTTCAGGCTGTTGCAGGGGATAAAGGGCAGGGGCTGGCGACTTGGCCCCTTTCGTTCAAGGATTTTCCTGAAACGCGGTCGCGCGCGCGCGACTGTCTGGCGCGCGCCAAGAAACAACCCAAAGGCGCGCTGGGCCGTGCTTTGAAACTGGCGTTTCTGCGCGGGCGTTATAATTGGGCGCGGCGTTATTTTATGCAAAACCCCGATGATATGGCGCTGTGTTGGCAGGGGCTGACGGGCACGCGGCGCGCTTTCATGGAAGGCGCACGCGACGCAGGGGCGGCGCGATTGTTTGCCGAACTTGCGCCTTTACCGGGCTTTAAAACGCTTGATCCAGCGGGGGTGAATGCGGAAGGATCGGTTCCGCAGGATGTGGCGTTTTATGATGGGGTTCAGGCCGATCCCGATTTGCTGGCGACCCTCAAAGACCAGTTCACCGCACGCACGTCGCGCCGTGCCGATGTGGGGCAAAGCGAAGGGCAAGGGGCCGATGGCCCCTATATCTTTGTGCCTTTACAAGTGCCCGATGACAGCCAGATGGTGTTGTTCGCAGGCTGGGTCGGGTCGATGGAAGGGTTCATCAATGCCCTTACGGTGGCCGCGCAGTCTTTGCCTGATGGGTGGCACTTGCGGCTGAAAGAACATCCTTCATCTAAGATCAAGCTGACCACGCAGATCAACGCGGCCATCCTTGCAGGCGCGCGGATGGAGCTTGATAATACCACGGATAGTTTTGCCCAGATCCGGGGAAGCCGGGGTGTGCTGACGTGCAATTCTTCCATGGGGTTGCAGGCGATGTTCTTTGATGTGCCGGTGATCACGACGGGGCGGTGTTTTTATGCGTTGCCCGGTTTGACACGACATGCCAGCGATGCGGTGTCTTTGCGCAAAGCGCTCGCGCATGCGGATCAGTTGCGCTTTGATCCCGCTTTGCGCGCGCGGTTTCTGACATGGCTTGCCAAAGACTACTACATCCGCGAAACCGATGATGGCTTTGATCACGAAGCCATCCGTCGCCGCATTGCAGAGGCCCGCGCATGTTCTGGAAATCATCTGTTATCAGCAAAATCGGGCTGACGCCGCCAAAGGCCGCAAAGGTACGCGCGCCGCTTGCGATTTGTCTGATCGTGAAAAATGAAGAAACGCACATCGGTGAATGGGCCAACTTTCACATCAAGGCTGGTGTTGATCAGATCATCGTCTATGACAACGGTTGCACAGATCAAACCATCCCGATTTTGCGTGATGTATTAGGTGAAAAAGTCACCGTAATCCCATGGGATCAAAAGCTATTTGATGGACGTTCGAAAGTTGAAATTCACAACCAAGTGCTGGCTTATGCCCATTGTTTGCGCAATTTCGGGGCTGGGTTTCGCTGGATGGCATTCATCGATGTAGATGAATTCATGGTGCCTATGGCCACGCAATCCTTGCCGGACGCGCTTGTGGCGTTGAAGTACCACGCGCAGGTATCGCTCCCTTGGCATATGTTCGGGCGCTGCGGTTTTGATGACCCACCAGCGGGGGGCATTCTGCCGAATTATGTGCAGCGGATGAAAGATCCGCTTGGGTCAGACCATGCGCTGAACTGGAAGTGCATTGTTGATCCTGCGCGTGTCACGGGCGTGCGCGTGCATGGATTTGATGTTGAGGGCGCGGGGATATCAGTGAATGACGCGGGGCTATTGGCCAAACATGATGATCGCAAGAACCAGGCATTTTATTCCAACGCAGCGATCCAGTTGAACCATTATTACACGCGGTCAAACGCGGAATTACAGGCCAAGATTAACCGTGGGTCTAACAAGACCGTGGAAAGTGCCAAACATATCAAGCGCGTGATGCGGATCGTGGACGCGATTGAGCGGGACACAGTGACCGACACCAGCGTTGCTGACTATTTCGCGAGGCGGTAGGTCAGGCCTTTACCTGATCTTGGGCTGCGTTACTATTCAAGCATGGCAGTTGGTAAAGGTGCAGTGATGACAAGAAACCACCTTATTGCGTGGGCATTTTCTGGGCTGATCGGCCTGAGCGGTGTTCAGGCTGCACATGCATGTGCGTTCCACGGCTATACGCCGAGCATGACCTTTGTGGATTTGCTGCTTGATACCGAACAAGTTGTCGAGGCGCGCCTGTCGCCAAATGACCCAACCGGGTTTGTGCCTGTTGAAACTTTGCTTGGGCCAGAGGTTGCCGAGATTCCGATTGCGGCCAGCGCGTTGGTCAGCTCAGCGCTGCAAGATCGCCCTGAACGCACAGTACTTTTGGCCCGCGACGGGGCCTATGGACCCTGGCGCGAAATCACGATTTTGGACAGCCATTTTCGCGATCTTGTGGATGTGGTCATTGCGCGGCAATCGCACTGGCAGCTGGGCGCAGATACCGACCGGGTGCAGGTATTTGCCGGGCTTGTGAACAACGCGAACCCGAACATGCGCCGCCTTGCCCTGCAGGAATTGGACCGCGCGCCTTACCATGTTTTGAAGAAGACCAATCTGCCCGATGTGCGCAACCTGACCCATGATCCAGAGGTCGCAGATCAAAGCCTCCGCCCGATCCGTATTCTGCTTGCGGGGCTGACGGGGGATCAGCGCTATGTGCCCCTTGTGGCCGACGGGCTTGCCCAGGCCGTCAATCGCGATATTGGCTACACTGGTGCTTATGCCACTGCTTTGATTGAGCTTTCGGGGACCGAGGGCGTGGCGATCATCCGCGATACGTACTTGCGGCAGTCGAACCTGCCAGATGTCACGCGCGACCGGTTGTTGCAGGCTTTGGCGATCCAGTATCGCAGCGCAGATGCGGATGTGCGTCGCTTTATCACGCAGGAAGTAGCGGAGTTGTCGCGCAGTATACCGGGGTTTCGCGAGGCGGCGGCGCTTCAGTTCGGGTTTTAGGGGGCGTGCTTGGAGTGGAGGGGGCTCTGCCCCCGCTGCGCTCCCCCGGGATATTTCAAAACCAAAGAGAGATTGAGTTGCGCTTTTATCCGCCTGTGTGGCTCATGTGGCGGCTGACTTGGCCGTCGACCGTTTGGCGCGAATAGTCGAAGTCGTGCCCTTTGGGTTTGAGCGTGATGGCTGCGCGGATCGCGTCTTCGAGGACCTTATCGCTTTCGGAGGACCGCAGCGGTGCGCGCAGGTCGGAATGGCCTTCTTGGCCCAAGCACGTGTAGATTTCACCGGTGCAGGTGATGCGCACGCGGTTGCAGCTTTCACAAAAGTTATGGGATAAAGGCGTAATAAAACCAATGCGTTGGCCAGTTTTTTTAAGGCGCACATAGCGGGCGGGGCCGCCGGTTTGGTCTGTAAGGTCGATCAGTTCGCTGCGTGTCGCAAGCGTGGCGCGCAGATCTTTCAGCGACCAATATTGCCCAATCCGATCTTCATTGCCGATATCGCCCATGGGCATCACCTCAATAAAGGTCAAATCCATCCCAAGATCAGCGCACCAGTCGGTAAGCCGGAACAGTTCGTCTTCGTTGAAGTCCTTAAGGGCAACAGTGTTGATCTTGACCTTCAGCCCCGCGGTCAACGCCGCTTCGATCCCGGCTAAAACCTGCGGGAGGCGCCCCCAGCGGGTGACTTCGGCGAATTTCGCTTCATCCAAGGTATCAAGTGATACATTCACCCGGCGCACCCCGGCGGCGTAAAGATCACTGGCGTATTTGGCAAGTTGCGAGCCGTTGGTTGTCAGCGTCAACTCATCCAAAGCACCAGTTTCCAGATGCCGCGACATCGCGCCAAAGAAGGTCATGATTCCGCGCCGCACCAGCGGTTCACCCCCCGTGATCCGCAGTTTGCGCACGCCAAGGCGCACAAAGGCTGAACACATCCGATCAAGTTCTTCCAGAGTCAGCAGATCTTTCTTTGGGAGAAAGGTCATATTCTCGGACATGCAATAGACGCAGCGAAAATCGCAGCGATCTGTCACGGACACACGCAGATAACTGATGGCACGGGCGAAGGGGTCAATTAATGGGGCGGTCATGGCCTGAACGCTACGGTCGGGCGCTGGTTTGCGCAAGGGGATTGCGCCCCCTTGTCGCGCCGCGCCCCAGCTTTTAGGATCACAACCATGAGATATTTCGCACTGATCCCCGTTCTGACACTGGCCGCCTGTGAATCCCCTTCCTTGCAGGGTTTGCTGACACCGGCTGCGGCCCCGGTTGAGGTCGTTGAAACCCCGGAAGAACCGGTTGAGACGTTGGATCCAACGCCGCCACCGCCGCCACCGCCAACCGCGCGCACGGTCGAACAGTTTGACACGACAACCGCCGAAGACCGGGCCGAGGCTTTGGCCGTGGAACCCGCCCCTGCGCCAAGCAATGAACTGGGCACGACGATTGCGTCCCTTGGGCCGCCTGCTGATCCGGGGATTTGGTTGAAAACGCCGCTTGTGACGACGCTGACACCAGGCCGGGTCGAATATCAGGGCAATTCCGTGAATGTCGAGTTGCGCCCATCGGGCGGGGCGGCAGGGTCGGGCAGTCAGATAAGCCTTGCAGCGATGCGTCTGATCGAGGCCCCGTTGACGGGCTTGCCTGAGGTCACTGTTTTTAAACGCTAAGTTTGCGCGCCGCTTCTTTGACCGCGAAAGGCTTCATCGCGTCTTGATGTTTGGTAAGGAACGCTTTGACCCGGTCAGGATCATGCTTTGACAGATCCCGCAGCCACCAGCCGATGGCCTTTTGAATGAACCAATCGTGGTCTGTGACCAGTGTCGCAGCCCAGCCTAGCACCCGGGCGCGCGCTTCCAATTCGGCGGGTTTCGGGTGGTTCTGTTTGGTCCAGGGCAGGGTCATCACAAAGGCTGCGCGGCGCGTCCACATGTGATCTGATGTGATCCATGTTTCCACAATGTCCAAGCGGGCAGGGTCGGCGACCAGCCGTTTTTGCCCGGCGATACTGGCGTGATCGGCCACGGCCCAGGCATCGAATGTGGGGACCCAAGTGATGATCAAATCCCATGCGCCGGTGTCATCAGGGCGGATGCGGGCTTGGGTCAGCAGTTTGGCCGCGGCCAGCCGCCCTTCATGGATGTTGCTGTCCCAAAGGCCTGATGCCAGTGCAAGCCGTTCGTCCAATGTGCAGGCTGCGCGCCAGTCTTTGACATGGGCATCAATCACTGGGTTTGCGACGCCCAGATAGGGGCGGTCCACCTTGTGATAGGCCTTCATATCCTGCGCTTTCCCCGGATCAGACCCAAGGGCAGCGATGGCGGCTTCTGGTGTCATTCGACAGTGACAGATTTCGCAAGGTTGCGCGGTTGATCGACATCTGTGCCTTTTGCGATGGCCGTGTGATAGGCCAAAAGCTGTGCCGGGACTGCGTACAGGATCGGGGCAAGGAAGTCGTCAATTTCGGGCATCACGATGGACTGCCAGACGCCTTCGCCGGCTTCATCAACCCCCTTTTGATCCGAGATCAGCAGGACCTTTCCGCCGCGCGCCATAACCTCTTGCATGTTGCTGACGGTTTTGTCGAACAGCCCGTCGCGCGGGGCCATAACGATGACGGGCACGTGGTTGTCGACAAGGGCGATAGGCCCGTGCTTGAGTTCACCTGATGCATAAGCTTCGGCATGGATATAGCTGATTTCCTTCAGCTTTAGCGCGCCTTCATGGGCCAGCGGATACATCTGTCCGCGTCCCAGAAACAGAATATCCCGCGCCTCGGCCAGTTCTTGTGCGATGTCTTTGCAGCGTTCTTCGATCCCAAGGGCGATGTTCATCACACCGGGCAATCCGCGCAGGGCTGCAAGCTTATCTTGCACCTCGGCAGGGGTCATTTCACCCCGGTCTTGCGCGGCTTTCAGGACAAGCATCGCAAGCGTTGTGAGTTGGCAGGTGAACGCTTTGGTCGAGGCGACGCCGATTTCGACGCCTGCAAGGATCGGCAGGGCCAGATCGCTTTCCCGCGCGATAGAGCTTTCTGGGACGTTCACCACTGACAGGATTTTGTCCGCCTTTTCATGCATATAACGCAGCGCGGCCAATGTGTCGGCGGTTTCGCCTGATTGGCTGACGAACAGAGCAACCGTGCCCTTTGTCACGGGCGGTTCGCGGTAGCGGAATTCGGAGGCCACATCAATTTCGATGGGCAAGCGCGCCACTTGCTCGAACCAGTATTTCGCAACCATACAGGCATAAAATGCGGTGCCGCAGGCCACAAGCGTCATCCGTTCCACTTGGCGGAAATCAAGGCCGGGTTCGGGCAGGATGACACCGTCATCACCAATGTAATGGGCCAAAGCGCCTTGCAAAACAGTGGGTTGTTCGGCGATTTCTTTCGCCATGAAGTGCTTGTAGCCAGATTTATCGACCCGCGCTGTATCCATTTTGATGGTGCGCTGGTCACGGTTGGCCAAGGCCCCTGCCGCGTCGCGGATTTCCAGCGATGTGCGTGTCAGAACGGCCATATCGCCTTCTTCCAGATAGGTGATCTGGTCTGTCATCGGGGCCAGCGCAATCGCGTCAGAGCCGACGAACATCTCGCCATTCCCATGCCCAATCGCCAAAGGAGACCCTTTGCGCGCCGCAATCAGCAAATCATCTTCGCCTTCAAACAAGAAGCAAAGCGCATAGGCCCCTTCAAGCTGCGCGATGGTGGCGGTTGCCGCTTCAACAGGGGTTTTGCCTTGGCTGATATGATACTGGGCAAGCAGGGCAACGGTTTCTGTGTCTGTATCGGTTTCAAAGCCGATGCCTTTTTCGCCCAATTCACTGCGCAGTTCGCGGAAGTTTTCGATAATTCCGTTGTGCACAACAGCCACGCCGCCTGCTTTGTGGGGGTGGGCGTTTTTGACGTTTGGCACGCCATGGGTGGCCCAGCGGGTGTGGCCGATGCCTGATTTCCCGGCCAAGGGTTCGTGCACCAAAAGATCCCCAAGGTTCACAAGCTTGCCAACAGCACGTCGCCGATCCAGCGTTTTGCCGCTGATCGTCGCGATCCCGGCGCTGTCATAGCCGCGATATTCAAGCCGCTTCAGTGCCTCGACCAAAAGGGGGGCTGCTTCGTGATTACCCAGAACACCAACGATTCCACACATGAACGTCGTCCTTTAATGCTTTGCGTCTTTACGCTTTTTCAGTTTTTCAAATAGCTTTGTCGCAAAGCCTGTCACATTGCGCTGGCGCGCACGGCCGACCCCAAGATCGCCGTCTGGCACATCCTCGGTAATGGTTGATCCGCTGCCCGTCATCGCGCCAGCGCCCACCGTGACGGGGGCCACCAGCATCGTGTCCGAGCCGATAAAGGCCGCTTCCCCTATGACTGTTTTATGCTTGAAATAGCCATCATAATTGCAGGTCACCGTGCCTGCACCAATGTTGGCGCGTGCCCCGACTTCGGCATCGCCGATATAGGACAGGTGGTTGACCTTGGCCCCTTCGCCGATTGCGGCTTTCTTGATTTCCACAAAGTTGCCGACCTTGCTGTCCTCGGCCAATTCTGCGCCGGGGCGCAGCCGTGCATAGGGGCCGACAACTGCGCCGCGCGACACATGACAGCCTTCCAGATGCGAAAACGCCCGGATCGTGGCCCCGCTTTCGACTGTAACGCCGGGGGCGAAAACCACGTAGGGTTCGATTACCGCCTCGCGTCCGATGCCCGTGTCATGGGCAAAGTATACCGTGTCGGGGGCAGGCATGGTGACGCCATCCTCCATGGCCTTTTGGCGCATTTTGGACTGGAACAGCGCCTCGGCCTTGGCCAGTTCGGGGCGTGAATTGATGCCAAGTGTTTCTGCTTCGTCGCAGGCCACAACACTGGCTGACATGCCGCGGTCACGGGCGATGCCGACAATGTCGGGCAGATAGTATTCGCCTGCTGCGTTGTCATTACCAACCGCATCAAGCAGCGCAAAAAGCGTCTGTGCGTCAGCCGCTAAAACACCGCTGTTGCAAAGGGTTATGGCGCGCTCGGCCTCGTTCGCGTCCTTAAATTCAACGATCTTTTCAAGCTTGGCCCCATTGGTCACAAGCCGCCCATAGCGTGCGGGATCAGCGGCATGAAAGCCAAGCACGACCACATCATCTGTCGCCGTCTTGTCGCGCATTTTCTCAAGGGTTTCGGGTGAAATAAAGGGTGTATCCCCGTAAAGGACAATCGCAAGCCCCTCGAAATCTTTTAAAGCCGCATGCGCCTGTTTGACCGCATGCCCGGTGCCAAGCTGTTCTTCCTGAAGCACGACTTTGACGTCCGGGTTCCACGCCTTGGCGGCCTTTTCCACACGTTCTGCCCCGTGTCCGGCAACCACGACGGTTGCGGCGGGATCAAGGCTTTCGCCTGACTTCATCGCGTGCACAAGCAGGGGCGCTCCGCCGATTTGATGCAAGACCTTTGGCAGGTCAGAGTTCATCCGCGTGCCTTTGCCTGCTCCAAGAATAATGAATGCTGTGGTCATAACGGTCGTCCCATTTCCCGGAGACGCCCCCGGTTTCTTAAGACGTGCCTTGTAGCTTGGCCTGCGGTGAACACAAGTGTTTGCGCTTCACATCCCGTTTCTGATCGTTACAGAAGTATGAAAAGGGGATTTGGTTATGCGCACAGTTGTTTTCGACCTGGATGGGACGTTGGCAGATACTTCTGGGGATTTATTGGCGGCGGCCAATGCGTGTTTTCGCGATCTGGGCTTGGGTGATTTACTGGACAGGCGCGATGCGGGCACAGCCTTGAAGGGCGGGCGGGCCATGCTGCGCCTTGGATTTAGCCGGGTTGAGGGGTTTGGCGAGAAAGAGGTTGATGCCCAGTATCAACCCCTGTTGGATCATTACGCCCGTGATCTGGATACCCATACGGTCATGTACCCCGGTGCGATGGATGCCGTTGCCGCCCTGAAATCAGACGGATATGCCGTTGCAATTTGTACCAATAAGCCGGCGGGCCTTGCCGAAGATCTGCTGACCCGCCTTGGTGTGCGCGATGTGTTTGGTGCGATGCTTGGGGCCGACAGTTTGCCAGTGCGCAAGCCTGATCCTGCACATTTGTTCGAGACTATTCGCCAAGCGGGCGGTGATCCCGCCCGCGCGGTTCTGGTCGGGGACACCAAGACCGACCGGGACACATCTGCCAATGCAAAGCTGCCGTCCATCCTTGTGACCTTTGGCCCCAGTGGCGAGGATATGGCCGCCCTGAACCCCGAAGCCCTGCTTGATGATTACGCGGACTTGCCCCGCATTGTGCGCGCATTGATTGGCTGACCCCCATTGACGCAGGCTGCGCGCGCAGGGACAGTATTTGTTATGACAGACAGATTCACAGGCAGTTTCACCCAACAAGAACCGATCCCTGAGGAAGGGATTGCTGCGGCCAATGCCGTCATGCAGCACGGGCGCTTGCATCGCTACAACACCAGTGGAGATGAGATCGCCGAGACGGCACTGCTTGAGGAGGAGTTCGCGGCCAGCGTTGGTGCGCAATACTGCCTTGCCGTTGCCTCTGGCGGTTATGCGATGGCGACCGCTTTGCGTGCCTGTGGCGTCGCCTATGGCGACAGGGTCCTGACCAATGCCTTCACCCTTGCCCCCGTGCCGGGTGCAATTGCGAGCGTCGGGGCGGTGCCGGTTTTTGTCGGCGTCACCGAAAATCTCGTGATCGACTTGGATGATCTGGCTGCCAAGCTGGATCAGGCGCAGGTTTTGATGCTGTCCCACATGCGTGGGCATCTGTGCGATATGCACAAACTGATGGACATGTGCGATGCCGCAGGCGTCACCGTGATCGAGGATTGTGCGCATACGATGGGGGCCGCTTGGGATGGGGTGCCATCGGGTCGATGGGGCAAGTTCGGGTGTTATTCGACGCAGACTTACAAGCATATCAATTCAGGCGAGGGTGGTTTGCTGATCTCGGATGATGCCGAGGGGATGGCCCGCGCGATCATGCTGTCAGGAAGCTATATGCTGTTCGAGCGGCACCGGGCCGCCCCGCCGGTCGAGACCTTCGCGCAGATCAAATATGAGACCCCCAATATATCGGGGCGAATGGATAATTTGCGCGCGGCCATCCTGCGTCCGCAGCTGCGGGACCTTTCGGTGCAGGCGCAGCGCTGGAATAAGCGATATGCAGTGTTGGCCGAAGGGCTGGCGGATGTGCCGGGGTTGACGCTGCCCCATCGCCCGGCGGAGGAATCCTTTGTCGCCTCCTCTTTCCAGTTCCTGCTGCTTGACTGGTCGCCTGCTGCCGTTGCAGAGGTCATCGCGCGTTGTGGCGCGCGCGGGGTCGAACTTAAATGGTTCGGCGGGGCCGAACCTGCGGGCTTTACCAGCCGTTATGACAGCTGGCGTTATGCACCCAGCACGCCGATGCCAGCCACAGATCGAATCCTTGCCGGGATCGTGGACATGCGGTTGCCGCTCACCTTCAGCCTTGAGGACTGCGCGCTGATCGCGCGGATCATCCGGGGCGAAGTGGCGGCGGTGTTTCAGGGGCAGGCGGCAGAATAGAGGGGTCTTGGCACGCATGAATGTGACTCGACACACGTGCAAATAACCTGTTAAATGAACATGCGTTCAATTCAAGGAGCCTGCCCCATGTTCCTCGCCTCAATGCCCTTTGATCTGGGTGACGATGTTAATGCCCTGCGCGATATGGTGCATGCTTGGGCGCAAGAACGGGTCAAGCCGATGGCTGCGCGCATTGACAGCGACAACCAATTTCCGGCCAAACTTTGGAAAGAAATGGGCGAACTTGGCTTGCTTGGTGTCACTGTCGATCCAGAATACGGCGGGGCGGGCATGTCCTATCTGGCCCACACCGTCGCGATTGAGGAAATCGCG
>CAYPVL010000045.1:0-12508 GCA_964414165.1 uncultured Cognatiyoonia sp.
CCTACGCAAGGGTGCCGCGCTGAATGCGGTGCAGATCGCAGAGCTTCTGGGACGGGAGTGCCTGAAAAAGGGCTAGGCTGCGTGGACGTTTGAATTTGGAAAAGGCCCTGCGAAAGCGGGGCCTTTTGCTTGTGGGGCCCAAGTCCGCGTGATGGGATGCCTAAACCGTTCCACGCGTAACCCGAACTTCCGGTGTCCGGCGATCTGGCACAGGATATATCGCTTGGTTGCGACTGGGCCGTAAGAACAGTGACACATCCCCGATGAAACTTTCATGGTTAACAAAACGTACCTTCGATGGGCGGCGGTCTTTCTGGCCTCTTCGATCTGGCCGGACAACCCGACCAGACGCCATGTACGAGGAGTACTCTTTATGTTTAAACCTATCCTGGCATCGGCCGCTATTGCGGTCGTGGGCGGATCAGTTCAAGCAGCAACGCTTAATTTTGAATCCACCCTCAATTCTGCGCAAACCGTGAATGTTTCGGACTCGGATGCGACGGGTTCTGCAAAACTTAGCGTCGATACATCAGCGCAAACGCTTGATCTGCTGCTTGAAGTTGTTGGCATCTCGCTGGATAATCTTGCGGATGCGTTTGTGGATGGCGCGAATGCGGCCTTGGGGCCGATCCACATTCACGATGGCGTTGCCGGTGCCCAGGGGCCTGTTGCAGTGCCTTTCGTGTTCGGCAGCAGCTACACCGAAACGGCCTTGGGCTTTATGGTTAATGTGAATGATCTTTCATATGCGGATGCGACGGCAATCTCTGGCTTTGGTGAAAGCTTTGATGATTTTGTCGCAGGCCTGAATAACGCGGAATATTACTTCAACATTCACACTGACGCAGTTCCAGGCGGAGAAATCCGTGGTCAGGCTATCTCTGCGGTTCCGCTCCCAGCTTCGGCATTGTTCCTGCTTGCAGGGCTTGGCGGACTTGGCCTTGTAAAGCGCAAACGCGCATAAAGACTTGGGGCCACGCCATAAAATTTATGCGCGTGGCCTCACCCCCATGGGGGCAAAGGCTTTAACCCACCTTCACGACCATCTTCCCAAAGCTTTTCCCAAGCAGCAGGTCGTTCAGCGCTGCCGGGGCGTTCTCCAGCCCTTCAACAACCTGTTCCTTGTACTGCACGCGCCCCTCGT
This sequence comes from uncultured Cognatiyoonia sp., assembly GCA_964414165.1. GTDB lineage: Bacteria > Pseudomonadota > Alphaproteobacteria > Rhodobacterales > Rhodobacteraceae > Cognatiyoonia. The sequence continues at coordinate 1,145 of CAYPVL010000045.1, forward strand.
CCAGCCAGCCGGTCATATCCCGCACAAACTCCTGATAGGTCTCTTTCGGGAAGCTATCAAAGATGATGAAGCCCTGCACCTTCACCTTCATCCGCAGGATTGTACCCATGATCGCCGGGCCGAAATCCGGCCCCTCAGGCAGGCCAGTTAGGTTGTACCACGACACAACACCACACACCGGCATCCGCGCAAAGGGGTTCAGCAGGGGCAGCACACCATACAGCACCTTGCCACCGACGTTTTCAAAATACACATCAATCCCATCCGGGCAGGCGGTTTTCAGCTGCTCTGCAAAATCATCCGCCTTGTGATCAATACAGGCATCAAAGCCTAGGGTGTCGACCACATGGGCGCATTTCTCGGGTCCGCCTGCAACACCCACAACACGGCAGCCTTTAATCTTTGCAATCTGGCCAACAGTCGCACCAACGGGGCCAGAGGCGGCGGCAACCACAACAGTTTCACCCGGTTGCGGCTCTCCGATCTTCAAAAGGCCTGCATAGGCGGTGTATCCGGGCATCCCCAAAATGCCGAGCGACCATGACGGGTTCTGCGGATCAGACCCAAGGTTCAGCACATCAGTGCCGTCTGATACGCCGTAGTCCTGCCAGCCACTGCCGGCCAAAACAAAATCACCGGGGGCAAAGCCTGTGCAATCTGACGTGATAACCTTGGCCACAACCTGCCCGGTCATGACCTCTCCAATCTTCACAGGTTCCGCGTAAGACTTTGCATCATTCATGCGGCCGCGCATGTAGGGATCAAGGGACAAATAAAGCGTGCGCAACAGCATCTCGCCCTTGCCAGCCTTTGGGACATCAGCCGTCTCAAGGCGAAGTGTATCGTCATCCGGCAACCCGTTCGGGCGGGCATTCAGAACGATGCGGCGGTTTGCCCCTGCCATCAAAAGCGTTCTGCGCGCAGCACTTGGGCATCGGTGACCGAGACGACACCGATATGGGCCTCAACGACCTTGAAGGCGGCTTTAAGCAAAGCATCCAGACGCTCAGGCTTGATCAAACACACGACATTCACCATGCCAGAGCGACCCAACTGGCCATCACGGGTCCATTGTCCCGACCGGCCCGATCCGCCCTCAACAGGCATCACGGTATAGCCGGTCACGCCAGCGTCGACCAAGGCATCGGTCAGGCGGCCTTGCATCGGTTTTTCGATCACGATTGATACGCGTTTTGCGTCGTGGACGTCCATATCAGCCTCCGGTCACGGTCTGGGCAATGGCAAGATAAATGGGAATGCCAAGGGTTAGGTTGAAGGGGAAAGTCACCCCAAGGGATAGGGTCAGATATACCGCCGGATTGGCTTTTGGCAAAGCGACACGCATCGCGGCAGGAACGGCGATGTAACTGGCCGAGGCAGAAAGAACCATCATCAGAACAATGCCACCAAGGGACAGACCGATCAGCATACCCATGGCAAGACCAAGGACACTGCCAATCATCGGCATCAGGATGCCAAAGGCAACCATCGGCAAGGACACGATCCCCTTGGCTTGGCGCAAACCACGGCCCGCAATCAGGCCCATATCCAAAAGGAACAGACACAGGACACCTTGAAAGGGCGTGATGATAAAGGGGGCGATTTGGGCCAGCCCCTCTTCGCCTGTGACCGCACCGATAAAGAAGGCACCAACCAGCAGAACAATGGACCCATTCAACATGATCTCGCGCAGCAATTCGGGTTCCATCTTGCCGGTCCCACCACTGCGGGCAACAAGCCAAAGGGCGGACAGAATGGCGGGGGCCTCCATCGCGGCGGCAACAGCAACCATATAGCCCTCAGAAGGGATCATACTACCCTGCAGAACAGAGGTGGCGGCCACAAAAGTCACAATCGAAATGGACCCATAATGGGCAGCGACAGCCGCCGCATCCAAGGGGGACAGCTTGGTGAGGATTTTCAGAAGGGCAAAGGCAATGAAGGGCAGACCAAACGACAACACAATGCCCGCGCCAATAGCCGAAAGAAGCTTTGCATCCACACCATTAGCCGCGACCGCCGCGCCACCTTTGAAGCCGATGGCAAAGAGCAAATAAATCGACATGCCCTTGGCGACAGCCTCAGGAATGGTCAAATCAGATCGGGCAAGGGCGGCCAGCAATCCAAGCGCAAAGCTTAAGATAATCGGCGAAATCAAATTCGCCGCAGCAAGGTCGAGTATTCCAGACATCAAGAAGCCCCCGGTTGTTTGAGGTTACTTAACGTGAGGGGTGGGGGATGCAAGGGGGGAGGAGGAATTAATTGAACGTATGTTCAGTTATCGTCGTCGTCCTCAGCTTCCGTTCTCTCGTCCGGCTGCTTTGGTAGTCCCTGCAACCCAGTCGGCGTCTGAGGCAGCGATCCAATCGCAGCAAGGAACCAATCGGCAAAGAAACTGCCGTAACTTGTGACGATGGGAAAAACAGAAGGCCACTGCGCGAAAATAAAGGTCAACGCACTGATACCCAATGCGCTAATGCTGCCAGTATCGACGGTGAGACGCCAAATGCGCAGCAGAACATTGCGGTGAACGGCAGTTTGGGCCGCGTCAGCGCTCAGCACCGAAGGCATCTGCGCGTTTTGCGCTTCAATCGTGCGCAGCCGATCTCCGAAGATTTCATCGTTCTTAGAAATCTCATCGCTCAGCTTGTCATGCGCATCCTGCACGTCTTGCGGCTGCGGGTCTTCGCGTAAGCGCCGCTCGCGCTCAAGCATCAGTTCAACGTCAGGATTATCAAGTGTCAAACCCGGCCCAAGGCGCAGCACATCATTTAGCGCGGCGACAATCTCGGGCGTAAATTCCAAGTCGTCTTCCGCGCCAATCTTTGAAAGTTCTGCAAGATCTGCGAACTCAAGATGGATCAGCAGCATATCAAGTTCAGCAAAGTCGCAATCAACTTGCGTCGTCAAAGCCCGGGCACGCGCGGCAAGGCGCATGTATTGGTTACCGGCAAGGCGGGCGAGGTCTTCGGCTTTGGGTCGCAATCGCTCATGCAATGCGGCCTTAAGCCGCTCATCACGTTCGGCCTCGTTTGGTACGCTAGCAGCGATTTCGAGACGGTCATCTTCTACTTCTACTGGAAGGAACGTGTCCTGCGAAGGGACACTTGTTTCAAATTCAGCTGACGGCCTCCATGCATCAGCCAGATAAGTTAATAGCGTCTTGACACGTTCCGGGTGATCCTCCATCGCGTCAATTTCTGCGAGGCGCGGGTCGCTTATTGCTGCGGGAGTATTTGTAATTTTTAAAAGAAATGGAGTGCTATTCTTGGAAATTTTAATGTCTAGAAGTGGACTTAAATCGCTTATTCTTGTTTGCGAAATATCCAACCAATAAAATGGTACAAACTTCGGTATATTCCGTAAGTCAGTGATCTTCGATCCAGCCAGATCAAGTTTAGTAATTTTACTCATGTGCTTGATGGCAGAAAGATCGGTAACGCTCGTGTTTCGGAGATAGAGTGATGTGATCTGCGTCAGTTCTCGGATGGGAGAAAGGTCAGATACATTGGTGTCGTTTAGATTAAGCGTTGTAATTCTTGCCAACCCAGAGATCGGTCGCAGGTCTGAGATCTGAGTCTTTTGAAAGCTGACGGAATTCAAATGCTCCAAAGCCGCAATCCCTGGCGGAATTGTCGACAAAGCTCGCGTTTTGGCGACTGAGAAATCCAACTTTACAACGCGCCAGCTCAAGGCTTCTTCAATCAGCCGCTCCGCCGCCGCATAAGCCTTCTCCGCCTCAGTCATCCGAGTCCCTCCATCCCATCAACCTAAGCACGCGGCCCGCAACCTTCAAATCATCACAAACCTATTCTGCTCATAATCAAAGTTCTCCAACGTCCCCGCCCCGATGTCATGCCACAGCCCATGCAGCGACAAGCGGCCCGTGCCCACTTCATCGGCGACAAAGGGAAACGTCATCAGGTTCTCAAGCGACACCAGCACGGCCTCTTTCTCAAGCTGCGCGCGGCGGTCCTCCTCGCTTCCGTCTCCCAGACGCTCAAAGCCCGGGCGCAGGATATCCATCCACCGGCCCACAAAGCTCGCCTTATCCTCAAGGGCGGGGGCTTTCCCCGAACACATGTCATAGCACCCCTGCACACCGCCGCAGCTGGAATGACCCATCACGATCAGATGGCTGACCTTCAACGCGGTCACCGCATATTCCACCGCCGCCGAGGTGCCGTGCTGCAAGCCATCGGGCTGATAGGGCGGCACAAGGTTCGCGATATTGCGGTGAATAAAAAACTCGCCCTGATCGGCCCCGAAGATCTGGGTCACATGCACCCGGCTGTCACAGCAGGAAATGACCATTGCGCGGGGGTGCTGGCCGGTTTCGGCCAGTTGGCGATACCAGCTTGGGTTCTGGTCGTATGTCGTGGCCTTCCAGCCATGAAAACGGCGCACAAGATAGTCTGGCAATGGTTTGCGATGTGGCATGGCGGGTCCCTTCGTCTATCGACGGATCGACAGATACGCCGCATTTTCACGAATTTCGAGTTATTTCTGTACGCGCCATCAACCTTCTGGGAACCACCATTGGGTAGAAGGGCGCCATGAAACAAAAGATGATCCCTCAGGCCTCTGCCGCCCAGTCGCCTTCACCCGTGCGGGTGTTGCAGTTCAAAGGCCAACTTTGGCTTGATCCTGACCCGTTGGCGAACCTGCTTCAGGCCTACGGCGAAGACGCGGCAGAGGATACGGTGTGCCGCACGCTGGCCGATATCGGCACGCGGTTGACCGAGTTGCGCACAATCCATCACATGTGCCGCTTTGCGGATATGATGATGCCTGCCCGCCGGATTGCTGCCATTTCCGGGCAAATCGGCCTGACAGAGCTGGCCCTGGCCGCCACGCATGTTTCGGATGCCGCCCGGCAGGGCAATGGCGTCGCGCTTGAGGCGACGCTGGGCCGCCTTGAACGCTGCTTTGATCTTGCCATGACCGAGGTGTGGAGCTTTCAGGGCGCCATCTGACCGGGAGGGGCGAACATCTGCGCCCTCCTGCGCTGACCGATTGCTTGTTCGCTATTCCATACGCTTACGTATGTTAGGTATCTTGTACCCCTCAATACGCTGCCGTATGGTGAGCCATGGCAAAGGCACAACTCACCTCTGAGGATTGGATCAAAGCAGGCTTTCGCGCGCTCACCCGCGCTGGGCCGCAAGCGATCCGGGTCGAACCCATCGCGCGGGACTTGTCGGTCAGCAAAGGATCGTTCTACTGGCACTTTAAGGACCTTGCCGCACTCAAAGCGGCCATGTTGTCTTCCTGGGAAACCCACGCCACCGGTGAAGTCATCGCCGCGATCCAGCACATGAAGGGCAGCGCGCATGACCGGCTTGATGCGTTGATCGCACAATCCAGCCAGATGCGCACCGACGTTGGCGGGGCAGGGGCGGAACCGGCGATCATCGACTGGGCGCGCTATGACCCGCTTGCGGCAGATGCCGTGCAAAAGGTGACAAAGCAACGCATCGCCTACCTCACCACGCTCTTCGCCGAAGCCGGGCCAGATGCCGAACGCCACGCGCAACTGTTCTATGCGACGTACCTTGGGATGCATCACATCCCCACTGACAGGGCGGCCATTCTGACGGTGCTGCGCGATAAGCTTTTGCCATAAGGCTTGCCGCCCTTGTCCAAGCCGCTAGGTTGGGCCTGACAACAACAGGACAATTGCATGCCCCTCACCTTCGCCGACCCAACGCCTGATGCAATCCCGCTTTATGTGATCGACGCTGACCATGCGGACACGATCCCCAAAGCAGCCAGCGCTTGGGCGCAGGCGCATGGGTTCTCAGGCAAAGACGGGCAGGTGCAGACGGTGCCGGATGCGAATGGCAAGATCGCGCTGGCCCTTGTTGGGCAAGGCACTGCTTCCAGCCGCAAGCGCGGGCGCTTTGCGATTGCCAAAGCCGCACGACTTTTGCCGCAAGGAACATACACCATCGCCGCCGGCCTTAAGGGCCAAGCCCTTGAAGAGGCTGCCCTTGGGTGGCTTCTGGAATCCTATACCTTTGACCGCTATCGCAAAGAGGCCCCCGAAGCCGCCGGATTGATCGCACCCGAAGGCGTTGACGCGAACCGGCTTGAGGCCATCGCCGCCGGTGAAGCGCTCGCCCGCGATCTGATCAACACGCCTGCCTCTGACATGGGACCGGTCGAACTTTCGGAAGCCACACAACAACTTGCCCGCGACCACGACGCTGAATTGAATGAAATCATTGGCGATGATCTGATCCCCGCCAACTTCCCGATGATCCACACCGTCGGGCGCGCCTCGGCCCGTCCGCCGCGCTTGCTTGATCTGCGCTGGGGCGATACTGGCCCGCTGCTGACACTTGTGGGCAAGGGCGTGTGTTTTGACACAGGCGGGCTGAACATCAAACCCGGAAGCTCGATGGGGCTGATGAAAAAGGACATGGGGGGTGCTGCCACAACACTCGGCCTTGCGCATATGATCATGGCTTTGAATCTGCCGCTGCGGTTGCGCCTGCTGATCCCGGCAGTGGAAAACAGCATCGACGGCAACGCCTTCCGGCCCCAAGACATCCTGACCAGCCGCAAGGGCCTCACGGTTGAAATCAACAACACCGACGCCGAAGGGCGACTGGTGCTGGCGGATGCTTTGACGCTCGCGGATGAAGACGAACCCGACCTCGTCATCTCGATGGCGACACTCACCGGGGCGGCACGGGTCGCGGTCGGCCCCGATATCGCGCCCTTTTTCACGGATGACGACGGGCACGCAACCGCGCTTGCCAAAAGTGCAGCAAAAGTTGCCGACCCGGTTTGGCGCCTCCCCTTCCACGATCCTTACGAGAGCATGATCGAACCCGGTATCGCGCATCTGGACAACGCACCCAAAGGGGGCATGGCCGGATGCATCACAGCGGCACTCTTCCTGCGGCGCTTCGTCGAGGCCCCTTACATTCACTTCGATATCTACGGCTGGCAACCAAACGCCGCGCCTGCGCGGCCCAAAGGCGGTGTCGGCATGGGCGCACGCGCCATCCTCGATGCGCTGCCGAAACTGTTGAACCTGTGACGGACCGGCGGACGCATCCGGCAAACGAAAGGGTCGCACACGACAGCCTGCGGGGGCAGATCCACGGTGTGACCTTCACAGCCGGCACCCGCAAGACGATCAGCTCATGCACCGTTGATATTTCAACCGAACGCCCAAATGGCCCCCGTGATCGGGAAAAGCTGTGCGGTGAAGCGGTCAATGTTCTGGAAGAAACCAAAGACTTCGCATTCGTTGTCTGCGAAGACGGCTACGTGGGTTATACACATCCGGCATTCCTCAGCGACTTCGTGCCCGTCACTCACCGGGTCGCAACTCTGGCAACACATGCCTACGCAGATGAAGATTTCAAATCGCAGATGGTCCGCCACCTGCCTTTCGCAGCGAAATTGCAGGTACTGGATGAGCGCCGCAAATTCTATGAAACGAACTGGGGCTTCATCCCCAAAAAGCACCTCCGCCCGCTGGACCGCCCTTTCGATGACCCGGCGACAATCGCGCAGCTTCACTTTAACGTCCCCTACCTCTGGGGCGGGAACTCCACGCTTGGGATCGACTGCTCCGGCCTGATCCAGGCCGCGCTCACCGCCTGCGATATCCCATGCCCCGGCGACAGCGACATGCAATGCGCGCAACTTGGCGCAGACATCCCCGAAGGTGCCGCGCTCCAGCGCACAGACCTGATCTTCTGGAAAGGTCACGTCGGCATGATGGTCGATGGCGAAACGCTGATCCATGCCAACGCACACCACATGGCGTGCCGCTATGAACCGCTTGAGGCCGCGACCTTGCGCATAAAGGCCCAAGGCGACGGCCCCGTCATCGCACGCAAACGCATAAGTTAAGCCATTGATAACAAAGAGAACGCTTTACATAATATGTTTCGCACGCGAAACATTTCAGTCAACGGACCGGATTAATTTCCGCTCAAGCACGCGCAGGACCTGACGTAAATCATTTCCGCGCTTCAACGTCTGCCCGTTGGCACCAATGACAGCAAACTGCCCTTGTTTCAGGCGCAGCTTCGGACGTTTCTCAATGCGGTACAAAGGATTTTCGGCCGTGCGCTGAAAGACGGAAAACACAGCCACATCGCGCAGGCAGGAAATCCCGTAATCGCGCCACTCACCGGCGGCGACCATCCGGCCATAAAGGGTGAGAATCGGCGCAAGCTCGGTGCGATGAAAGGCGACCTTGTCGGGAAAGGGGACGACGTCGGGGGGCGTTTGCATGTTCATTATTCCAGATTTGCGGGGATTGTTTCCAAAATCAAGCACCCGCCATGAAATTGCCACGAAATGACCGGGCGCGCGCCCATTGCCACCCTTCGGCCAGACACAATGAAACGGCAAATATGGTCCATAGCGAAGAGCTACTCCGGGGTCGCAGGTAACAGCCCCCACCCAGTTTGCGGCTTCGGAGACTTCGCTTGTTTCCCCCCAGTATCAGACCTACCCGCAGGTGATGCGCGCCACGCGATTATCTGCGCCGATCTCAAAGTTGATCCGTTCGGGCCGGTAGTCTTGCGTGACAACCATGCCGGGGCGAATAACGCGGACCAGCCCAAGGATCAGCACGCGTTCCAACGCGGTCGCATCTTGGCCCACCAATGTCCCATAGCGTTCGCCATCGCAGGTATTGTCCAGCCCTGTTGGAAAGGACCCCGATACCGGGCCCGTCTCTGCGCCAGACGAAATCGGCGCACCCGGCCCGCCGCATGCAGCCAAGACAACCAAACTTATGATAAGAAAAACCCGCATCACGAAACCCCTTTTGCCTGCCAACATGAACCCCCGCCCGCTATATTAGCAAGACACCATATCTCTTTGGTTTTCAAATATCCTCCCCGAAGGGTCTGCACCCTCAAACAGCACGACCGTTCCAAACCTTGACGCACCCCCAGCAACACGAAAAGGTAAGCCAACACATACAGGAGGATCCCCCATGCGCACCCGTGCCGCCGTCGCCCTTGAGGCTGGAAAACCGCTTGAAGTGATGGAGGTCAATCTGGACGGCCCCAAAGCTGGTGAAGTGCTGGTTGAAATCAAGGCCACGGGTCTGTGTCACACAGATGAATTCACCCGCTCGGGCGCTGATCCCGAAGGCGCATTCCCCGCGATCCTCGGGCACGAAGGGGCGGGCGTTGTGGTCGAGGTTGGCGAAGGTGTCACCAGCTTGGAGGTTGGTGACCACGTCATCCCGCTTTACACGCCTGAGTGTCGTGAATGCGAATACTGCCTGAACCCGAAAACGAACCTCTGCCAGAAAATCCGCGCCACCCAAGGGGCGGGCGTCATGCCAGACGGCACGTCGCGGTTCAGCATGCTGGATGGCACACCGATCCTGCACTACATGGGCTGCTCGACCTTTGCCAACCACACGGTCCTGCCCGAGATTGCGCTGGCCAAAGTGCGCAAGGACGCGCCGTTTGAAAAGATCTGCTACATCGGCTGCGGCGTCACGACCGGTATTGGCGCTGTGATCAATACCGCCAAAGTCGAAATTGGGTCGCGTGGCATCGTCTTCGGGCTTGGCGGCATCGGCCTCAACGTCATCCAAGGCTTGCGCCTTGCGGGGGCCGACCAGATCGTCGGCGTTGATATCAACGAAGGCAAGGTTGAGATGGCAAAGCACTTTGGTATGACTGACTTTGTGAACCCCACGAAAGTTGACGGCGACCTTGTGGCGCATTTGGTGGACCTCACCAAAGGCGGTGCCGACTACACTTTCGATGCCACAGGCAACGTGGACGTGATGCGCACAGCGCTTGAATCCGCGCATAAAGGCTGGGGCGAAAGTATCATCATCGGTGTCGCACCTGCAGGCGCCGAAATTTCAACGCGACCTTTCCAACTGGTGACGGGGCGCAGCTGGCGCGGCACGGCTTTTGGTGGGGCGTCGGGGCGCACAGACGTTCCGAAAATCGTAGATTGGTACATGGACGGCAAGATCGAGATCGACCCAATGATCACCCACGTCATGCCGCTTGAAGACATCAACAAAGGGTTCGACCTCATGCACGCAGGCAAATCTATCCGGGCAGTTGTGACGTTTTAATCGCAGCGTATGGGGCGTCAGGTTGTGGACACCACTGCCCCGGCCCCATAGCGCGCCATGAACATATCAACGGCCCCGTTGATCACGCGGGACGTTTCTGCCTCGGTGAATGTGTCCGTGATATTGAACATCATGCGGTCAAACAGATCGGCTTTGCACAGTTCTGCCAATTGATCGGCAGCAAGGGGCAGATCGTCGATCGCAAGCTGGCCCGTGTCGATCCCGCATTGCAAAAGCTCTGACAGGCGGGTGCGGCCCATCTCGGGGCCACTGGCGTAGAATTCGCGCCCCAGTTCGGGGAAGCGGGTGCTTTCGCCGACGCAGATGCGAAAGATGCTGCGGCCAAAGTCGGACATAATCAAAGCGACAATCTCGGCGCAGACGTGGCGTAGGACTTGGTCAATCGGCAGCTCCAGATCGACAGTGTCCATGACGTGATCGGCCTGGCGCGCGCATTCGACCTTGGCCATTTCCATGAACAACAGGCGCTTGTCGGGGAAGTAGCTATAGAGCGTCGCCTTGCTGACGCCTGCTGCGCGGGCGATGTCATCGACGCTTGCCCCCTCGAAACCGTCGCGCAGGAACACGTCCCTTGCGCCTGTCAGCACCTGGTCAAACTTGCGACCGCGCTTGATTTCAAGCTTTGTTCCGTCCGGCATCCATGTCTCCGCAGTAGGGTACATTTATAAACTGATCAGTTCAGTTTCGGCAAGTAAATTTGGGTTGCCGTTGCGTCGTCAATCCCTACATTAGAATTATTCTAATTGCTTGGAGGCCATCTTATGATCCCCGGATTTGCCCACCGCCGCCGCTTTTCTGATTTGTCCGAACAAGAGGTTCTGGCCCTCGCGATCTCCTCGGAAGAGGATGATGGCCGCATTTACCGGTCCTACGCCGAAATGCTGCGTGGCGATTTCCCGGCGAGTGCTGAAATCTTTGATTCAATGGCGGTCGAGGAAGATGGCCACCGCCGCCGCCTGATTGATCTGCACAGGGAACGCTTTGGCGATGTCATCCCGCTGATCCGCCGGGAACATGTGTCGGGCTTTTATGCCCGCCGCCCCGTCTGGCTGGTCGAGAACCTTGGTCTTGAACGTATCCGCGAAGAGGCCGCGCAGATGGAGCGTGACGCCGAACGCTTTTATCTGGCTGCTGCGGCCGCCACCACGGATGCGGAAACCCGCAAACTGCTGGGTGATCTGGCCGCTGCCGAGGCGGGCCATGTGAACAAAGCCCATGGGCTAAGCGCAGCTGTGGCCGGATCTGACGCTGCCGAG
>CAYPVL010000045.1:12518-25423 GCA_964414165.1 uncultured Cognatiyoonia sp.
CAACGCGCAAGCTGCTCGGCGATCTCGCGGCGGCGGAGGTCGCACACCGGGACCATGCCGAAGCACTGGAGCGGGATCTGATCACCCGCGACGTGCAAGAGAGCGAAGGGGCCGAATCACATCGCCAATTCGTGCTGACATGGGTGCAGCCCGGTCTTGCGGGGTTGATGGATGGGTCGGTTTCTACGCTGGCCCCGATCTTTGCTACGGCCTTTGCCACGCAGGATACCTGGACGACGTTTCTGGTTGGGCTTGCCGCGTCAGTTGGGGCCGGAATTTCGATGGGCTTTACGGAAGCGGCATCGGATGACGGGCAGATTTCGGGCCGTGGGTCGCCTTACAAGCGCGGGCTGTCCTCTGGGGTCATGACGACCTTGGGCGGATTGGGCCATGCTTTACCTTATCTGATCACAGATTTCTGGACGGCCACAGTTATTGCCCTGATTGTTGTCTTTATCGAACTATGGGCGATTGCCTGGATTCAGAACCGCTATATGGAAACGCCCTTTGTGAAGGCTGTTTTTCAGGTGGTTCTGGGGGGCGCGCTGGTGTTTGGAGCCGGTGTTTTGATTGGCTCTGGGTGATACCATTTTTGACGCGAAAAATGATGCGCTCCGCGCGGGCATATTTTTATTCAAAAGAAGCCATGACCGGGCGCACCATGGTGGTGGCGAAGGCGAAGCCGAAGATGTGTTTCAGCGGCCCGAGCGACTGGGTTTTGATCGCCTTGAAGCCTTGCCGTTCGTAGAGCGCGCGCGCACGGGGGTTTGTGTTGATCACATCCAGTCGGACTTCGGTGTAGCCCCGGTCTTTGGCCGTTTTGGTGATCGCATCAAGCAATGCCGTGCCCACCCCTTGGCCCCGTGCGCTTTGTGTGACGAAGATCCCATCCATCAAGAAGCGGTCGTTTTCCGTGTCCCGTTCAAGCATGTGCAGCAGCAGCGCCCGCCAGAGCGCGCTGAGAAACCCGTAGGTGGCGCGCAGATCGGCGAAATCCCCACCAACCAATGCCCCTTTGATTGTCTTGAATCCGGCCACGCCAAGGAGTTGCCCGTTATCGTCATGCGCGCAGATCGCATGATCCGCCCGCAGCACCCGGCGCACGAATTTCAAGCCCTTTGCTTTTGGTCCCATCACGAACCCAAGTTTTCCTTGGAAGGCTTCCCAATACAGCCGGGCTGCGGTGTTCATGTCGTCCTCAGCGATGCCGGCCGAGATGATCATGTTTGAAAGGCGGCGAAGGGGATGAAGGTCACTGGATCGCCGGGTGCGATGGTCATGGCTGCATCGGGCAGTTCCACCAGCCCCGTTGCCCATGACAGCCCACTGATCCGGCCTGATCCTTCGGATGGGTAGGCTTCGACGCGTCCGTCGGTGATCCGCGCCCGCAGGTATTCGCGCCGCCCGGCCTTTTTGGATTTCGCGAAGGCCGCCGGGAACTGGTAGCGCGTTGGGCTGCGCCAGCCGCCCCCTGCCAAAAGGTGCAAGGCGGGGTGCGCAAAGATCAGCGCGCAGACTTGTGCTGCGACCGGATTTCCGGGCAGCCCAAAGACGGGTGTGTCGTCCCAAAGCCCCAGCACCAAGGGCCGCCCCGGTTTCATTGCGATCCGCCAAAGCGCGAAGGAGCCAGTGTTGGCCAGCAGGACTGAAATATGATCTTCGTCCCCGGCGGATGCCCCGCCCGACGTGAGAATTGCGTCGCAGGTCTTTGCCCCCTTTTTCAGGGCGCTGGCGACTTTATTGCGGTTGTCTGGCGCGCGCCCGAGGTCCACAGGGGTGAACCCCCATGCCGCCAGATTGGCCAGCAGCATGGGGCGGTTGGCGTCATAGATGTGTCCGACGTCGGCGTCCTGATCTGCATCGCGCAACTCGTCCCCCGTAGACAGCACCCCGACGCGCAGCGGCGCGAATGTCTGTACCTGCGCGATCCCGGCGGCGGTAAGCGTGCCAAGGTCGGCTGGTGTCAGCTTGCGCCCCTTTCGCAGGATTGCCGCACCTGCCTGCATGTCTTCACCCGCTTTGCGCGCGTTGGCCCCGGCTTTGAGCGGGCCGTGGAGCGCGATCTGTGTATCGCTGGCGGCGACGTCTTCCTGCAGGACAACCGTATCGGTGCCGGTGGGGATGTTTGCCCCTGTCAGGATGCGGATGGCGTAGCCTTCGGGCACGTCGCCCGCGTAGGGTGCCCCGGCGGCGGCGCGCCCTTGGATGAGGGGGAGGGTGCGCGCGCCGAGACCAAGTGGGCCTTTGAAGGCATAGCCGTCCACGGCGGCGTTGGGTGCGGGCGGATGCGCCCTTTGGGCGATAGCGTCACTGGCAAGGATACGCTTTGCGGCTTCGTGCACAGGCGTTATGTCGGTTTGCGCAATAGGTTTGAGATGGGCGCGCAGGTGCGCAAGCGCGTCATCAACAGGCGTCCAATGCGCCCCTTGCGGCATGGCGAAACAGTCGTTTTTAAGCGGTGGTGCCGTCAGCGTGGGTTGCAGCAGGTCTTCGTGCCCAAGGCCAAGCACCCAGCCTTCGTCCGTCGCCGCGTGTTCAAGGAGTTTGGTCCAGTCATCCGCGGATAGTTTGGAAAACGCCGCCGCGTAGTAGCTGACTTGGGCGGCGTCTTTGATCGGGTGGCTTTGGGCGTTCAGCGCATCGGGGATGAGGGAGAAATAGGTTTCAGCAAGGACGATGTCTGTGTCGGGCGTTTGGAACGGCCAAACCGAGAGGTCTTTGCCAAGCTTGATGCGCAGGCGCGCAAGGGTAGGCAGCCCCATGAGGACCTGGCTGCCAACCGCCCCCGCCCCGGAAAGTTGCCAAGGTGAAAAAGCCCCTTTCGCTGCGATATCCGTCTGCCGTTTTTCGGCAAAACCGTGATCGGTCCGGTCGTTTCCTTTGCGTGGCAGATGCGCAATGTCGCGTTTGAGGCCGTTGCCCCAGAACGGGCCGATGCCGGGGAATTGGGTGTTGATCTCACCGGCAAGGTCAAAGCGGTTGTTTGATTTGGGGCTGTCTTTGATCCGCTCTTCAAACCAGTCCCAAAGGGCGAGCGGGTCAGGGTTGCGGGTCAGTTGTTCAGCAAAACCGCTGGGGAAGGCAAAACAAAGGTCGAAAGCCGCAAGCACGCGCCGTCCGGCGCCCCGTTCGGCCCGCAATGTGTCGAGGATATAGATTTCTGCGTTCTGGCGGTTGCGGTGATAGATTGGGTCCTCGGCTTTGCCGCGCCGCCCGATGGCGGTCCAGATGGCGTCGGGTTTGGGGGCTTTGCCCCGGTCATTCCCGCCGGACCAATCGACCATGAGGACGGTGTCAAAACTCATAAGCCTACCTGCGCAAGGATGAAATCAGCGATGGTTTTTGTGTCGTTGAGGTCGAACTGCGGTTGGGGTGCTGTGACGGGTGTGTCTGTCGCGATGGCCTGGATTGTTGCATCATCTGCGGCCAGCAGCGGATTGCCTGTGGCGGCGCGGAAGGCTTCGATCTTGGGATGGCTGTCGCGTTTGTAGCCCTCGATCAGGATCAGATCGACGGGGTCGAGTTTTGTGATGAGGTCGGAAAGTGGCGGCTCGGACGCGCCGCGCAGTTCTGACATCAGCGCCCAGCGGGTGTTTGAGGCTAGCAGCGTTTGGGCAGCACCGGCGGCGCGGTGCCTGTAGCTATCTTTGCCGACATGATCCACGTCGAAATTGTGGTGGGCGTGTTTGATGGTCGAGATGGAGAAACCGCGCGCGGTGATCTCGGCGACAAGCCGTTCCATCAGCCCGGTTTTGCCTGCGTTCTTGTAACCGACGATCCCGAAGCGTTTCATAGCATCCCCCGCGCGCAGGTCAGGTCTGCGGGGGTGTTGACGTTGAAGAAGGCCGCATCATCAGGAAATTCGGCGGTACCCGCCCCGTGTTTCCCTGTCCATTGCACGACTTTGCGTAGGCCGTCGTTAAGGGCAGCGCGCAGGTCGTCGCGCAAGGCCACAGGCCAAAGTCCGAAGGTCGGCTGCCGCCCGGAGGGGGAGGCGGCGAGGCAGAGGCCGCTTTGCGCGTTAAGAAGCAGTTGCGGCACCAGATCGCAAGGCAGGAACGGCGTGTCTGCAGCGGCGGTGACGATATGCGTGGCGTTTTGGCTGGCTGCCCAGTCAAGCCCGGCGAGCACACCGGAAAGTGGCCCTGCGAACCCGTCGATACTGTCCGGGATGACGGGGATGTTAAGCGTGAAGCGGTTCGGGTCCCCGTTGGCATTCAGCGCAAGGCCCGCGACCTGGGGTTCCAGCCGGTCGATGACGTGTTGCAGGATTGTGCTGTCCCCAAGGGTCAGCAGCCCTTTGTCGCCGCCGCCCATGCGCGTGGCTTGCCCCCCTGCCAGAATGACGCCAAGTGGTTGTTTCATGGTGTTTCCGCCGGGAGTCGCTGTTGCCCCTTTGGGGCAATGCGCCCCTCCCGCCGTCCCGTGTGCCTCCGGCGGGCGTATTTTGGAAAAAGCGAGGTTGGGTGTTGGGATTGGGGAATGCAGGGGGGTGCGTTGGTCATGCTGCCCCCTTGCGCCCGGATTTGCCCGGCTCATCTGTGACTGTCTTTGGATCGGCGTCCCGGATCAGCCGGTCTTCGCCTGCAAGGCAGGTGAACCGCTGCCCTTTCATCCGCCCGATCAGCGTCAGCCCGACCTCTTGCGCGATTTCGACCCCCCAAGCGGTGAAGCCCGAGCGTGAGGCCAGCGTGGGGATGCCCATCAGCGCTGTTTTGATCACCATTTCGGATGTCAGCCTGCCGGTGGTGTAGAGCGTTTTGTCATGGGCGGGGATGTTTTCGGACAGCATCCAGCCTGCGATTTTGTCCACCGCGTTATGGCGCCCCACGTCCTCCATATAGACCAATGGCCGGTTGCCTTGGCAAAGCACCGTGCCGTGAATCGCCCCGGCCGCAAGGTAAAGCGACGGAGTGCGGTTGATCTTGGCGGCAAGCGCGTAGAGGTCGGAGGTTTTCACCGGCGTGTCAGGGAGTTGCACATCGGCCAGCCCCTCCATCATGTCCCCAAAAACGGTGCCGACGGCGCAGCCACTGGTGCGTGTTTTTTTCCTCAGCTTGTCTTCATAGGTCGTCGCGGATGCGGTGCGCACGACGACGGTTTCCAGTTCTTCATCGTAGTCGACGGCGGTAATGTCCTCGCCCGCTGCCAGCATCCCCTGATTGCGCAGGAAGCCGAGGGCAAGGTAGTTTGGGTAATCCCCGATGGTCATCGCCGTGACAATTTCCTGCGCATTCAGGAAGATTGTGAGGGGCCGTTCCTCGACCACTTGTGCTGTCACAGGATCGCCGTTCTGGTCGGTGCCCACCACGGCCCGCGTCAGCCGCGCCGCTGACGGGTCGGGCGCGATAATGTAGTCGTCAAGATCGGGCAGCGTGGCCAATTGTCATTCCTGCATGCGGGGCGTAGGTCTTTGATGAACTGAAACTAGGTCATTCCCATGGAACCCACCACACCGAAATCGGCCTACCTGCGCGGTATCCGCGACGGCAGCCCGTTTTTGATCATGGCTGTGCCCTTTGCGGTGGTTTTTGGGGTTGTGGCGACCGAAGGCGGCTTAAGCCTTGCGCAGACCTTGGGGTTTTCCCTGTTGGTGATCGCCGGAGCGTCGCAGTTTGCCGCGTTGCAACTGATGTTGGAGAATGCGGCGATTGTGTTTGTGCTGGTGGCAGCATTGGCGGTGAACCTGCGCATGGCGATGTATTCGGCGGCTTTGGTCCCGCATCTGGGGGCTGCCCCTTTGTGGCAGCGCGCCTTGGTTGCTTATGTGAATTTTGACCAGTCTTATATCGTAAGTGCCGCGCAATATGAGAAGACGCCGGAGTGGCCGGTGGCGTTGAAGGCCGCCTATTTTTTAGGGGTGGCTTCCCCGATTGCCCCGGCTTGGGTGATCAGCACGATGATCGGGGCCTTGGTGGGGGCGCAGATCCCGCCTGAATATGCGCTTGATTTCGTGGTCCCGATTATGTTTCTGGCGATGGTTGCGCCGATGCTGAAGTCGCTGGCCCATGTGGCGGCAGCTTTCGTGTCAGCCGTGGTTGCTTTGGCCTTGGTTGGCCTGCCTTCGGGCGTGGGCCTGTTGATCGCGGCGGGTGCGGCGATGCTGACGGGGGCCTTGGTTGAAACGTGGATGGAGCGGCGATGACGTATTCTGCGGGTGAAATCTGGCTGATCATCGCGCTGATGGGGGTGGGGACCTATCTGATCCGGTTCTCGTTTCTAGGGTTGATCGGGGATCGCCCCATGCCGCCGTTTGTTCTGCGTTTGCTGCGCTTTACACCTGTGGCGGTGTTGCCGGGGATGGTTGCGCCTTTGGCGCTTTGGCCCGATGCCACGGGTGGCGCGCCGGATGTGGTGCGCCTTGCGGCGACCCTTGCGACCTTGGTCGTCGGGGTTTGGCGCAAGAATGTGATCTTGGCGATTATCGCGGGAGCTGTGGTGCTTTATGCCGGGTTGATTGTGACAGGGCAGCTTTAGCGGGCGTTCAGGATTGCGTTGATTTCGGCGCCTGCACCGCGCTTGTCGTCAGCATCATCTTCGCGAATTTCCCATGTTTCCACGCCGGGTAGCTTGGCGAAATCTTCCATCAGCCGTGTGGGGGAATAGGTGCGGCGGATGCCTTCAAAACCGGGGATGTCTTGCAGAATTGTCGTGGTCGAGCGGGTGCAATGCGCTTTGCGCACAGCGCCATAGGATTGCACGGCGCGCAGGATTTGTTCGGCGGTAGCTTGAGGCACTTCAAGGCGTTGGCCCACCACAAAATACGTCTCGCGCGCATGGAAACTGGCATAAAGTTCTTCGACGTAAGGGGTGATGCCGTAGATCACATCGTTGCGTTCGGGCAGGCTATCGGCCTTGAAGGTGCCTGCCGGGTCCCAAAGGACGCGTTGGCTGGCATTGATCATCAGCCCTGTGTGCGCCCCGTTGCCCGAACCGTTGTTGCGCATCGTGTAAAGCGTGAGCGACGCAGGGCCGATCTGCGGCGTAAAGGCGCGCGTGACTTGGTCGTCGGGCGCCCAAACGGGTTCGGCGGCGCAGGCGGCCAGGCCCACCATCGGGAGGCCAATCAGAAAGGCGCGCCGCTGCATGTGCTTAACCGTTCACAAGGCCGATAAAGATCAACAGCAGAATGCTGATGATCGCGCCGCGTGTGACCATTTTGATGAACCCATCAAAAGTCTTTTCCTGAACTGATGTGTCCATTTCGCCGTGCTTATGTTCTGCCATCGGGCCGCTCCTTGGTGTGTGTTGGCCGTGCTTTAGCCGATCTTATTCGGGGTGTCACGCTTCATAGGGTCGCATCTTCTTCACGATTTAATTCTTCTGCCAGACGGAACCCGATGCGGTTGGGTTCAGCCTGATCCTGTTCTTTCGGGGCGGCACGTAACATGACATTCATTTGGGTCACATGCTGGATCAGCTGTGTCTTCACACCCGCCCCGTCACGCCCGTAAAACGTGACTAGGTCAGGGTCATAAAACCCTAAGCCTTCGATTTTGATAACGCCCGCATCGCCGCCGACAAAGCCCATGCCGACCTCTTGGTCGTTATCCAGCTGTTTTTCGAAGTTCTGGATATACATGATGATCCGCTCATAGGCCCATTGCGCTGGGCTTTTGGGGGCTTTGGGATCCTTGAGTGCCTTTGGCACGTCGCCTGCGACTGCAGCTTGCGCGTTCGGATCGGTATGCACCTCGCGCAGGCCGGGAAGATGGGCGTTTTCATGCGCTTCGGCTGAGGTTGCGATTTTGTCTGTCATAGGGGCACCGTGTTGGTTCAGTTGGGACCTTCCATAACGAACTTGGCGCGGATGTCGAAAGCAGAAAGTTGTGATGACACGGGGAGGGCATCAACGCACTGCCATCCACGCGCCTACAATCTGTGCGATAAACTGATGCGTCGATGAAGAAAGGGCGCTGTGTCTTGCCAGCGCCCCTTTTCCCACCTAGCGTCCCAGTCTACGCAAAAGACCAAGGGTCTTGCGGTAGACGATGGGGGGCACGAATTCGCGCACGATCCGGCGCGTGGCTTCGTTGTTTTTGGCGTCATTTTTGCCGGGCCGTGGTTTGAACACTGTCGATTGATCAATCCGCCCTTCTTCCCATGTGGCGGTGTAGTAATACATTGCAATCGAAAGACGCGGATCGCCGTTGGGGTGGTTCACCGGCTCGGGGTTGCCGTGCATTGTGTTGTCTCCGGTAGAAAAGCAACACATGCGGTTCATGACCGGTGCGAAGCTTTCGACCCGTTCTTTCATATCGTTCGTCCAGACCTCGAAAGATCCGCCGTATTCTTCTTTCCAATCCGGGTTGAGGTAGATCAGCACGTTCAGCCGACGCTCAAGATTCATGATTGAATGGTGGTTAAAGTCGGCGTGAATATCAAGAAAGCCTGTCGTCTCACAGCGGTGGATGCCGCCGCCAAGGAAATACGGATCAGGGATCAGCCCCTTGATGCCGGACATGTTTTCTAGAAACTGGATAAACGGGCGCGAATTCAGGGCTTGAAACACCGATCTTGTGTAGGTTGGCAGGCGATCAGGGTTGAACGACGTTTTCAGCTTTTCATTCGCGCTTGCGTTCTGCGCGCTTTGCTGGCCCATCGACAACGCCTCTTCGCGGACCTTCTCAAGAACCTCGGGCGGCAGGAAGTTGTCAACACACGTGTAATGGTAGGGTGTTTTGGACTGATAATCCGCCGCAAGTGAACTGCCGGCTTCCTTGGTCTGCTTCTGATCCATCGAAAGCGTTTCAGGGTCTATCGGGAAAAATGAAATCATGATTTGCACCTAACATAGTTTACACTTGAATATGACAGCCGTGGACGCCGTTCAACAAGTCTACTTGTCTAGAGATCATTTTACAAAACTGCCAGTGACAAAAATAGCTTTATGGCCTAGACGCGGTAAAGTAAAACTTATGGCTTAAGTCGTTCGTAATCGCCTTTTGATACAGACCCTTCCCCTGAAAAACCGGAAATAAAGCAGTTGGACCACCTCAAGTCTCAGAAAGTTGTCATGCCCGGCCATTTTGCGTGGATTGATGGCCTGCGGGGTGTGGCGGCTGTGGCAGTCGTGATTTTCCACTATCACCACTTCTATTTGGCCGATTATGCGGACCGCGCAAGCATCCCCCCGCTGGAAAGCTTTCCCTGGCAAAGCATCTTCAGTGTCTTTTACGCACATGGATCATCCGCAGTGCAGCTGTTCTGGGTGATCTCTGGCTTTGTCTTCGCACATGTCTACATCGCGCGCGGGGCACAGTTCAAAAGTTTCGTCGTCGCCAGATTTGCGCGCCTTTATCCGCTTCACTTCGTCACGCTGATCGCTGTTGCGGTGTTTCAGCTGATCAGTGTTTCTTGGTTCGGTCACTGGCAGATCTATGGCAACAACGATCTGCGCCACTTCGGACTTCAGCTTTTTATGTCATCAAACTGGACGACGCTGTCCCGTGGCCTCAGCTTCAATGGGCCGATCTGGTCCGTGTCGCTTGAACTTTTTGCATACGCCCTGTTCCTGATCGCTTTGCCCCTGCTGCGTCGGTTTGGGTTGGTCGCGGCTATTGTGCTGACGGTCGTCATGCTGTGGCTGGGGCTGTCTGAGGCCCTTGATATTCCCCTGATCCGGCAGGCGACGTTCATTTGTGCGGCCTACTTTTTCCTTGGAACCTGCGTCTATCTGGTGATGCTTCATGCTGGCGCGCAGCAACGTGCAACCTTCGCGCTGTGCGCAATCGCCGCTGTCGTCGCCGGGTTAGGCCTTTGGTATGGGGATGAACTGGCCCTAAAGGCAAGCGCGTCTGTCGCTGTTGTTGGTCTTGTTGCCTTCGCCGACATCAAATGGCGCGGCCCGACGATTGGATGGCTTAAGCGCCTTGGGGATATGAGCTATAGCATTTACCTTATTCATGTGCCGTTGCAGATGCTGGTTTTGCTGGTGGATGATGTGCTGTTTGCCGGTGGCCGCGCATTCGCGCCGTCCCTTTGGACCCTTCCGATCTATCTGATTGTGACGGTTTGGTTGGCTGACCTGACATATCGCGAGGTTGAAATTCCGGCCTCACGTGCGCTGCGCAAAAGGCTGCTTGGTTAAGACTGGTCGGAAAAAGGTTCAGGCTGCGCGCGCGATGCGCCCCCTTTACGCCGATTTGGCTTTGTAGACCCACGCCCCCGCGTCATTCTGAACACGACTGACAAGCCCCGTCTGATGCAAATGGTTCAAGTGCGCCACCGCCTCCACCAAGGCCAGCCCATAGGTCCCATCGTCGATTTTCCGTTTGAACAGTGGTGCAAAGCAGTCGGCGGCTGTCTTGGGTGTGTCGAGGTACGCAAGCAATCGCGTCAGTGCTTCGTGGTGGTTGCTGATCATTTGCTCAAGCCGTTTGGGTAGCCCGGTGTAGGGCAGTTTGTGTCCTGCGAGGATCAGTTGATCGGGGGTCGCGAACTGCTGGAAATGTTCGCATGAGGTGATCCAGTCCTGCACCGGATCGGCCTCGGGTTCTGTCGGGTAGACCCCAAGGTTGGGGCTGATGGACAGCAGCAGCTGGTCGCCGCCGATGACGAGATTGTCGTCCCGGCTCCAGAATGTCGCGTGTTCGGGGGCGTGCCCGTCGCCCATGCGGATGTCCCATGTGCGCTGCCCGAAGCTAATCGTATCGCCGTCGCGCAGCCGGTGGAAGCCCAGCGGGATCGGGTCGACGCAATCGGCGAAGTTGAAGGGGCGTTCTTTGGCGCGCCTTGCTAATCGGTCAGCGTCCATTCCGGCGGATTTATAGAAGGCGAGCGCCTCGGGCGCGGCAACCTCCTGCACATCCAGCGTCAGCATCCGCGCTTGCAGCCAGCCGGTGCGCGGCATGGAAAGCGTCGCCCCTTTGGCGATGAACCAGCCTGCAAGCCCGACGTGGTCGGGGTGATGGTGCGTGACGATCAGGCGGTTGATGGGGCGGTTTTGGAGGGGACCTGCGAGGAGGTCTTCCCAGATCGCCTTGGTCTTTTTGGTCGAAAACCCTGTGTCGATGATCGTCCAGCCATCCCCGTCATCTAGCGCATAGACGTTCACATGATCCAGCGCCATCGGCAGTGGCAGCCGCATCCAGAGGACGCCGGGGGCGAGGGTGATCGCTTCGCCTGCGGCGGGGGGATCGGGGAAGGGGGTTTGGATTTTCATGGCCGCTGTGTGGCACAGTTTTGGAGGCTGTGAAATGGGCGCGGGGGCTTCAATGTCCCTCCGTTCAGCCTGCCAAGCCTAATTGGCTGCGGCGCAGATTTCCTGTGCGGATTGTCCGGGTGAATTGTTCACATAGACCCGAAAATGAAAGTTTGCTTGTAGCGAGGGATGAATGAACACGGCTTCGCCCCCATCAAGGCACCGCAGGGCGCTTTGGAACGGCGCGTTTGGATTGTAGCGCGTTTCTACGGGAATATAGTCAGGCATGGGAAAGTTCGCTGGAAAGTTTTCCTGCCATTCTTCGGCTATCCTGCGCCAGCGCTGACGATCATTTTCGACCGTTTCGTGGACCACACATTCGGTCCAGTTCGTCTCATCAAGGACCGTGGCAAGCACCGTCAGGTCTTGGGTTTCGTTGTAGACAACATAGCCCTTTTCGCCGGGCTTACCGTAGGACCCGGGGGCTGGCGCAAAGGGCGCAAGGGCCGCGCGGTCCTGATCGCGGATGACGCTTTCGCAGACTTTGATCATCTGGAGCCATTGCGTCTGATCCGGATTTGCGAGGGTCGGACGGGGTATGGCGATGCAAAGGCCGAGGGCGCATAGGCCGAAGACCCTGTGCATACCCTTGGATAACGTGCTGAATGTCATTGGCTTTGTCACGCGCGTCGTCTTTGGTTGTTTGAACTAGACTACCGTCAAGACATGTCCAAAGTATGGCACCGGGGCGGTGGTTCAGGCCACCAGATCATCCGTTGTAATCGCCATCAGATCATCCGCCCCTTCGCGCACGTGCGCCAGCAGCCCGGTGTGTTCGGGCATCATGCGTTTGATATAGAATGTGGCCAATCGCGCGCGGCCTTCATCGCCTGTCATTGCTGCGGTGAGATGTGCGTGTCCGCCAAGCACCCGCGCGAAGGCCCGCAGGTAGGGCACCGCTCCGGCGAAGCGGTCGTTCATGTCCTGCCCGACCAGCCATTCGGTGGTTTCGCGCAGGTTTTCGCAGGCCGACCAGACCGCTTCTGCAAGGTCGGGATGCGTTGTTTTGGCCGCTTCCGAGGTGGCTTGCACCTCTTCCAGCAGCCGGTAGGCCGCATCGCCCCCGTCCATCATTTTGCGCGCCACAAGGTCCATCGCCTGAATGCCGTTGGTGCCCTCGTAGATCGCTGTCACGCGCACGTCTCGGCAATATTGCGCAGCACCCGTTTCCTCAATAAAGCCCATGCCGCCGTGGACCTGCACGCCTTTGGCGCTGACTTCGATCCCCACATCTGTGCCAAACGCTTTTGAGATCGGCGTCAGCAGTGCCGCGCGGTTGTTCCAGCCTGCGTCACCCGTCGCCGTTGCCATATCAATCGCCACCGCGTTCATCAGTGCGATGGACCGCGCAGCGAAGACATCGGCCTTCATTTCCGCCAGCATCCGCCGCACGTCGGCATGTTCGATGATTGCCCCTGTGCCGGGTGCTTTGCCTTGTTTGCGGTCTTGTGCGTAGCCCACCGCGTGTTGCAGCGCCCCCTCGGCGGCCCCGACGCCTTGCACCGCGACCCCAAGCCGCGCGTTGTTCATCATCGTGAACATCGCAGCCATCCCGCCATGTTCGGGCCCGACCAGCCAGCCGGTTGCATTGTCATATTCCATTACGGCCGTGGGTGAGCCGTGCAGCCCCATCTTGTGTTCCAGGCTGACCACCCGCAGATCGTTGCGCTTGCCCGGATTGCCGTCTGCATCGGGGATGTGT
>CAYPVL010000046.1:0-3561 GCA_964414165.1 uncultured Cognatiyoonia sp.
GTTTGAGGGCGAACATGAACATACAACGCTGATCAACGCCCGTATCGCATCGAATGATGACGATGTGATGCTGGTGACGGATTCGGGTCGCGCGATCCGCTTCCCGGCCACAGATGTGCGCGTGTTCAACAGCCGTGGGTCGGTTGGAGTGCGCGGGATTAAGTTGCAAGGCGATGACACTGTCGTTTCGATGTCGATCATCCGCCACTTTAAGGCCGAGGCCGAAGAGCGTGCGGCCTACCTCAAAATGCGCCGCGCGATGGCGGGTCTGGCGGATGATGCCGAAAATGAAGACGACGAAGATGTTGCTGCCGGTGCGATCAGCCAAGAACGCTATGCCGAGATGTCAGCGGCCGAGAACTTGATCCTCACGATTACGGCCAAAGGATCCGGCAAATTGTCGTCCAGCCATGACTATCCGGTGCGCGGGCGTGGTGGTATGGGTGTTGCTGCTATGGATAAAGCCATGCGCGGTGGGCCGTTGGTCACAAGTTTCCCGGTTGAAACCGCCGATCAGATCATGCTTGTCACCTCAACCGGGCAATCCATCCGGGTGCCGGTCGATGGGATCAGTTTCCGCAGCCGCGGTGCTGGCGGGGTCAAAGTCTTTGACACGGGCAAGGGTGAAACCGTCGTCAGTGTCGCCTGGATCGCCGATCAGGGCGAAGATGATGACCCTGAGGCCACAGAATCCACACCGTTGGCAGAATAACCCAACGCCACTAAGGATGTGTTGCGACATCCCCCCTCTTGCGCTAGTTTCGGGCGCAAGGGGTATTAAACCTCAGTAAAAATAAGATTTGAGGCGAAGCACATGTCAAAAAATACAATGATTCTGGCTGCCGCATTGGCAGTCGTCAGTTCTGGCGCAATGGCGCAGGAATTCACTGGCGGTGAATTGGGCGTTGAATATAACACTTTCATCGACGGCATCGATCTAGATGGCACATCCTACAATGCAGCAGTTGAAATCGGGATTGGACAGCAGTTTGGTTTTGCTCTGGATGCCAACCAAGTTGATGTCGGCGATTCAACATCGGATGCACGCTTTACAGCGCACGCAATATACCACCTTGGCGCGACAAGTTCGGTTGGTCTTTTCTATGCGCAATCACCAAGTGCAGATGTGGATAACGCCGGTTTTGGCCTTGAAGGCGGGGTTGCATTCATGGGCGGTGATGTGGGCGGCTATATCGGCAGCCAGGAAGTCGGTTCAGAGGATGTTTTCATCTTGGGGCTGGATTCAAACACGCCTGTCAGCGAAAACTTTATTGTCTTCAGTGACTTTGACATCGTTGCCGATAATGATGTCGGGGCCTCAACCAGTGAGCTGGGCCTGATTTATGAGATCGACAATGGGCCAGAGCTTTATGCGCAGGTCGGTCGCTTTACTGTAAGGGCGGACGGCGACTCGGCCTCCGAGACATACATCGGGGTTGGTGCGCGTATCACCTTTGGTGCCGCACGCGGGACAACTTTCGAAGGGCGCTAAGCCAATCATCCCCTTTGCAATTGCCCGCGATTCAACTACATCGCGGGCATGAGCACATTACACATCATCGGCGGCGGAATGGCCGGATCTGAAGCTGCTTGGCAGGCTGCCAATGCAGGCCTAAACGTAGTTATCCATGAGATGCGTCCGAAGGTTGAAACCTTCGCCCATCGTACCGGCCATTTAGGCGAAATGGTGTGTTCAAACTCTTTCCGATCAGATGATCATGAACAAAACGCTGTGGGCCTTCTTCATTGGGAAATGCGCCAAGCGGGTGGGTTAATCATGGCTATGGCTGAAAAGCATCGCCTGCCTGCGGGTGGTGCTTTGGCTGTGGACCGTGACCCTTTTGCAGAAAGCGTGACGGCGGCTTTGAAGGCCCATCCGAATATTTCTGTGTCCTACGAAGAGATTACGGACCTTCCTTCATCTGATCATTGGATCATTGCGACCGGCCCGTTAACATCGGGTGCCTTGGCCAAGGCGATCCAAGCCGAGACCAGCGCCGAGGCACTTGCCTTCTTTGATGCCATCGCCCCCATCGTTTATCACGAAAGCATCAATATGGATGTGGCTTGGATGCAGTCGCGCTATGACAAGGGCGAGACCGAAGAAGAACGCACCGCCTATCTGAACTGCCCGATGACCAAAGATCAGTATGAGGCCTTCATTGATGCCCTGCTGGATGCCGAGAAAACCGAATTTAAGGAAGGCGAAACCGCTGGCTATTTCGACGGCTGCCTGCCCATTGAAGTCATGGCAGAACGCGGCCGCGAGACGTTGCGCTTTGGTCCAATGAAACCTGTGGGGCTGACAAACGCGCATGATCCGCAGAACAAGCCTTATGCTGTCGTGCAACTGCGCCGGGACAATGCGTTAGGAACTTTGTATAATATACGGCGCGCAGAAGTCTGTTTTTGCGATGATTCCGGGGTTGGAGAATGCCGAATTTGCCCGTCTTGGTGGGATTCACCGCAATACGTTCATTAACTCTCCGACCCTTCTTGATGATCAGATGCGCCTGCGCAGTCAGCCCCATATCCGTTTTGCCGGGCAGATCACTGGCGTGGAAGGCTATGTGGAAAGTGCTGCGATGGGCCTGCTTGCCGGTCGCATGGCAGTCGCTGAAATCCGCGGAGAGCTGTTGGCGCCGGTGCCCAATACCACCGCCATGGGTGCCCTTGTGACGCACATCACCGGCGGCGCTGATGCCAAGACCTTTCAGCCGATGAACGTGAACTTTGGCCTGTTTCCTCCTCTGGAAGGTATGCGGTCTGGGCGACGTGGCCGCAAGGAACGCTACAAAGGCTACACAGATCGCGCGAAAGCGGATTGGCAGGCGTGGCTCACACAAATGGCATTGGACGCGGCCTGATTTCTTTGGCTAGGCTGGGATTATGACACATGATCCTATGAAACCAAAGCTTTGGACTCCGCGTCCTGTGGAAGAAACGATTCAAGTCTACACCGATTGGGCCGACAGCTATGATGCGGACCTCGCCAAACGTGGGTATCACACACCCACCCGCATTGCCGAGGCGTTGCGTGCGCAGATGGCGGATGACGGGCCGGTGTTAGATTTTGGCTGCGGCACAGGGTTGTCTGGGTTCGCGCTGAAGGCGCAGGGCTTCGGGCCGATTGACGGCACAGATATCACCGCTGAAATGGCTGAAAAGGCCCGCGATAAAGGGATTTACCGCGCGGTTATCGTAGGCGAACCGGGGGCCGCGCCCTGCCCGCCCGGCACCTACCGCGCGATTGTCGCAACCGGGGTGATTAGTCTTGGGGCAGCCCCGCCTGAAACCCTTGATAGCGTTGTGGCTTCCCTTGCCAAAGGCGATTTTCTGGCGATGTCCTTTAATGACCCGACCTTGGCCGATGGGTCCTACGATGCGCGGCTGGATGCGGTCGTCGCTGATGGCAAGCTTGAGGTTCTGTCCCGCGCCCATGGCCCGCATTTGGATGACATGAACATGGGTGCCGATGTGATTGTGGCCCGCCGTCTGTGATCACGCGCTTCGCGCCCTCGCCCACGGGGCCTTTGCATCTGGGGCATGCCTATTCTGCGA
>CAYPVL010000046.1:3571-25160 GCA_964414165.1 uncultured Cognatiyoonia sp.
GGATATTGACCAAAGCCGGGCGCGCCCGGTGTGGGAGGCGCAGATTTATGATGATCTGGCGTGGCTTGGGTTAAATTGGCCCACGCCCGTCATGCGCCAATCAGAGCGGATGGCGGCCTATGATGCCGCGCTGGATCACTTATGGGATAAGGGTTTGCTTTATCCCTGCACCTGCAGTCGCCGTGATATTGAAGCTGCCGCAAATGCCCCGCAGGAAGGGGCGCCGATGGGGCCGGATGGGATGATTTATCCGGGAACCTGTCGGGGCAAGGCAAGGACGGGTGCGCGCCCGCAGGCGATGCCGCTGCGCTTGGATACGCAGGCGGCGGACCCTACTGCGCATGAATTTGCGGTGCATATTGGCGATGTCGTTCTTAGTCGCCGCGACATGGGAACGTCTTACCATCTATCGGTGGTCGTGGATGATGCAGCGCAAGGGGTCACAGATGTTGTGCGCGGCGCTGATCTGGAAGAGGCAACACCGATCCACCTGCTGCTACAAAAACTATTGAACCTGCCGACCCCGCGCTATCACCATCACAAACTGGTCCGCGACGCGGCAGGCAAGCGCCTTGCCAAACGCGACGACGCGCGGGCTATTTCAAAGTATCGGGCCGAGGGCGCTTCACCGAATGATATCAGGCGCTTGGTGGGGCTTCCTCAAGTTTGACGATCTCAACCTCTTCGCCGTTGCGCACAGCCGTGAAGAAACACGTGCGCCGCCCCGTATGGCAAGCCGCACCTTCCTGATTGACCTCAACCAAAAGACAATCGCGATCACAATCAATGCGGAAATCGACCAGCGTTTGGGTATGCCCGCTTGTGGCACCCTTGACCCAGAATTCCTGCCGCGAGCGCGACCAATAGGTCACCTGCCCGGTCGCAAGCGTCTGGGCAACGCTTTCGGCGTTCATCCACGCCATCATCAGCACCTCGCCGGATTTGGCATCCTGCGCAATTGCAGGGATCAGCCCTGCGTCATTATAGGTCAGGGTCGCGGGGTCGAAGGGCATGGTTTTATCCTTTGCAAGCCGGGGCGTGCGGCCTATCTAATGGGGCGGACCACGAAGGGCAAATCCATGTCGAGTGAAACGGACCTGATGAAGCTTTATTCGCAGCGCATTCTCGCGCTTGCAGCTGATATTCCGCGCGTTGGACGGCTTGCGGCACCGACCGCGTCGGTCAAGAAACGCTCGCCCTTGTGTGGATCGACTGTGACGGTGGATTTGGCTGTGACAGATGGGAAGATCAGCGATTATGCGCAAGACGTGAAGGCCTGTGCGTTGGGGCAAGCCGCAGCATCTGTTGTGGCGGCGGGCGTTGTCGGCTTGGACATAGCGGGCGTTCAAAAAGGCCGCGATCAACTGGCGGCGATGCTGAAAGAAGACGGCCCTGTGCCCGACGCACCCTTTGATGGGCTTGAGGTTTTACTGCCCGCAAAGGATTACAAGAACCGCCATGCGTCGATCATGTTGGCGTTGGATGCGACTGTAGAGGCTTTAAAGCAGGCCTCTTAGCGACTGTTTCAAAAGAAAAAACCGCCGCGCATCCGGGACAAGGATGGCGGCGGCAGGAAGCGCGGGCCTTTGATCTGTGTCCGCGAGGCAGGCAAGAACCTCTGGGAATTGACACATCAGACGGGCAGGTCTGCGGCGCTGTTGGTTGGGACAGGCAGCGCCATATGATCAAAGGGTCGCCAGGCAGGTCAGATCATTCCGGGCAAGGACAATCCGACAAACAACATTACAAGCAAGGCGACCGCACCCAAAGCATCGGCTATAATCGTGTCCTGCGACCGGGTGATCGCTGATTTGATTTGCTTGGCCATGGTGGTGTCTCCTGCGTTCGTATATGTTGCCACTTTGTTCTCATATGATTAACGCTGTGTAAAGAACTTTGTGAGAACATTTGCGAACAAAATGTTCCAGCGAATGTTAACCCACTGTAATCAAACGAATAGCTTTATCCTGCTCCATGAACCAAAGCAGCAGCCGGGCCGCTTTGCCCCGTTCCGTTTCCAGCTTTGGATCATCATGCAGCAGTTTGCGGGCATCAGATTGGGCCAATTCCATCAGTCCGGTCTGTTGTTCAAGGTCGGCAATGCGAAATCGTGGCAGGCCAGATTGCGCTGTGCCGATCACGTCACCTGCCCCGCGCATGACAAGGTCTTCTTCGGAAATACGGAACCCATCTTCAGTTTCGCGCAGGATCGCGAGGCGCCGTTTTCCCGTTTCAGTCAGCGGGGCCTGATAGATCAGCAGACAAGTCGAGGCTGCGGCCCCGCGCCCGACCCGTCCGCGCAGCTGGTGCAATTGCGCAAGGCCGAAACTTTCGGCCCGTTCGATCATCATGATTGACGCATTCGGGACGTTCACCCCAACTTCGATCACTGTAGTGGCGACAAGGACAGCAGTTTCACCCGCAACGAACTTGGCCATCGCCGCGTCCTTTTCGGCAGGCGGCATTTGCCCGTGGACCAGCCCCACAACCCCTTCACCCAAGGCCGCGCGCAAACGCTTAAAGCGGTCTTCGGCTGCTGTCATATCGCTGACTTCGCTTTCCTCGACCAAGGGGCAAACCCAATAGGCTTGCTTGCCTTCTTTTACCGCTTGGCGCAGCTTTTCGATCACCTCATCCATGCGCGACGTCGGGATCAGCGCGGTTTGCACAGGCGTACGTCCGGGCGGTTTTTCATCCAAGACCGACACATCCATATCACCGTACTGTGTCAGGGACAGAGACCTCGGGATTGGCGTCGCCGTCATCACCAGCACATCGACAGCACGACCTTTGGATCCAAGCTCCATCCGTTGGGCCACACCAAAGCGGTGCTGTTCGTCGATGACGGCAAGGCGAAGATCATGAAAATGCACATCTTTTTGGAACACCGCATGGGTGCCCACAAGGATCTGGATGTCACCATCGGCAAGCGCTTTAAGTTTTGCCTCCCGCTCTGCCCCTTTGTCGCGTCCGGTCAGAATTTCAAGGACGACACCGGCGGTTTCGGCCAAAGGTTTCAAACCGTCCAAATGTTGCCGCGCAAGAATTTCGGTCGGGGCCATCATGACCCCCTGCCCGCCTGCCTCGACCGCGCCCAGCAACGCCATGAGCGCGACAAGTGTTTTACCCGATCCAACATCCCCCTGCAGCAATCGGTTCATACGCTGCGGGGCGGCCAGATCATCAAGCACTTCGCCGATCGCGCGGGTTTGTGCGCCGGTGGGTTTGTAGGGCAAAGCGGCAAGAACCTTGCCTTGCAAGACCCCCGTTGCCTGTGAACTGCGCCCTTTGCCGCGCCGCATCTGACTGCGCGCAAGCGCAAGGGTTAATTGATGCGCAAGCAATTCATCATAAGCAAGCCGCACCCGCGCGGGCGCATGCGGGCCAAGGTCGGTGGTTGATTGCGGGCTATGCGCGGCTGCGAGGGCCGCGTCGAATTCGGGCCAGTCTTCGCGGGCTTTGAGTTGTGGATCAATCCATTCGGGCAAAGTTGGCGTCATGGCAACGGCGGCGCGCGTCGCCTTATACATCGTCTTTTGCGTCACCCCGGCGGTTAGCGGATAGACGGGTTCAAAGGCGGGGATGTTTGCGCCTTCGGCCACCGGCAGAACATGGTCGGGGTGGACCATCTGGGCGATGCTGTCGAAAAGTTCGATCTTGCCCGACACGATCCGCTTTTGCCCTGTGGGCAAGAGTTTTTGCAAGTAATCCCCGCGTGCATGGAAGAATACCAGTTGAAAGCTGGTTTCGGTATCGGCCACGTTCACGCGGTAAGGGCGCCCCTTTACCTTGTTGGGCACGTGGTCGTGCACGGTGATTTCCACGGTAACGGTCGTCGGCGGCACCACGTCACGGATCGAGGCGCGCAGGTGCCTGTCGACCCCGCTGGCAGGCAAGGTTAAAAGCAGATCGCGCGGTTTGGTGATATGCAACGCCTCAAGCGTCGTGGCTGTTTTCGGGCCGATCCCGTCAAGCTTGGTCAAGCTTGCGAATAGCGGAAATAGCTCTTCCGGGCGGCCCGTCATGCATCACCAATCAGGGCCAACCAGCCATCTTCGTCCAAGGTTTCGACCCCCAGATCAACCGCCTTCTTCGCCTTGGACCCGGCCCCTGGGCCTGCGACCAGCAGATCGGTTTTTGCGCTGACCGAACCCGACACCTTGGCGCCCAACGCCTCGGCCCGGGATTTTGCCTCGGCCCGGGTCATCTTTTCCAGCGTGCCGGTGAAGACGACGGTTTTGCCTGCGACCGGGCTGTCAGAGGTGTCCGGGGCTGCGACGTCTTGGATGTTCAACTGGGCCGCAAGCGCATCGATGCTTGCGCGTTCTTCGGGGTTTTGCATAGCACTGATCAGGCTGGTCGCCATAACCGCGCCGACCCCGTCGATTGAATTAAGGTCATCCCAGACATCGCCCGCGCCAATCTCTGCGGTATCCATGGCTTGGGTGAACCGCGCCCAACTGCCGTAGTGTATCGCCAAAAGCTGCGATGCCGTGTTGCCGACGTTACGAATGCCAAACCCGAAAATCACGCGGTTCAACGCGATATTGCGCTTTTCTTCAATTGCGGCGAACAGATTTGCGGCACTGGTTTTGCCAAAGCCATCGCGGTTTTCAAGCTTGCTGAGGTTGTCTGCGTCGCGCTTGGCAAGCGTGAAAATGTCGGCGGGCGTGCGAATGGGAAGCGCGTCGTCATGGTAGAAATATTCGACCTGTTTCGCCCCAAGCCCTTCGATATCAAAAGCTGCGCGGCCCACAAAATGTTTGAGCCGCTCCACCGCTTGCGCGGGGCAGATCAGCCCACCCGTACAGCGCCGCACCGCATCGCCCGCATCGCGGATCGCGGGGGATGCACATTCGGGGCATGTGTCGGGAAAGGTAAATGGCGTAACATCCGCAGGCCGTCGCTTTAGATCGACATTCTTGATCTTGGGGATCACATCGCCGGCGCGATAGACCTGCACCCAATCGCCAATGCGGATATCGCCGCCATCGCGGATCGCTTGGCCATCGCCCCCGATCCCGGCAATGTAGTCTTCGTTATGCAGCGTCGCGTTTGACACAACGACGCCCCCGACCGTGATCGGTTCAAGTCGCGCGACGGGGGAAAGCGCGCCGGTGCGCCCCACTTGGATGTCGATGGCTTCAAGCCGCGTCCAAGCCAGTTCGGCCGGGAATTTATGCGCAATCGCCCATCGTGGCGTTGTTGAGCGGAACCCAAGGCGGCGTTGCAGATCAAGCGCGTCAACTTTGTAGACGACACCGTCAATGTCATAGCCAAGGTCGGCGCGGGTTTCGGCGATGTGGGTATAGTGCGCGATAAGATCGGCGGGCGCGTCGCAGCGTTTGGTCAGCGGGTTGATGCTGAAGCCGAGTGCGCCAAGCCGCTGGATTGCGTCGAATTGCGTCTTGGCGAGGGGTTCGGATAAGGCCCCCCACGCATAGGCAAAGAATTTGAGCGGGCGGGATTTCGTGATTGCGACATTCAACTGACGCAACGATCCGGCGGCGGCGTTGCGCGGATTGGCGAATGTTTTGCCACCTTGTTCGGTTTGACGTGCGTTGAGGGCGGCGAAATCAGCATGACTCATGTAGACTTCGCCGCGCACTTCAAGGACGGATGGTGCACCGGTTAATTTTTGTGGAATATCGCTGATGGTTTTGGCGTTGGCGGTGACGTTTTCACCGGTTTCACCATCGCCGCGGGTGGCGGCGTAGATCAGTTGCCCGTCTTCATAACGCAGCGACAGTGAAAGCCCATCGATCTTTGGTTCGGCTGTGTAGGGGCAAGGCGCATCAGGTGTCAGGCCAAGGTATTTGCGAATGCTGTCATCAAAGTCAGTGACGTCTTCATCCGAGAACGCATTGCCAAGCGACAACATCCGCACTTCGTGCCTGATCTTGCCAAAGCCATCGGCCACAGCCCCGCCGACTTTATCGGTCGGGCTGTCGGCAAGTTTCAGGTTTGGGAATTGGTCTTCTATCGCTGCGTTGCGCCGTTTCAGTGCATCATAATCTGCATCAAGCAGCGTTGGTGCATCATCGCGGTGATAGTCGGTGTTGGCTTGTGTGAGTATCTTTGCCAGTGCGTTCAGTTCAGCGGCAGCTTGATCTTCGGTCAGTTTCGCGGTGTCAATCTGCCCAAACGGTGAATGCTGCGAAATTTCTGACACTGGTTTCCCCCTTGAAGCGGCTGCAACAGGCGCAAGATGCGCCATGTTGCAGTTTTAGGTCGCCCGTGAGAGATGGTCTAGTGGGGTCCGTGAGTGGATGCGCAGTTAAGCCCCCATGGCCAGTCGTTCGGTTGCTTCAACAGGCTGCGGGTCCCGCAGGACATAGCCCCGCCCCCAGACTGTTTCAATATAGGATTCACCACTTGTCGCTTCGGACAATTTCTTGCGCAGCTTGCAGATAAAGACGTCAATAATCTTCAATTCCGGTTCGTCCATGCCGCCATAAAGATGGTTCAAGAACATTTCCTTGGTCAGCGTCGTCCCCTTGCGCAAGGACAGCAGTTCTAGCATCTGGTATTCTTTGCCCGTCAAATGCACTGTCTTGCCATGCACCTCGACCGTTTTGGCATCAAGGTTCACATCAATTTCACCGGTCTTGATGATCGATTGCGCATGCCCTTTAGAGCGGCGGATAATCGCATGGATGCGCGCGACAAGTTCTTCACGGTGGAAAGGTTTTGTCAGATAATCATCGGCACCAAAGCCAAAGCCTTTTAGCTTGTTTTCGGTATCATCCTCGCCAGAGAGAATCAAAATCGGCGTATCAATGCGCGACAGGCGCAGTTGTCGCAGCACTTCATGCCCGTTCATATCAGGCAGATTGATGTCCAGCAGAATAAGATCATAGTCATACAACTTGGCCAGATCGATCCCTTCTTCGCCCATATCCGTGGAATAGACATTTAGGTTTGCATGGCTCAGCATCATTTCGATGCTTTTAGCCGTCGTGGGATCATCTTCGACAAGTAGGACGCGCATTCGGGTTCTCCATTCAGGATTGACACCACTAGATAGCCGTCAATTGGTTAACTTATTGTTACCATCGTCCAAACTATTGCATTTCAACCTAGGGTTGTCTATACCTTTGTAGTGATGTTGTCTTCAAAGCATCCACTCCATGCGCGCGCACCGCATCTTCCCATGCGCCAAATTCTTCCTCAGACAGTGCATACATCTCTAAAGCGGCGTCCCGCGTCAATAATCCTGCGTGCACAGCCGTGATCACCGCTGCCTTGCGCGATGCAACCCAGCGGCGTGTTGTCGGCGATGGCAGGTCTGCCCGCGTCATCACATTTCCATCAGGCAGCGTCACAGATCGCGGCCCGTCAATCTTTCGTAAGTACATCGATTCCTACCCTTCATTCGGTCATCGTTGCACCTACATGGATGAAATCCTTTAAGGACTGGTATAGTTGCCCGCTTGGATATACCTCGCATTTGCCTATATTTGCTTGAAAACCCATCGAAAGCCCTGCAATGCCGCTCGAACACCCCCTCAATTCACTTGGATTCGCCAAGCCCCCGTCCGAGACCCGTGTTGTTGTGGCGATGTCTGGCGGCGTAGACAGTTCTGTTGTGGCCGCCATGCTGGCTGAGCAAGGCTATGACGTGGTGGGCGTGACCTTGCAACTTTATGATCATGGCGCGGCCTTGGCCAAAAAGGGTGCCTGTTGCGCAGGTCGCGATATTCATGATGCCCGTCGTGTGGCCGAGGAAATGGGCTTTCCCCATTATGTCCTCGACTATGAAAACACCTTTCGCGAAGCCGTCATGGATGAATTCGCCGACAGTTATCTGGGTGGTGCCACCCCTGTTCCTTGCATCCGCTGTAATGAACGTGTGAAATTCAAAGACCTTCTGGAGACTGCCAAAGACCTTGATGCCGATTGCATGGCCACGGGGCATTATATCCAGCGCATGATGGGGCCTGAGAAGGCCGAGTTGCACAGCGCCGCGGACCCTACAAAAGATCAAAGCTATTTTCTGTTCTCGACCACCCAAGAACAGCTGAATTATCTGCGTTTTCCTTTGGGCCACCATGCGTCAAAGGATGAAACCCGCGCGCTTGCGGCCAAATACGGCCTGAGCGTTGCTGACAAGCCTGATAGTCAGGACATTTGTTTTGTGCCCAATGGCGATTACGCGGCCGTCATCGAAAAGCTGCGCCCCGGTGCCGCCGAACCCGGCGATATCGTCGATGTGGACGGTAATGTGCTGGGTCAGCATCGCGGTGTGATCCATTATACCATCGGGCAACGGCGCGGGCTGGGGATCGGAGGCCTTGCTGATCCGCTTTATGTGGTCAAGCTGGATGTGAACACCAAACAGGTGATTGTCGGGCCCAAATCCATGCTTGCCACGCGCCGTGTGCCTTTGCGCGAAATCAACTGGATCGGGGATGGCAACCTGATGGATGTGGCCGAGCGACAGATTGCCGTAAAGGTCCGGTCAACCAAGCCCCCGACCGAAGCGGTGCTGCGCCCCATCAGTGAGACCGAGGCCGAGGTGGAGCTTTTGGC
This sequence comes from uncultured Cognatiyoonia sp., assembly GCA_964414165.1. Taxonomy (GTDB): domain Bacteria; phylum Pseudomonadota; class Alphaproteobacteria; order Rhodobacterales; family Rhodobacteraceae; genus Cognatiyoonia. Next base: position 12,104 of record CAYPVL010000046.1, read on the forward strand.
AGCTGAAGAAGGCGTGTCTCCGGGGCAGGCTTGCGTGTTCTATGACCCCAACAGCAGCCGCATCTTTGGTGGTGGCTGGATCTGGCGCGGGGCTTGAAACGGTTCTGACAACTGCGTGTGTTCCCTCGATTTTGGGGCGTGGTGCAGCCACATAGGGTGCAACACCACGCTAAAAGAGGCCCCAACATGACATTATCCCGCCGTTCCTTCCTGACCTTCGCTGTTGCTGCACCTGTTGCCACCCTTGCCCTACCCCAAGCGGCCATCGCCGCGCAGGTTTATGAAAACCGGGGGATCGCGGTGGATGGAACGGATGTGGTTGCATATTTTACTGATAGCGCGCCTGTGTCTGGCAATCGCGACATCACCCATGATTGGAACGGGGTGACGTGGCGCTTTGCATCTGTTGAAAATCGCGATGCGTTTGCAGCCGATCCCGAGGCATACGCCCCACAATACGGTGGCTTTTGTGCATGGGCGGTGGCGCAGGGCTCGACCGCCTCAACCACGCCTGAGGCTTGGAAAATTGTCGATGGGAAGTTATACCTGAACTATTCCAACCGCATTCAGCGCCGTTGGGAACGGGATATTCCCGGTAACATCGCAGCCGCAGATGCGAACTGGCCTGATCTGGCGTGACGCAAGTTTCATCGTCAAGGGGCTTTGCCCCTCGCTGCGCTCACCCCAAAGTTTGATTGGACAAAGAAAGACAAAGTGTTTTGCTTCTGTCAGCCCCGCGTTAGGATTGCCTGATGCGGGGTCTTGTTTTTCTTCTTTTGTTTTTGGGAACAGCGGCTATTGGCCAGTCGCGTGCCGCGCGTGAGACCGCATTTCAGGACTGGCTTGCGACAACCGTTTGGCCACAAGCGCAAAGCGCCGGCGTGTCGCGTGGCACGTTTGATCAGGCCTTTGCGGGTGTCACGCTGAATTGGGACCTGCCCGATTTGATCCCACCCGCCCAGCAAGGCGCACAGTCTCAGGCGGAATTCGGCGCGCCGGGGCGGTACTTTGGCGCTGGTCCGCTGCGGTCTGCCGCCGATATTGGACGGCAAGAGGCGCAGCGCCATGCCGGCATACTCGCCCGGATTGAAGCCGAAACCGGCGTGCCGGGCCACATATTGCTGGCGATCTGGGGGCGTGAAAGCAGTTATGGGCGTGCGGCCATTCCCTATAATGTGTTTGAGGTGCTGGGCACCAAGGGTTTTGCGGCGCCCCGTTCGGATTATTTCACGCGCGAATTGATCGCGGCGTTGCAGATTGCAGAAGGCGGTGCGGCACCGCGCGATTTGAAAAGCAGCTGGGCCGGGGCGCTGGGCCAGCCGCAGTTTATGCCATCCAATTACCTGCGTTATGCCACAGACGGAGATGGCGACGGGCGCGCGGATATCTGGGGATCGGCACCTGATACACTGGCGTCCATAGCTGCATACTTGAAGGCCAAAGGCTGGGTGGCCGGGCGCGACTGGGGGTTTGAAGTCACCTTGCCCTTGTCCGTGTCTTGCACCTTGGAAGGGCCAGACCAAGGGCGGCCCATCCGGGATTGGGCTGCGATGGGGATCACGCAGGTGAGTAGCAAGCCCTTCCCGGCGCATGAATTACGCGGGATAGGCTACCTGATGCTGCCCGCCGGGCGGTTGGGGCCTGCGTTCATCGTGACGCCGAACTTCTATGTGCTCAAAGAATACAACACTTCAGACGTCTATGCGCTGTTCGTGGGGCATGTGGGTGATCGGATCGCCTATGGGGCGGGCGATTTCAGCGCGGACTGGGAGCCGATTGATACGCTGCTGCGGCGGGATGTGGTGGCGCTGCAAGAGGCGCTGATCGGGATGGGATACGATGTCGGCGGCGCGGATGGGCTGGTCGGGTTCAAAACGCGGCGGTCGATTGGGCGGTGGGAAGAGGCGCGTGCGGAGGTGGCTGTGTGTTTCCCGAAGGCGGGGATGGTGCGGTAGGGCGATACACAATCCTAGCGCGAAACAATCTGTTGATAAATCAACCTTTTGAGAATCAAGGCGCGGCCATTAGGGGTTTCCTATTCGCAAAACCCATTCCTTCTTCTGACAGGCCGTCTTCTTGGAACTTATCCTTGTTATTATCATAATCGGCCTGCTTTGTTTGATTTTACGCAGTCTGCGTAAACCCAAGCGCAGAATCCAAGAACAATATACGCCGCCCCCTGCACCGCGCCCTTTCAATGCCAAAGCGCGTATTGCGACGCCTGTGCGCAAAATCATCCAAGGGCGCGCCTATGTCGTGGATGGCGACACGGTTATAATTCAGAAAACCCAAATCCGCCTTTTTGGTGTTGATGCCCCAGAGATGAACCACCCTTATGGGATTAAAGCAAAATGGGCGTTATTCAATCTTTGCAAAGGCGAGGTGATCCGGGCTGAAATCACTGATCTTGATCACTATGGTCGCACCGTTGCCATTTGCCGTCTTCCTGACGGACGCGATCTGGCCGCTGAAATGGTGAAATGCGGGCTTGCGATTGACTGGCCCAAATATTCCGGGGGCAAATATACGCCATTTGAAGTAAAGGATGCGCGCAGAAAGATGTGGCTGGCTGATGCGCGTCAGAAGGGGCGAATGTATGTTTGGGACCATTACGAAGCAAGACAAGCCGCAAAAAGTGCCTAACGGGACACATTGAAAATCGGCGCGCGCAATTTTTCCTCGCATCCCTGCGATGTCCCGGCTACCACCCTTCCCATGATCTACAAAACCGCATCCGACTGGCGCAACGCCCCGCAAAAACGCGTTCTTTTGTTCGCCATGTCTGGCCTTGGCAAGACGTATCTCTCCAAGATGCTGCGCGATACGGGCGACTGGTTTCATTACTCCATCGATTACCGCATCGGCACGCGTTATATGGGCGAAAAGATCGCCGATAACGCCAAGCGTGAGGCGATGAAGGTGCCGTTTCTGCGCGATCTTCTGCGCTCAAATTCGATCTATATCGGCTCGAATATTTCGTTCGATGATCTCAAGCCCATGTCCTCCTACCTTGGCAAACCCGGTGATCCGGCCAAGGGCGGCCTGCCTTGGGATGAATACACCCGCCGCCAGGATGAATTTCAGCAGGCCGAGATTGCCGCATTGCAGGACACGGCCAAATTCATCGACCGCGCGCAAGCGCTTTATCAGTATCCGCATTTCATCTGCGACACAGGCGGGTCGATTTGTGAATGGGTCGATGCCGATGATCCAAACGATCCGATCCTGACCGAACTGTCCTCAAAGACCCTCATGGTTTGGATCGAAGGGTCTGATGCGCATACCGCCGAACTGATCCGCCGCTTTGATCAGGAACCAAAGCCGATGTCCTATGACCCGGCGTTTCTTTTGGCCACATGGCAGGCGTATCTGGCGGAATTCAACGTGCCCGAAGACAAGGTCGACCCCGATGATTTCATCCGCTGGGCCTTTGCCAAGGCGCTTGCGCATCGCCAGCCACGCTACAAGGCGATGGCGGAGAAATGGGGCGTCGCTGTCCCAATGGATGCGGTTACGCGCGTTCACGATTCCCAAGGCTTTGTGGATATGATCGCTGAGGCGCTCAACCCCGGTTAAATCACGTCGAGAAGCTTTTCAACGAAGACACGCTCAGGATGAAGTACTTCACCCTTGAACTCGCTATGATTGAATTGCTAACGTACCAGCGAATTTAGTGTGGGGATGTCTAAATGAAATATGCATTTTTACCGGCTTTGCTGGCACTGTCAGCGTGCGGCGGTTCAAGTAGTCCTGAATTGATGGATCAGCAACAACAGCAGCAACAACGGCAACAGCAACAACAGCAACAACAGCAGCAACAGGCTGGTCCACAATTGGTCAGCCCCCTGAACTTGACAGCAACCGAAACATTCTCGACCTTTAGTTTCGATACATACAATGCCGCACCTGCTGCGACGATAAACGATCTGATCGAGTCGCAGGTTTCAGGCGTTGCCAACTATTCAGGGAGTATGCTCGCCAGACTAGGCACAGAGTCAGAATTCCTAAGCGCCACGGTCAACATGAGCGTCGGATTTCAAGCGCAGACCATGGCCGGATTTTTAAGAAATCTGCAATTTTCCGGTGCTGACGCTGCAGATCGCGAAGATATTGGTCCATTTCGATCACTGGAATTGAGTGGTGGCACGTTTGACGGTAACGAATTGGCAGGAACGATGAGTGGCAGTTTCATTGAAGGCAATTCGTTTGGCTTTGCCGAGCCTGCTGATGAACATACTGTTTCTGCAGATCTAAGTTTGGTTTTCGTCGATCCCGCCCGTGGTGATGGTGAGACTGCAGTGGTCGGCACGATTGATGGTACGATTACATCTACTTCAGACGGCACCCGCAGCATGGTTGGGATCATAGCGGCCGATAACGGCTTTTAAGGCGCTGTGCACGTTAGCGTGTCTGGTGGGTCGCTTGTCGCAACACACCTTGAGGCTGTTTGTAATCACGCCTATTGCTAAGGTCCGCGACCATTCTGGACCGTAAACATGCCCATCAAACTGCCTGCCACCCTGCCCGCCTATGACGTGCTTTCGCGCGAAGGCGTTATGGTATTGGACGAAGACACCGCCGCCCGCCAAGACATCCGCCCGCTGCGGATTGCCTTGCTGAACCTGATGCCCAAGAAGATCGACACCGAAAACCAGTTTGCCCGTCTGATCGGCGCAACGCCTTTGCAGATCGAACTGACCCTGATCCGCATGTCCGAACATCAGACCAAGAACACCGCCGCGGCACATATGGAAGAGTTCTATAAACCCTTTCAGGACGTGAAGGATGAGAAATTCGATGGGCTGATCATCACCGGTGCCCCGATTGAGCATCTGCCTTTCGAAGAGGTCAGCTATTGGGACGAATTGCGCGACGTCTTTGACTGGACCCAGACCAACGTCCATTCCACCTTTGGCGTCTGCTGGGGCGGCATGGCGATGATCAACTATTTCCACGGGGTGAAAAAGCACATCCTTGATGCCAAGTCTTTTGGCTGCTTTCGCCATCGCATGTGCGATGCGGCTTCGCCTTACCTGCGGGGGTTCTCGGATGATTGCGTCATCCCAGTAAGCCGCTGGACCGAGATGCATCAGGCCGAGATTGACGCGGCAGGGTTGAAGACGCTGATCACATCGGGTGCATCTGGTCCTGCCCTTGTTGAAGACCCGGATCACCGCGCCCTCTATATCTTTAATCACTTTGAATATGATGATCTGACGTTGAAAGGTGAATACGACCGGGATGTCGCCAATGGTACCCCGATCAACGTGCCTGTGAACTACTATCCGGGGGATGACCCTACGAAACATCCCCAGAACCGGTGGAGATCGCACGCGCACCTCCTATATGGGAACTGGATCAACCAGATTTACCAGACAACAAAGTATGATTTGAATGAAATTGGGACGTAGAGCTTTCACCCTATCCGGCCTTGCCCTTGCGGCAGGCGTGCTGGCCACGCAAACCATGGCCAACCGGCGCGAGCGTACGGCGGAAGAAGAATTCCCTCCCATCGGTGATTTTGTCACCGTTGATGGCAAGCAGGTCCATTATACCCGTGAAGGATCCGGCCCTGATCTGATCCTGCTTCATGGTGCAGGTGGAAACCTGCGCGAATTTACGTTCCAGCATGTGGATATGCTGAAAGACCGCTACACCGTCACCTGCTTTGATCGCCCCGGCCTTGGTTACACCGAACGCCCTGACGCTGTTGCGCAAGGCGCTTTGGCGACCGAAGGGGAAAGCCCTGAATTGCAGGCACGCATCCTGCGGGATGCATCCCGCCAGATTGGAATCAAGGCCCCTATTGTCGTCGGCCACTCATTCGGGGCGATTGTCGCCATGGGGTGGGCTTTGCTTGGCCTTGAGGGTGAAGATGACGTGAACGCATCAGCCATCGTATCCCTTGGTGGCGTGCTGATGCCGTGGCCCGGTGATCTGGGGCGGTACTATACGATGAACGGGTCAATGTTTGGTGGGGCTGTGACGGTCCCGCTGATTTCGGCGCTTGCCACGCAACGCCAGATTGATGAGGCCATTGCAGGCATCTTCACCCCGCAATCCCCGCCTGCCGGATATACAGATCATATCGGTGGGGCGCTGTCCGTGCGGCGCAAGGCGTTCCGCGCGAATGTGCGGCAGGTCAATACGGTCCTGCCCCATGTGCAGCAGATGGTAAAACGCTATCCTGACCTGACCCTACCCATCGAAGTGGTTCACGGCGATCAGGACAACACCGTCCCAATCAGCGTGCACCCACTGCAAATGGGCCCGCTTGTGCCCTCAATGAAGTTGACCACGCTGGAAGGCGTCGGGCATATGCCCCATCACGCTGACCCAGAGGCCACGGTCGCCGCGATTGATCGGGCGGCAAGCCGCGCTGGATTGCGCTAGTCTTGCGGACGTCCCATAGTCCTGTGAACCGGGACGGAGAACACCATGACCAAGCCATTTGACGGCGGGATCAGCCGCTATTTCAAGGAAGACGCGCCTGATGCTGTGCGCGATGTGATCAAATCCGCCAAGAAGGGTGTGATCCTGAATGCGGATTACCCTTATGCGTCCCGCTGGGACCGCAAGGAATATGAAGCTGCTTTAGAGGCGCTTCAAATCGAATTGGTCAAACTCCAAGCGGCGGCCCGTGAAGATGGGCAACGCGTTGTTGTCGTCTTTGAAGGGCGCGATGCGGCCGGCAAAGGCGGAACGATCAGTCGCTTTCGCCAGAACCTGAACCCGCGCCACGCGCGCGTTATCGCTTTGTCCAAGCCCACGGAAAAGGAAGCGGGTGAATGGTATTTCCAGCGTTATATCAAGCACCTGCCCACGGCCGGAAACATCACCTTCTTTGACCGCTCATGGTATAACCGGGGCGTGGTGGAACATGTCTTCGGCTTTTGTTCGCCCGAGCAGCGCGAAAAATGGTTCGAACAGGTGACGACGTTTGAAAAACAAATCACCGATGATGGTATCCAGCTTTTCAAAATCTGGCTGAACGTGGGGCGCGCCACACAGCTTAAGCGGTTTATGGATCGCGAGGATGATCCTTTGAAGCAGTGGAAACTGTCTTGGATCGACGTTGAAGGCCTGTCCAAATGGGACGCATACACGCAAGCCATCGGCGAAACACTGGATCGCACGCACACCGAACAGGCCCCATGGACTGTGATCAGATCAGACGATAAGCGCCGCGCACGGGTGAATACGATCCGGTCGGTCCTGTCCAAGCTTGATTACGCGGGCAAAGGCGACATTGGTCCGGTGGATGCAAAAATCGCCGGGGGTCCTGACATCTGGCATGCCTAAGCGCGGCTATCATCACGGGAACCTGCGTACAGCGCTGGTTGACGCCTGCCTCAAGCTGATCGAGGCGAAGGGGCCGACAGGTTTTACCCTGTCCGAGGCCGCGCGCGAGGCGGGTGTGACGCCTGCAGCCGTCTATCGCCACTTTGAAGGGCGCGAAGATCTGATCGCCGAGGCCGCGCGCCAAGGTTACGCGATCTTTGGCGATTTGATGGAATACGCCTATGATAAAGGGCAGCCATCGGCGCTGGCCGCGTTTGAATCCACCGGGCGCGCCTACCTTGCCTTTGCCCGCAAATATCCAGGACACTACGTGGCGATGTTTGAATCCGGGATTTCCATCAACCGCACGCCCGAACTGAACGCCGTTGCCACCAAAGCGATGGGCGTGCTTGAAAAAGCCGCCGAGGATCTTTCCAAACATATCCCGGCTGAAAAACGCCCGCCGCCACAGATGTTTTCGGCCCATATCTGGGCGATGAGCCATGGGGTGGTTGAACTCTTCGCACGGGGTAGTCCGGGGACCAAAAGCCCCTACCCGCCCGAAGACCTGCTTGAGACGGGGATCGGGGTATATTTGCGCGGCCTTGGACTGATCCCACCCGACCGATAATCCGAGAACACGATTTTTCGCAGAAAAATCTGACCACCACGGGCCGTAAAATCAGAACGCGACCAAAGCCCGTTCATCCCAAGCCACCCGCGTCTGATCCCCCACCTCAAGAACAGGGCGTCCAATGATGTTTTTCATTGAAATCGTAATGGGTTCGGCGACGTCTTTGATGCGCACATCATAGTAAGTCATATCGCCGTAATAGACGACTTCATTCACCGTTGCTGCCACTTCATGGCGTGGGGCTTGCTCCTTGGCAAAGAGGATCGACAGTGTTTCCGGGCGCAGCCCAACCACAGACACATCGCCCGCGTGATCCAGATCAACGGTGCCAAGCCCAGCGACTTCTATTCCGGCCAATCCACGTCTTGCGGGCAGGAAATTCATCTTGCCGATGAATTCCGCCACGCGCCGTGAATTCGGGTGCTGGTAAAGCGTCTCTGGATCAGCCAACTGCCCAATTTCACCTTCAAACATCACCGCGATGCGATCCGACATCACAAGCGCCTCTTCCTGATCATGGGTGACCAGCACAAAGGTAATCCCGACCGAGCGTTGCAGCCGGATCAATTCAACCTGCATCTGTTCGCGCATCTTCTTATCAAGCGCCGACAGCGGTTCATCCAACAACAAAACCTTCGGTTTCAGGATCAACGCCCGCGCCAAAGCGACGCGCTGCCGCTGCCCGCCTGACAAAGCATGGGCGGCACGGTCGCCGTAGCCTTTTAGGCCGACCATCTCCAAAGCCTCGGCCACCGCCACATCCTTTTCGCCTGCTGACTTCCCCGATTTGCGCAGGCCAAAGGCCACATTTTCGGCCACCGACAGATGCGGGAAGATCGCATAAGACTGAAATACCATATTTGTCGGGCGTTGGTTCGCGGGCACCCCGGCCATATCGCGATCGCTGATCGTCAGCACGCCCGATGACACCGCCTCAAACCCCGCAATCGTGCGCAAAAGCGTGGTCTTCCCGCAGCCCGACGGCCCCAGTAGCGAAAAGAATTCGCCTGCATTGATCGTCAGGTTGATATCACGCAGCGCGTGATAGTCGCCGTAGTATTTGTTGACGTTTTGCAGGGTGATCACAGGAAACCTCCAGTGTCTTTTTGGCCCGCGCGGCGCAAGCCCCGGCGGCGGAAAATTTCGGCAATGGTCAGCAGGATGATCGACAACGCCACAAGGATTGTGCCCAAGGCCATGACCACCGGCAACTGCCCCGGAAACCGTAAAAGCCCCCAGATATAGACCGGCATCGTCGGGCTGGACCCTGTGAGGAAGAAGGCGATGATGAATTCATCCAATGAGATGGTGAAGGCGATCAACATGGATGAGATGATCCCCGGCAGCACCAGCGGCAAAGTCACGCTGCGAAATGCGCCCCAGCGGGTTTCGCCAAGGTCCATCGCCGCTTCCTCCATGGATGGATCAAGGCTTTGAAAGGCCCCGTTCAGGATCGCGATTGAGAACGGCGTGCAGATCAGCACGTGGGCTGCGATGATCGTCCAATTCGACAGCGATAAGTCCAGCACCTGGCGCAGGACCACCAGCAAAGACACCGCCACGATGATTTCAGGCAAGACAAGCGGCAGCATGATGAAACCCGTGATCCCCTTCTTCAGCGGGAAATGCGCCATCGCCCCGGCGCGGGCGGCGCAAATGCCAAGGATCGTAGAGAGAAGCGCTGTGATGAAAGCGATAAACAGTGAATTGCCCACGGCGGCATGCAGCGATTTATTCGTTGTCAGTTCACCAAACCAGCTTGTCGTGAAGCCCTGTAATGGGAAGGCGATGATCTTGCCGTCATTGAACGCAAAGATCGGCAACAGCAGGATCGGCGCGTAAAGAAACACCAAGTAGAGGATCGCATAAATCCGCAGGCCCATCAGCTGCGCCCTTTCAGATAACGGCGGTTCAGCCGCACAATCAACAGGCTGATCGCGGCCACGCAGACCATCGCCACCAGCGCAAGGGCGGCCCCGAAGGGCGCGTTATTTAACTGCAGGAACTGCACTTGGATCATATTCGCAATCAACTGCCCGCCAGAGCCGCCCATCAGCACCGGCGTCACGTAATCCCCAATCGTGGGGATAAAGACGATCAGCACTGCCGCGATCACGCCGGGCATCGCCAGCGGCAATGTCACGCGCAGGAAGGTCATCCATCGGTTTTCACCAAGGTCTTGCGCGGCTTCTAGCAGCGACCGGTCAATCTTTTCCAGCGCGACAAAGATCGGCAGGATCGCAAAGGGTGCAAATGCGTGGGCCAGCGCGATGATCACCGCGTTCAGGTTATACAGGATAAAGGTCAGCGGTTCGTCGATGATATTCAGCGATATCAGGCTGGAATTGATCACGCCATTATACCCAAGGATCACTTTCCACAGAAAAATGCGGATCAGATAACTGGTCCAGAACGGAATGGTGATCAGGAACAGCCAAAGCGATTTGCGCGCAGGGTGCACGTGGAAAGACACGAAATAGGCAATGGGGAATGCGGTGATCACTGTGATGATCGTCACAATCCCGGATACATAAAGCGACCGGCCAAGCAGCGTCAGATACGGCGTGTTAAAGAAGGCCTGCACTGTCGCCCAAAGCCCTGCATCTTCAGCCAGCTTGTCGATATTCTTTTGCGCGCGTTCTAGCTGCAGGATTTCACGGTAATTTTCCAGCGTAAAAGTGGTGTCTAGCGCATTGCCGTCCTGCGTCCAGAAGCTGAATAGAAAGATCGCACCCAAGGGCAGCGCAAGCAGCAAAACCGCATAAAGAAAAGGGAAGGAAATCAGCCGGATGCTGCGTTTTTGATCCTGTGACAGTGCCGTTTTCCCCATGGGCCAACCGTGTGACCACTTGGCGGAAAGATCAATCCAAAAAAATGCGGCAAGGTGGGGTGACGTTCACGATTGCGCGGCGCTTTGACCTGTCTGGGGTCATTTTTTACACGCTAGGTCAGGAATTCATGACCTTTCAGGATGATGACGCAATCGGTGTTTCGTGCTAGGGTTGCTTCATATTCAATCGTTTTTTATCTCACGTCTTTTCTATTCAGTGGAACACATTATGACTTTGAAATTCGCTTTCTGGGGCGCAATTTGCGCCGTTGTCTTTCTGTCCGGCACGTTGTCAGCGCAGGCGCAGAACCAAACCCAAGCGCCCCGTGGATCTTGCCTGATGCCCTCAGGTGATTGGTGCTGGCCGCTGACCAAAGCCCCAATCGGCCACTTTTGTGAATGTGTGACGTCCAATGGCGTGGTCGCTGGCAGTATGCGCTAGCCATAGGGGGGCAGGACATGAGCACTTTAAAGGGTCTGGAAAAGCTTATCTTTGAGGCGCGCAATCTGCGCGACTATATTTTGCGGATTGAAGGGCCTGATGCAGATAATTTAACTGCGGCCCTGTACCCATTTGACCGCGCCGCAAAGCCCGAAGACACAACAAAGGAAGAACAAATTGACTTGGGGCGCGCATTTGAAGGGACGCTTGCGATCGCCCTCAAGTCGGTCGATGAACGCACGTTAAGTGATGTTTTGATCGGAAACTCGCCCCATCTTACAGTTCCGATGGGCGGCAAAAAGATGCTGCAAGGTTGCGCGAATTCAGCGCTTGCTTTCTTTGCTTTCATTCTGGTTCTTGCCGCCTTCCACTTTTCCCACTGGGCGACAAAGACAACATTCATCGTGCAAGAGGCCGAGAATTTCAGCGCGTTTGACCACTTTGAACAGATGATGAAAGTTGTCGAACTTAAAACCTATTTTGAACGCGCCGCCCCAGAATCAGACGCCGCTGATCTGGAACCCCAGCTTGTCTATCTGGAAGAGCGCGCCGCGCTTGAGGCGCATTATAATTCCGAACGCACATTGCCATCAGCAATGTCTGTGCTGGATGACGAATTTAACCCGCTGCGCAATAACTATAACATCGCGGCCTATCGCTACTGTACGGCGACAAATGCGTCAGAAGACCCACCTGCGGTTTCACTTGGCCAAATCTTCTTTAATTGCCAAAGCTTTTATCAACTGCCTGTCACAAACGGCCCATCAATCGAACGGCAAGAAGAAGGAAAGCTTGCGCTTGCGTCGGTTGAAGACCCCGAGGTTACAAGAAAGGCACCCTTCACCCAGTCACTTGAAGGCTTCGCGCTGGAAGAGCGTTACACCATGGAAGCCGCAGGTCGCGCGTTTAACGTCGACTACATTGTTTCACGAACAGCGATTGAACGGCTGACACAAGAGCTGCGTCAAAAGCTGAATGTTGTGCATCTGTGGGCATTACCGATCATTTACGGCGCGCTTGGGTCGATTGTCTTTAGTATCTGGCGCGTGCTTAATCCGAACGCGTCCAGCTTTAATCTGTTCCACTCTCTCATCCGCATGATCTTTGCAGGGCTTGCGGCGCTGACGTTCTCAATGTTGCTTGTGCCATCCAATATTATTGCGGTGGGTGTCGATCTGAATAGGCCGGTGATTTATCTTCTTTGCTTTATCTTTGGCTATTCCATCGAAACTTTTGTGAACACGCTGAACCTGCTGAACTTGTACTTCGCAACCAATATTGCTGCGCGTCGCAAGCAGAAGGAATGAACATAGAAAAAGGGCGCAGCCAGCGGCCGCGCCCTTTTCCAAATCGTAATCCCGTAAAACTTAACGCTTTGAGAACTGGAAGCTCTTACGCGCTTTGGCCTTACCGTATTTCTTACGCTCGACCACACGGCTGTCGCGTGTGAGGAAGCCAGCGGCTTTCAGTGCACCGCGCAGGGATGGATCATAAAGCTGAAGCGCCTTTGATACACCGTGCTTAACCGCACCGGCTTGCCCCGACAGACCGCCGCCTTTAACAGTTGCGACAACGTCGAACTGGTCAACGACGCCTGCAACCTGAAACGGCTGGCGCAGGATCATCTGCAAAACGGGGCGTGCGAAGTAAACGGGCATATCCTTGCCGTTCACTGTAACCTTACCAGAACCTGGCTTGATCCAAACGCGGGCAACCGCATCTTTACGCTTACCAGTCGCATATGCGCGGCCCAGTTCGTCGCGGACAGGTTCGCGGTGGATGACGGGGGCCTCAACAGGGGCATCAGCCGCAGGTGCCACACCTTCGGTAACCTGGCCCAGCTCTTCGAGAGAATTGACTTGATCGGCCA
>CAYPVL010000047.1:0-24699 GCA_964414165.1 uncultured Cognatiyoonia sp.
CGTCGTGGACGTAGTATTTGCCCTGCGTGCCTGCGGCCTCTTCCATTTGGGCGAAAACATCGGTATGAACGAAATCCAGTTCTGCATCATGATGATCACAGCACTGGGCGTTGGTTTCATTACACCGCCCCTTGGCCTGAACCTTTTCGTTGTCTCGGGAATTACGGGGGAATCGATCCTTAAGATCGCCGCCCGCGCTGTTCCCTTCGTGTTGTGCATGTTCGTTGTGGTGCTGTTCATCGCCTATGTGCCTGCCGTTTCGACAACACTTTTGCCTGAAATCTACAAATAGGACCCCTCACCCATGACCCGAGAGTATCTCAAGAAAGCGACACTTACCGCTGCCTCTGGTGCATCTGATGTTCACGACACAGTCATGCAAATCCTCAATGACATTGAGGCGGGCGGCGATGCCAAGGCGATGGAATATGCAGCCAAGTTTGACAAATACGAAGGCAATCTGATCCTGACTGCCGCAGAGATCGAGGCCGCCTGTGCCCTGGTCCCGGAAAAGCTGAAGGCTGATATTCGCTTTGCCCATGACAACGTGAAACGCTTTGCTGAGCTGCAGAAAAGCACAGTTGCCGATGTCGAGATGGAAATTCAGCCCGGTTATGTGGCCGGTCAAAAGGCTATCCCGGTTGATGCGGCTGGTTGTTATGCGCCCGGTGGGCGGTACAGCCACATTGCCTCTGCCATTATGACGGTGACCACTGCCAAGGTCGCAGGTTGCAAGCATATCACTGCCTGTTCCCCGCCGCGCCCCGATGTCGGTGTTGCCCCCGCGATCATTTATGCCGCGCATATTTGCGGCGCGGACAAAATCCTGTCTATGGGTGGTGTTCAAGGTGTTGCTGCTATGGCGTTTGGCTTGTTCGGCCTGCCCAAGGCCAACATCCTTGTGGGCCCCGGCAACCAATTCGTTGCCGAAGCCAAGCGCATCCTCTTTGGCCGCGTCGGCATTGATATGATTGCCGGCCCGACCGACAGTTTGGTTCTGGCTGATGCGCAGGCTGATCCACATATCGTGGCGACCGATTTGGTCAGTCAGGCCGAACACGGCTATAACTCTCCGGTTTGGTTGGTCACGGATGATCGCGCCTTGGCCGAAGACGTGATGCAACGCGTGCCCAAGCTAATTGACGATTTGCCAGAGCTGAACCGCGATAACGCCTTTGCGGCGTGGCGCGATTATGCCGAAGTTATCGTGTGCAAGGATCGCGAAGAGATGGCCGCCTGTTCTGATGAATACGCGCCAGAGCATTTGACTGTGCAGGCCGATGATATTGATTGGTGGCTGAACCGCCTGACCTGTTACGGGTCGCTGTTCTTGGGTGAAGAAACGACCGTATCTTACGGCGATAAAGCATCGGGCACGAACCACGTTCTGCCCACGTCTGGCGCTGCGGGCTATACGGGTGGCCTGAGTGTGCATAAGTACATGAAGATCGTCACATGGCAGCGCGCAACGCAAGAGGCGTCCAAGGACGTCGCGATTGCCACGGCGCGTATCAGCCGCTTGGAGGGCATGGAAGGTCATGCGCGCGCTGCAGACGTGCGCCTTGCCAAATACTTCCCGGGTGAGAATTTCGACCTTTCCGCAGACGGATAGGGATCATGGCGGGCAACCCACATCTGTTCGATCTGACAGGCAAAACCGCCTGCATCACCGGGGCCAGTTCTGGCCTTGGTCGCCGGGCTGCCGTGGTGCTTGCGGCGGCTGGTGCGCAGGTTGTGGGTGTGGCGCGCCGCGCTGAGGCGTTGCAGGATATGTGTGCAGACATCGGCCCTGCCGCTGCTTCTGTGGTCGCGGATGTGGCCGACCGGGATGGCCTGCAAAAGACGCTTGCCGATATCTGCGCCCCCTTCGGATCCCCCGATATTCTGGTCCATGCGGCTGGCGTGAATACGCGCCAAGCTGCCGATGATGTTACCCCCGAAGGATGGGACCAGACGCTGGCGTTGAACCTGTCGGCCCCGTTCTTTTTGTCCCAAGCCTTGGTGCCTGCGATGAAGGAAAAGGGCTGGGGGCGGATTGTGAATTTTGCCTCTTTGCAAACCACGCGCGCCTTTCCGGGTGGGATCGCTTATGGCGCAACCAAGGGCGCGATCGCACAACTGACCCGCGCCATGGCCGAAGCGTGGTCTGCGGATGGGATTATGGCCAATGCCATAGGTCCGGGCTTTTTCCCGACCGAACTGACCGCCGCCGTTTTTGAAGATGAAGCCCGCGCCGCGCGCAATGCCGCCCAAACCTGCGTTGGCCGCAATGGCACGCTGGCCGATATGGACGGCCCGCTGTTGTTCCTGTGTTCGCAGGCCTCTGCCTATGTGACGGGGCAGGTGCTGATGGTTGACGGGGGGTTCACGGCGAAATGAAGGCGCTGGTCTATCAGGATGTTGAAACGCTGGGCTTTGTCGACATGCCCGATGCCGCCCCGCAAGAGGGCGAGAATCTGATCAAGATCGAAGCCGTTGGCATTTGCGGGTCCGACATGCATGCCTATCTGGGCCATGACGCCCGCCGCCCCGCCCCGTTGATCCTTGGCCACGAGGCTGCGGGTATTATTCAGGGTGGCGCCCATGATGGAATGCGCGTGACGGTGAACCCGCTGGTCACATGTCTGACCTGTCCTGCCTGTCTGGCCGGTCGCGAAAACCTGTGCCCGAACCGGCAGATTATTTCGATGATGCCGCGCCAAGGGGCCTTTGCCCAATATGTCGCGATGCCGCTGCGTAATTTGGTTGAAGTGCCGGATGATGTGCCTTTAGGCAAGGCCGCCCTTGCCGAACCTTTGGCCGTCAGTTGGCACGCTGCGCGCCTTGCGCTTGCGGCGCTGCACCCCGCGATGGACCGCCGCGCCCTTGTGATTGGTGGTGGCGCGATTGGTCTTGCGGCGGCTTTGGCGCTGCGGGCGATGAATCTTGTGGACGTTGTCATCGTCGAACCTGATGCGGCGCGCCGCGCGTTCCTCAATGACCAGTGTGACCAAGTGGCCGTACCCTCCGCCGATGGGTCCTTTCCCGTAGTGATTGATGCGGTCGGCTTTGGGGTCACCCGCGCCTCGGCTGCGGCATTGGTTGCGCCCGGTGGTGTGATTGCCCATGTGGGCCTTGGCGATGACAAGCCGGGCCTTGATATACGCCGCGCCACGCTGCAGGAAATTACATTTATCGGCACCTATACCTATACGGCCAAAGACTTCCGCGACACGGCTGCTGCCCTATTCGATGGTCGCCTTGGCCCGCTGGAGTGGACCGAAGCCCGCCCCCTTGCGGACGGTGCCGCCGCTTTTGCCGATCTGCGCGCAGGCCGCGTTGCAGCCCCGAAAATCATTCTGGACCCGTGGGGCTAACACCACCCCCGGTCTGACAGGAGAAAGAGCCGATGTATAAGAAAATCCTTGTTCCCATGGCCCTTGATCATGGTGTGTCTGCGCATACGCTGGACATCGCGCAAGCCCTAAGCGGCGGTGCCGGAGAGATCGTGGCCTTGCATGTTTATGAAGCCTTGCAAGGATCGGTCAGCGCCTATGTTGACAAAGATGCCCAGCAGGAAGGGCATAATCGCGCGAAAGCCGAACTTGTCGCGAAAACCAAGCACCTGCCGGGCGTCAAAGCCGAGATGGTTGTCGGCCATACCTACCGGACGATCATTGATTATGCCCGCGACAATCGCGTGGATTGCATTGTGATGGGATCGCATCGTCCGGGCTTTACCGATTATTTGCTGGGCTCAACTGCGGCCCGCGTTGTGCGGCACGCGCCTTGCGCTGTGCATGTCCACCGACTCCAATGACCTTAACAGACTAGAAATGACTTAATCAGAAAGGCTCCGTTCATATGAACATCGACAAAAAGATCGTGGACGATCTTGTTGCCAACGACATCTCTTTTGTGACCACCGTGCCCTGCAAACAGCTGGCCGGTGTGATCGACGAGGTGGAGAACCGCGAAGAGATTTTCCATATTCCCTCGAACAAGGAAGACGAAGGCATGGGCCTGTGTGCTGGTGCTTTCATGGGCGGCAAGCGCCCGATGATCATCATGCAGAACACGGCACTTGGCGTGACGCTGAACACGCTGGCGACGCTGACGCAATTCTACCGGATGCCACTGCCGATGTTGATCAGCTACCGGGGTGAGCTACGCGAACCTGTGTCCTGTCAGGTCGAAATGGCGGTGCACACCAAGGCGCTTCTCGCGCAGTTTCATATTCCGACCTACCATTTTCATTGGCAGAAGGATGTCGAAGAATTTGACAACATCCTGAAATACACCTTCATGTCCAACAAACCTGTGGCGATCCTGACCGACGCCAACTTCTGGGGAGGCTATGGCGACCAATGATCCGTTCAGAAATCTTGAAAGAAATCGCCCCGATCCTTAATCCGCATCTTGTGGTGTGTAACATCGGCCTGCCCAGCCAGGAATTGCACATGATCGACGACAATGAACGCAACTTTTACATGCTTGGCACCATGGGCCTGTCGTCATCAATCGGCTTTGGCCTTGCGTTGGCGCAAGACAAGCCTGTCATCTCGATTGACGGGGATGGGTCTGTTTTGACCAACCTTGGCACCTTGCCCACCATCGCCAACAATGCGACGGGCAACTACACCCTTTTGATCATCGATAACGGATCATATGGGTCAACCGGTGATCAGCCAACCTATGCGGGGCAAAAGACATCCCTTGCTGCCGTCGCCACTGCCTGTGGCTGTGACAATGTGGTCGAGGTACAGGACAAGGACCTTGGCCCTGTTCTGCAAGACGCCATCGATAGTGATGAGATGACGATCATCGTCTGCAAGTGCGACAGCGGTAACATTAAGCTGCCGGTCATCACGCTTGATCCGGTGGTCATTCGTCACCGCTTCATGGAAGCGGTGAAAGCCTAAATGGGCGCTGACGCCATCCACAGTGCACAGGACGCCCGGCGCATCGCCAAGCGTCGTCTGCCGTGGATGGTGTTTGACTATATCGATGGTGCGGCGGGGCGCGAAACCGGTGCTGCGCGTAACCGCGCCGCCCTTGATGCGATCACGCTGCGCCCCCGCATCCTGCGGGATGTGTCAGAGCGGTCGCTCGCAACCACGTTGTTTGGCGCGACCGCCAAGCGCCCGTTTGGTATTGCCCCGATGGGCATGTGCAATCTGTCTGCCCCCGGCGCAGATCTGATGCTGGCGCGGCTTGCCGCCCAGTATCATGTCCCCCACGGGGTCAGCACGGTTGCATCGACCCCGCTTGAAAAGATCATTGCGGTGGCCGAGGGGCATGCGTGGTTCCAGCTTTATTTTTCTGGCGACGGGAGTGGCACCTTCAAGTTGGTTGAACGGGCCAAAGCGGCCGGCTACCAGACCCTTGTACTGACCGTTGATGTGCCCGAGGTGGGCCGCCGTCCGCGCGAATTGCGCCATGGCTTCAAGATGCCCTTCAAGATTGGCCCCAAGCAGTTTGTGGATTTTGCGCTGCACCCACGCTGGTCTTTGGATGCGCTGTTCAAGGGCAAACCGACGATGGCGAATTTCGACATGGACGGCTTTGATTTTGACCGCACCGAAAGCCGGGCGCGGGCCACGTGGGATACTTTGGCCCGTCTGCGCGATATGTGGCCCGGCAATCTGGTGGTGAAGGGCGTCCTTGATGTAGACGACGCGGTCGCGCTGAAAGCGGCTGGGGTGGATGGCATTCAGGTTTCAAGCCACGGGTCCCGTCAACTTGACAGCGCGCCAGCCCCCATCAATGTGCTGGCCGAGGTCCGGGCAAAGCTTGGCGCGGATTACCCGTTGTTTTTCGACAGCGGCATTACATCGGGTGAAGATGTCTTGCGCGCCTTGCATCAAGGGGGCGATTTCGTCTTTCTGGGCCGCATCCTGCAATTTGCCATTGCTGCAGGTGGCGAAGCGGGGTTGCATAAGTTGTGGGATGTCATCAGTGAAGAGATGAGTATTGCGATGGCCCAAACCGGCCAAAGCCATTTGGGCCCGTCGCCCCTTTGACGAAGTAAGGGTGCGATTGCCTGTCATGCGCGGCCCGCGCAAGAAAGAGACCACAGCATGAACGACCCCACCAATTGGCTTTTGATCCTTCCCATTTTGCTATGTGTGGGGGCCATTGCAGGTACGCTTGCGGGGTTGCTTGGCGTTGGTGGTGGCATCGTGATTGTGCCGGTGCTGTTCTGGCTGACCGGCATTGGCCTGCTTGATGTCGCCCCGGACGTTGCCGTGCATTTTGCGGTGGCGACGTCCCTGCTGACGATTATTCCCACCTCGATCTCTTCGGCGCGTGCGCATCACAAGAAGGGATCGATTGATCTGGATATGTTCAAATCATGGGCCCCCTTTATGGTCGTGGGTGCCTTGATTGGTGGCGGGCTTGCCGCAAATATCAATTCCTCTGCCTTGGCTGCTGTGTTCGGGGTGATCGCCTTGATCGTCGTGATCAACATGCTGAATCCCAAGCCCTTTGTGCTGGCCGCCGCCCCGCCAAAATCACGGGCTGCGCGCGCCGCGATTGCAGGTCCGATTGGGATGTTTTCAGCGATGATGGGGATTGGGGGCGGTACGCTTTCTGTGCCAACGATGACTCTGCTGTCGTTTCCGGTGCACCGTGCGGTTGGGACGGCAGCACTTTTCGGGCTGATCATCGCAATCCCCGGCATCATTGGTTATGCGCTGGCAGGGCAGGATATTCCGGGGCTTTTGCCGCTGTCGGTGGGCTATATCAACATCCCGGCGGCGATCATTATTTCCTGCGCGACGTTTGTGTTTGCCCCCTTGGGCGTGAAGATCGCGCACCGGCTGAACGCGCAGCGGTTGCGGCTTGCGTTCGCAATATTTCTAGGGATCAGCGGTGTGCGGATGTTGTCCGGGGCGTTTTAAGGCGCGCGGCGTCAATCGCTCAGAACTTTGAAAAGCTTGTCCAACGCCCCTTCAAGGCTGGCGCGTTCGCTGTTTGACAGCGATCCAAAAATCTCCTGCTCGGCCTCTATGGCGCGCGGCAATGTTTCTGAGATGATTTTGCGGCCTCGTTGAGTCAGGGTAATCAAAACCCGGCGTTTGTCATCGGGGTCTTGCTGGACGTCGATCAGGCCAAGATCGGCAAGCCGCGTTTGCGCGCGGCTGACGCGGGCGGGGTCCATGGCTGTGCGCTGAACCAGCACCTGAGATGATACAGGAGAGTGGTAAAGCAGCGTCGCCAGAATGCGCCATTCGGGGATATGTAGCGCGAATTCTTCTTCAAATATCTTTGCAATCGTTTGACTGACCTTGTTGGCCACAACGGCCAATTGGAAGGGCAGGAAGTTATCCAACTGAACTGCAATGCCGTCTGATTTTTCATCGCGCATGTTATTGTCTCTCTCTAGCCAGAGGAAATCTTGATCACGGGATCGCGGTCGGGCTTCCGCGCCAGTTCATTCTCGAAAATGTCTTGAATAGCAAGTAGCCTTGCGGCCTGTCGAAACGACCCTTCCGGGTCAGAAACATCAAACGCGACCGAGGAGATACCCATATCTTCCGCGCCCGTCACATTGCGCGGTTGATCATCGACGAACACGACCTGATCTGCGCCTGTTCCAAAGGTGTCCAAGCCGCGCTGGTAGGCCTGTGGTGCAGGCTTCATCGGCCCCCCGTCAGAGGCGTCGACCACCCCGTCCATCAGTGCAAAGAATGGTAGTTCTGACCGGAAGTTTGCACCAAAGAACAGTGCCAGTTCGTTTGACAGAATGCCGACGCGTTTGCCGCCTTTCTTTGCGGCGCGGGCAAGGGCGACGGCCTCGGGGCGGGTGATGTCATCGGCGTTCATGCCTTCGCGCGCTTTGCGCAACAGAACTGCGGGCGACCAGCCGGATTCCCCAACCATTTGCCCGACCTCTTCGGCGCGTATTTCCCAATAGTTCCGTTCGCTGATCTTATCGGCAAGCATATCGCGCCAAAGCGGATCAGTGTCAGGATCAACCGGCCCCAGCCAAGTAAGGCTGCCGGGGGAAAGCCCCAAAACCCGCTCTGTATGGCTGTGGGTTTCAAAGATGGTACGGGAAATAACCGCGCCAAAATCAAGCAACAAAAGGCTTTTTGTGTCTGACATCACGCGGCCTGCTTTTTGATTTGAACGGTTCCATCGGTCCCGTTGACGGTGACGATATCGCCGTTCTGGATCGCGGATGTGGCAACGCCCGTCCCCACGACGCAGGGCAATCCATATTCCCGGCTTACGATCGACGCATGGGTCAGCGTGCCGCCATTGTCGCAAACGCAGCCCCCAATCTTGGTGAAAGCCGGGGTCCAGGACGGGGCTGTGCCTTCGCAGACAAGGATATCACCGGGGTTCAGAAGGTGGAGTTCATCTGCGTTGTGCATCACGCGCGCTATGCCGGTTACTTCGCCCTTGGAGGCAGGGATGCCGGCCAATTCTGTTCCAACCTCGCCCCGCTGTGCGGCCAGAAATTTATCATGCAGGCCGACGATTTCGATCAGGATCGGGTCCTGCACGCTGTCGGGTACGGTGCCGACAACCTTTGGCATTTCCTTGCGGCGGCTGTTCCAATGCGCGTAGTAATCCTTGCGATCCTGCACGACGGATTTCAGTGCTTTCCAGTTTGTTTTGCCTTCGGCCAGTTCCACCAGTTCGGGGTGGAACAGGAAGCAGCCATCGTCCGGGTCGTCTGCCCCTGCTTTTTCAGCAATGGCGTGGGCTGCGCGGCGCAGCGGGATGGTGGCTTGCATATCAATGACGACGTTATGGTCTTCGTTCCACCAGCTAAAGTTCGCCATCCGGCATCCGGCCAAGGCCTGATCAAAGGCCCCTTGTTCGCCTTGGGTCAATTTCGCCCGTGCCGCCGCAACTGCTGCGTCCCGTTCCTGGGCTGCTGCAGATAAGCCACCGTCGAAATCATGGGCTGTGTCTTTTTGCAGGAAGGTTTCCAGAAGGCCGACCACTTGTTGTGGGTCTTCGATCCATGGTTTTTCCAGCGGATCCGCGATCCCGGCGCAACGCCAGCCCCATTGGTTCATGAAGGCTTGGTATTCGCCCATCCATGTCGCCCCATTCGGGCCTGCGTTGTCCATTGCGGCGCGCATTTGGTCAGGCGTTCCGCTAACGTGGTCTGCGACCCCAAGCTCTTTTGCGCGTTTGGTCAGCCCCCAAAGTGCGACATCGGTTTCGATGATCTTGGTGCGTTCCCCTTGCAGGAACTTCGCGATTTCGCCCGGTGCGATCTTAAGTTCGTTGCACAGGCCATAGAAGCCCGCATAGTTCGCCAAAAGCGGGTACATCAGCCCGAAATGCGTCACCCATGCGAATTTCTGGAATGCGCGGGCATCTTGTGCAAACTGCGCCATGTCGCCCATGCTGGCCCTATCGGTGTCATAGTCGCGGAAGTGGCTGAAACCTGCGGTCAGCTCTGCTTCGCGTTTGGCCCATGTCTCGTTGAACCGCTCAAGTATGCCGCCCAGTTCGTTGCCGATGCGCATGCCGCGAAAGCCCGGTTCCCACGTGCTTTTCAAAGGGCTTTCGCCACCAAAGACATGCACCCCACCAAAGCGCACAGCAAGGCCATTTGAGGGCGGCAGCGGCAGCGTCGTCGCAGCCTGCTGTGTGGCAAAGGCGTAGCCGTCTTCGAAATAGCACATGCCCAGAGGGGTTGTGCCTTTGGGCCAGTGGAAATCAAGGAACCAAAAGCGTTCGACATCCTCGGCCCGGAACTTGGACACGGGTTCGGCGATCCATGGGCTGTTGAAAAACCTGTCTTCGAAACCGGGATAGCCGGGGTCATTGACGAATTCGTCGATGGAAATGATGTTCGACATTTTTGTCTCTCCTTTTGGGCTGCTAGGCCGTGTCTTTGTCCATATAAAGATCGCGCACCGCTTCGGGGTTGTCGCGGAACCGGGCCACATCGTCGCGTGCAATCACGCGCCCCCGGCTAAGCACGACGACAGTGTTTGCAATTTCAAGCGCCATGGCGGTGTATTGTTCAATCAGCAGGATGCCGACGCCCTTGTCGGCCACCCGTTTAAGAAGCGGGATCAGCCGCCGCACGATCACTGGCGCAAGGCCGAACGACATCTCATCAGCCAGCACGAATTTCGGTTTGTTCATCAAGGCTTGCGCAAGCGACAGCATCTGTTGCTGCCCCCCTGAAAGATGCCCGGCGGGCAGCGACAGTTTTTCCCGCAGCTCTGGAAAAATCTCAAGCGCGTGGGCAAAGGCATCGTTTGCACATCTGCGGGGCACAAAGCTTGCGGCGGCGTGCAGATTATCTGCGACCGACAGTGTTTTCAGCACCCGGTGCCCTTCGGGCACAGCAGCAACCCCTTGCTGGCGGATATGCTGCGGCTTGCGCCCCAGCAGGGATTGATCGCCCAGCAAGACCTGACCAGAGGCGGGTTTAAGTTCGCCTGCAATGGTTGACACAAGCGTGCTTTTGCCCGCGCCATTCGGCCCAAGAAGCGCGAGGATTTCCCCCTGTTTCAGGGTCAGCGACACATCATCCAACACCCGCTGCGCGCCGCGTTCGACAAAGACATTCCGGATCGACAGGGTCAGGGTCATGCGGCGTCCTCTTCATCTTCGCCCAAGTAAGCGGCACGGACTTTGGGGTTTGCCAGCGTCGCCTTCGTGGGGCCGCTGGCGACCAGCTTGCCAAAATCAAGGACCGCGACCCGGTCGCATAGCTCTGCGATCAGGTCAAAGTCGTGGTCGATGATCAGTACCTGCGCGCCCATTTCGGGCAGCCGTTTCAGTAGCGTCATCAACTGCGCCCGTTCATCGGCGGCAAGACCGGCTGCGGGTTCATCCAGCATGATCAGCCGCGGTCTGGCCGCAAGACAGCGGGCGATTTCGACCATCCGCAAGGCGTATCCATCCAAAGCCCCGGCAGGCATATCTGCCTGCGCGGTCAATCCGGTCAGTGCCAGCACCTCGGCCAGTTGGCTGTGCGCATCGGCGCGTCCCAGATCAAGGCTGTCAAAGGTCACACGGATATTGTCCGCCGCCGTCAGATCAGCCGCGACCTGTGGTGTTTGGAACGACCGTGCAATCCCATTTTGAAGCCGTGCTTCGGGGCGGATCGGGCCAAAATCGGTCCCAAAAAGCGTCACTGTGCCTTTTATGGGTTTCACAAAGCCCGATAGGACATTCAGCAGCGTCGTCTTGCCCGCCCCGTTCGGGCCGATCAGCCCTTGGATCTTGCCGTTCATCGTGACCGTCAGGTCTGCGATTGGTTTGACGCCGCCGAAGGATACGGTGATATCTTTGAGGTCGATCATTTCGCGCCTGCCCCGAATTTCGCCCCGATCAGCGCGCCCAAATCCTGCAATTGTCCTGCAACGCCGCGTGGTGCGCTGACGATGGCGTGGATTAAGGCGATCCCGAAAATGATCATGGCGATGTCGCCGTCTACGCCCCAGCTATCCAGCAAGGCGGGGAACACGCGGTAAAGGAAGGCCGCGATCAAAGCAGCGGCCAGCGACCAAGGGCCTGCCACTATTACCAGACCATAAAGCAAGAGCGATTGCAGCGCATCAAAGCTGCGCCCGTCCAACTGCCCGATGGACCCAGCCATCAGGCAGCCGCCGATGCCGCCAAGCGCTCCGGCTAGAAAGAAGGCCTTGAACCGTGCGGTTTTCATTTTGACACCGGCGGATTTGGCCACTGTGTCGCCCGCCCGGATCATCGCCCATGCCCGCCCCGCGCTGGATTTCAGAATCGCGTAGGCAAGGCCGAAGGCCAGTGTGACAATGACGGTTGTATAGATGAAATAGGCCTGATCTGACTGTGCAATCGCCGGGCGCGCCATAAGCGTGCGCGCCTGACTGCCTGATACCCGGCCCCAGAAACCGTTGCCGCCATCCGGAAATCCAATCGCGCCAACGACCACATGCAGGCCTGCTGCAAACATCAGCGTCACAAGCGCAAAGATCAGCCCCTTGTGCCGGATCCCCGGCAGGCCCAATAGTGCGCCGATTGCCCCTGATCCAAGTGCCGCAATCAGCAGGTTCACCTCAAACGGGAAGCCAAACCCATGTGCGACCCGTAGCCCGATCCAGCCGCCCACGGCCATCATGCCGATCCCGGCAAGCGACACATGCCCAAGCCGTTCGTGCAGGATCGCAACGCCTTGTGCCGCCGCCGCAACGGCCATCATTGATGTGAACACACGCACCCAATAGGTCGGCAGGAACGGCACGATCACCAGTAGCAGCGCCAGCGTGATGATTGTGCCCCTATTCTCGCGCCACATGCGTTTGAAGAACCCGTGTGATGCGGGGGCGGCTTTCGCGGACAGGTTGTTTGTGTGCGTCATGGTCATCAGTTTGCTCTTTCTGACCGGAACGCGCTTGCAGGTAAAAGCATCAGCACCGCAATCGCCACAATGAAGGGTGCCAGCGACCTATAGGGCGCGATTGTTTGGAACGGTGTTGCGATTGCTTCCAGCATGCCAATGG
Organism: uncultured Cognatiyoonia sp.; assembly: GCA_964414165.1. Taxonomy (GTDB): domain Bacteria; phylum Pseudomonadota; class Alphaproteobacteria; order Rhodobacterales; family Rhodobacteraceae; genus Cognatiyoonia. The sequence continues at coordinate 12,453 of CAYPVL010000047.1, forward strand.
CAAGTCCGCCCAGCAGCGTCAGCCAAAGTGAGCGTAGCCCGCCCAGAATAGCTGCAGCCAAGGACGGCACCACCATGAAGGTCAGCACGCCCGGATCAAGGCGCACAAGTGCGCCCAGCAAGATGCCCGCAACGCCCGCAAGAAGGCCAGAGCCGACCCATGCCAGCAGCGTCACCCGTTCAACATCAATCCCGATCAGCGCCGAAAGATCGCGCGTATCCGCAAGGGCGCGCATTTGCAGTCCCATGCGGGTTTTGGTCAGAAGTGCGGTGATGCCGATGGCTGCGATCAGGCACAGGCTGATCGCCACCAACCGTGCGCCCGTGACGCGCACGCCGAACACTTCGGTGTTGAGCGCGCGCAGCGGCAACCGCAACCGGCGTGGAGAGTCGCCCCAGATCCAATAGGCAAGGCCAAGGATGATCAAAGCCAAACCCAGCGTCGCCACCGCTTTGATAACGTCGGTGCGATGCGCCACTTTGGCCGACACCAGCGCGCCGTAAAGTCCCGAAATAACGGTGGCTGCAATGATACCCACCCCGCAGGCCAGCCAGATATGCAACCCCCATTCATGGGCCTGCCATGTCACCATGGCCGATGCCGCAGCAAGCGCGCCAAAGGCAAAGTTCAATTCTCCGGTGGCCCGGTAAAGGACGACAATCCCAAGGCCTGCCAGCGCATAGATCGCGCCAAGGGCAAAGCCTGTCACAAGAAAGGGGGTTAAATCGGGCATTGTCGTCCTCGGGGTTTGCAGCGTTACTGCGCGATATCAGCGAGTTCTGGATCGTCAGACAGGAAGCAATCGCGGGTGACCTCCCATGCGCCGTCCTTGATTGTGGCGATCCGGCCTGATTGGTTTGCGTTGTGCCGCGCCCCATCGCCGAATGCCCAAGGATCGCAGAGCAGATCGCTTTCCATCGGGGTCATTGACTTCAGACCGGCCAACACAGTGTCGCGCGTGATGTCGCCGTCGATATCGCGCAGCACGCCCAGCATCGCTTTGGCGGACAGGTATCCGGCCTGGCTAAAGCTGTCGCGCGGATCGCCCGACTGGCCATATGCATCCATGATCGCAAGCCATGCCTGATTGTCAGCGCCATCGCTGTCCAGCGCGTTGAATTCGATATGCGCGCGCACGGCACCATCCCAATAGTCGCCAATCGCATCCGGGAAGGCTGTATCATAGATCGACGTTGGCCCAAGCCACAGCGCGTCCTCAAGCAGATCTTGGTCTTCGGCTGCGTTAAAGATCGGGATCGCGGCGGCAGCGGGTTCGGCGACAAGGATCGCATCAGGATTGGATGACATGGCCTGCAGCACCAATGATGTTGGATCAAGCGTTGCCGGATCGTGAAGCACATTTGCGACGCTCACGCCTTTGTCCGCCCCCCAGGCCGCAAGGCCCTCGCAGAACCAGCCGCCTACGTTTGGAATATTGGGTGCCATGCAGACAAAGCTGCGCGCCCCGTCGTTTTCAAAGGCGTCGATGGCGGCCCCCAAGGTCGACAGGCGCGGCCCCATGTTCATGGGCGCGATGTTTTCTGAAAAGAAGCATTCGCGTGGAACACCGACACCGGCAATCACGCCAACGCCGTTCTCTTCATAGAAGGCCGCGTTCGTGCCGCATTCGACGAATGATGTTGATCCAGCCATCGCCACGACGCCTTGATCTGTCACCAGCCGGGCTGCAGCATTGGCTGCGTTTTCCGGGTTCCAAGCGTCATCTTCGACAGAATATGCGATGGGGCGCCCGTTGATGCCGCCATTGGCGTTCACACATGCAAAGACGGCTGCTGCCGCTTTGGCGGCGGATGAAAAATCTGCAGGGCCGGTTTGGCCGACGATGGCCCCAATGCCGATGGGTTCACCCGTCGCTGCTTCGCCCGAACCACAGATTGATGGTGCGGCATGGCCATCGGCGTAACTGACGGTTGGCATCAAAAGCAGGCCTGCTGCGATAGGGGCCATGGTTGCAAGAATTTTCTTCATAGACTGCTCCTCCCTTGATTGAGCGATTGGCCCTGAGGCCGACGTTATGTTGCGCAAATGCGTGGTTGCCGGGGTATCTTGCCCCGTTAGTTGTGCTGGACAAGGCTATCGGTTGGGATCGTCCGGCCACATGCTTTGACGGCGACGACCTCGGCTGTGGGCACGACGGCTTGGTCCGTTGTCAGGCTGGCAACCTCGGTGTGATCCTTTAACGGATAGGCCATTGGGGCACCGACACTGCCAACGACAGGCGTGGCGCAGGTGATTGTGAATTCGAAGGCTGTCGCGATCGGCTGTACGATCAGGGACCCATCCGCACCTTCCATTTGTGCGGTGATGTCACCGATGCGAACCGGCGTGCTGATCGGTGCTTGCCCATAGGCGCATACATGCTGTGTGCTGTGCCCATCGGCATAGCCCGCCACGGGGAGTGCCATCAGGCCGGCGGCGATAGGAACCAAGGATACGATGAACTTTTTCATGTGTTTCTCCTCCTAGAATGGGCGTTCGGCCTTAGGCCGCTGTTCGGCGTTGCGCATGGTCTTGCGCGATAAGATCGGCTGCTTTCTCGGCGATCATGATCGTCGGAGCATTTGTGTTACCGCTGATGATGGTTGGCATGATCGAGGCATCGACCACGCGCAGGTTGGAAATACCGTGGACCTTTAGATCGGGTGCTGTGACAGCAGCGGGCCCATGGCCCATCGCGCAAGTGCCGACCGGGTGGTACACGGTGCGGGCGTTTTGACGCACGAAACCTTCAAGTGCGGTGTCGGGCACATCTTTCCCGGGCAGGATTTCTTCAAGCCCATGGCGGGCAAATGGTGTTTGGCGCAGAATGTCGCGCGCCAGCTTCACCCCTTTCGTGAGAAGGCGCATGTCGTCGTCATGCTGCAAGAGCCCCAGATCAATCTGAAAAGCGCCGGACCCCGCAGCCAAGGTAACCGCTCCGCGGCTTTTGGGGCGCAGCACGCAAGCATGCAGCGATACGCCGTGCCCCCATTCGACCATGCGGCCACGGTGGCTTTTGCGGCCGGGAATGAAATGGAACTGCAGATCAGGGCGGTCGGCATCGGGGGCCGAGCGCACGAAGCCGCCCGCTTCGACCATGTTCGAGGCCAGCATGCCGCGCCGCGCTACAAGATATTTAATCCCGTCAAGCGCAAGCCGGGGCAGGGCGGGTAGTGAAATGCCGTAAGGCGTGGATGATTTGCTTTTGCAAATCACCATGCAATCGACATGGTCCTGAAGGTTCTGTCCTACGCCAGGCAGATCGTGCACGACTGTCACGCCGGCCTTTTGCAACTGCGCCGCCGGCCCAATGCCTGATTTTAGCAAAATCTCGGGCGATCCAATTGCCCCGGCGCATAAGATCACGTCCAGCGTGGCGTGCACCTTTTGCAGCCTGCCCCCTTCAAGCGCCACGCCGGTGACACGCGCGTTTTCGACGTTCAGTTTCGCGACCGATGTGTCGGTCAAAATCGTCAGGTTCGGCCGCTTGCGGGCATCGCGTAGAAATGCGCGCGCCGTGCTCATCCGCTGGCCACCGCTTTGTGTGACCTGATAGATGCCAACGCCTTCCTGGCTGGCACCGTTAAAGTCAGCATTGGCGCGAAATTGCAGCATATTGGCCGCATCGACAAAGTCGGTATCCATTGGGTTCGGGTCTTGCAGACGCGTGACTGTCAAAGGGCCATCGGTGCCGTGAAAGCGGGCGTCTACGTCGCCGGCAGCATTTGCTTGGGACTTTTTGAAATAGGGCAGCACGTCATCATAGCCCCAACCTGTGCAGCCTTGTGCCGCCCAAGCGTCATAGTCTTCGGCCTGACCCCGGATATAAATCATCCCGTTTATCGCGGATGAACCACCCAAGACCTTGCCACGTGGCACAGACACCTGCCTTCCGCCCAAGCCCTCTTGCGCGGTCGAGGTATAAAGCCAGTTCAGCTTGGGGTGCTTTGACAGCCAGATCAGCCCCAGTGGAATTGAAATGGCAGGATGCTTGTCTGTTGCGCCAGCTTCGATCAGGCAGACGCTGACCTTTGGGTCCTCGGACAGCCGCGCTGCAAGCGTGGCCCCGGCTGACCCGGCGCCAACCACAACGTAATCAAAGGTCTGCGCGGTCATCACTGGCTTCCAAACGCGTATTTGCTGGCGTAGGCCGCCGGGTTCCACGCCGCGCTGGGCGTTGTTTCTGCGTCGGGCAGTGTCGTGATCGGGCGGACCTGCACCAGAACCGGGGCATCGCCAGACTGGCGGTGCATGGGGATGACCCATTCAACATCAATGGGATAGCCTGCGGTTTCTTCCACTTCGCGCAGGGCCTTTGCGATAGCGATTACCTCTTCGTCGTTCAGCACGGCCTGCTTGCGAAAAAGGGTGGGCGCGGGCACTTCGACGACCAAGCGCTGATCGGGTTCATACACCGATACGATGACCTTTTCGGACACGGTATAATCCAGCACGCGCAGATCAGCCTTATCAACGGTGGCGCGGTCGGGGGTGACGACGCCTTGCACGACGGATTCCCCAAAGCCCCAGTTCCCTTCGATTACGATACGGTCGCGCTTGCCTGTGAGGGGATCAGCGGAAAAGGCGACGCCTGCTGCGCGGGCGTTGACAAGTTCAAGCACCACAACAGCCATTTGACCGCGCAGGCCAAGCCCATTGCGAGCCCGGTATTGAATGGCGCGGGCGTTATAAAGGCTGGCCCAGACGCGTTTGATATGGGCGATCACGGCCTCTGTTCCAGAGACACCCAGATAGGTTTCAAACTGCCCGGCAAAGCTTGCGTCTTTGGCGTCTTCGCCCACAGCGGACGAGCGGACGGCGACCTGCAAGGTCAATGTGCGCGTCTCAAAGCAAAGCTGTTCATAGGCGGTGGTAATGTCGGCTGCGATCTGGTCGGGCAGTGTCACCGCGCAGATCGCATCTGCGATATCCTTTGCCGCTTTGTCGCAGGATGCATCATCTTGGGGATCAACGCTTTTCAGGGCCGTGTCGATGGTCGCATCCAAGCCGGTGGCGTCAATGACGGCGTCCAATACGCCGGCTGTCACGGTGAACCCTTTGGGAACGCTGCACCCCATTGCCACTAATTCGCCAAGACGCAGACCTTTCCCACCAAGAAAGGATTCATCACCCCCAGCCTGAATTTTGAAAACGGTCGCTTGTGTCATGGCCCACGCCTCCTCGCGATGGATGTGACATATTATTTCGTTGCAAATGAAACCATTTTCGTTTCATTTGCAACGAAATAATTCACGCAAGCCGCCGTGAATGATCGAAAAAAGGGGTCAACATAATGAATTTAAATGAAATAAATAAAATTCGGGCACGGGCTGTAAAACCATATCACAACCTGATTGATGGTAAGCAGAACCCCACAAGCGGGCGAATCGCGGTTATCTCTCCGATCGATGGTCAGGCTTTTACTGACATTTCCGCAAGTACCGCGCAGGATATTGACGTGGCTGTCGCATCGGCCCGGCAAGCCTTCAGCGATGGTCGGTGGTGCCGGATGGCACCTGCCAAGCGGCGTGACATCATGATCAAATGGGCTGACCTGATCGCGGCAGAGGCGCTTGAGCTTGCTGTGCTTGGCGTGCGTGACAACGGCACCGAAATCGGCATGGCGCTTAAGGCCGAGCCGGGGTCTGCCGCCCAAACGATCCGCTACTATGCAGAAGCCATCGATAAGGTTGGCGGCGAAGTTGTGCCAACGGCTGACGACAAATTATGTCTGGTCCACCGTCAACCGCGCGGTGTGATTGCGGCACTTGTGCCTTGGAATTTCCCGATGATGATTGGCGCATGGAAGATCGCCCCTGCCATCGCGATGGGCAATTCGGTTGTGTTGAAGCCCTCAGAAACCGCGTCCTTAACCTTGATCCGCATGGCGGAGCTTGCCCTTGAAGCGGGCCTGCCGCCCGGTGTTCTGAATGTTGTAACAGGCTATGGGCATGATGCCGGTGCCGCGCTTGCCGGGCATATGGACGTGGATGCGTTGCTGTTTACCGGCTCTGGCCGGACGGGGCGTCATTTACTTGGTGCCTCTGCTGCATCGAATATGAAACCAGTCTATCTTGAATTGGGGGGCAAATCCCCCAACATCATTTTTGAAGACGCGCCCGATCTTGAAGCTGCTGCCAAGGCGGCTGTCGGTGCAATCTTTCGTAATTCGGGGCAAACCTGTGTTGCGGGCGCGCGTTTGATTGTGGCGGCGTCCATCAAGGATAAGATCGTCGCGCGGATCGTGCGCCTGGCAGAGGCTTTGAAGATCGGTGACCCGCTTGATCCTGCCAATGATGTCGGTGCCGTGCATTCGGCTGCCCAACTTCACATCAACCTGTCACACATCGCCGCTGCCAAATCCACGGGGGCTGTGCTGATGACGGGGGGCCATGCTTTGCATGACAGCGGTTATTACATGGCACCAACGCTGTTTGATAACGTCGCACCCGAGAATGCGCTGTTTCGCGAAGAAATTTTTGGCCCAGTCCTGACGGTGACAAGTTTTGACACCGAAGAAGAAGCGCTTGCGCTTGCCAATGCATCTGATCTTGGTCTTGCGGCGGGGGTCTGGACGTCCAATCTGTCGCGCGCCCATCGCATGATCCGCGCGGTTCAGGCCGGTGTCGTGCACGTCAACACCTATGGTGGTACGGATCACACCATCCCGATGGGCGGCGTCAAGCAATCGGGATATGGATATGACAGATCGCTTCGCGCACTTGATCAGGTCAGCCATATGAAGGCTGGTTTGATCAGTTTGTGACACAGCGCCTTCGGGCGATCATCACTGCAGTGCTTTGCATGTTGGGGTGGCAGGGCCACCGCGACGGATGCGTTTGTGGTCCCTGAAATGCATCTTCCCCAAACCGACGGGTTTGGGGAAGACCTTGTTTGCTATGTGATGGGTGTGTCACGTGGCCACTGGCCTATGATACATGTCTCACAGACCTGATTTGCTGACCTCAAGATAGAGCGGCACGATTTGATCGTACTGCACCATGATCGCATCCAAGGCGCTGTTGATTTCTTCAGCTTTGCCTTGTGGGGTTTCCGTCCCAAGGTTGACCAATTCGGCCCGCAATGCGGCCCATTCAGCGGACATCGCGACCAGTTGCGCCCGGATTTCGGGCGTTGCTGGTTTGGACACACCCGCAGCTGGGAAGCCATTGATCAGTGCGTTGAACGATGCATCAAAGCGTTTGGTGCTGTTGTGCAACCGGGCTTGGCTGCCCATGGTGGCATTGCCTGTGACAATCGCACAAGATTCCTTGGCCAATTGCTGTGCAAGCGAACGCTGTCTGGCAACGATCTGCAACGTGAAGGCGTCACTTTGAAGCAAAGCGGGCGGGATCGCGTAGCGGTTGACCGTTTCACTGACCAGATATTTGGACGCGTGCATCAAGTTCAGGTTCTGGCGCGACACATAGTCAGGCCCAGAGCTTTCGACACCAGCAAGGCGCAGGTCCATGGCTTCGCTGAAGCGCTCCCACTGCAGCTTGACGCCGCGGATGGCTTCAAGCATGCGTCGATCGTCTTCGGCCACTGTGACATTATAGCTTGTGTCACCGTCTTTCATGGCACCCAACAGCGCATCAACTTCTGTCATGGCTGCCTGGATCGTTTCGCGGTTTTCATCCACATTGATGCCCGCGTCCATCATACAGGCCATTGCAGTGATGCGTTGGCTTTGCATGCGGATACGTTCGCCGATGTCGATGCGTTCAGCACCAGAGATATAGACACCGTCGGTCGCTTGCTGTGCGTTTGCTGCGGTGGTCGGTAAGAGGGCCATCAAAGCTGCCGCGCAGGCACCTTGGACGGTCTTGCTTACCCGGCCCGATGTGGTTTTGTTGAACAAACTGAGCACGGCACAGGTCTCCTTTGATGATGTCTGGGTGACTTGGCGCGCATGTGTCGCTTTGTTCACGGACGGGGTGGTTTTCCGAGATGATGATATGTTCATGGCAACTTCACCCATGTCTCAACGCGGCGGTTGATCTGACGACCGACATCGTTTGTGTTACATGCGGCGGGTGCGATTTCACCGAAACCGGCTGTGTTGAACGTGATCCCGTTTAGGCGATCACCGGCGATCTTCTGAAGTTCACCGCGCACTTGATTGGCCCGATTTTCGGAAAGCGCAAGGTTTGGTTCAAACGCCCCAACATTGTCCGCAAATCCAACGAACGTGACTTCCGCACCTTCTGGCAGATCGCCAAGATACGTGGCCAAACGCTCAAGATCCAATTCACCGCGTGGGTCCAGTTTGGACGATCCGGTGCGGAAGCGGAATGTGGATGACAGGCGGTCATGCGTGTCGAGCATTGAGATCATCTGTGCGTTCACCGAACGCTCGAATGCGTCTGCTTTCACTTCGTTCAAGCGCAGTGCCCGTGAACTGGATGCACCTTGTGCAACCTGCTCAATCGACAGGTCAATAAAGCCCGCCTGCGTGATCACTTGGGACGCCGCATCAGATGTTGCAAAGTCCACGAACTGATCGCTGAGTGCGTTTGCCGCATCGGCGCGGTTGTACATGTAAAGACGACGGAACAATGCGTATTCCTCGGTCTTAACCGAGAAGGCATCAGGGGTTGTGCCGATGCCGCATTCGCTGACCAAGGACAGCGGCTTTTGACCGCGCTTGAAGGCGAAACCAACATAGGCAATTGCACCTGGATTGTCGTCAACGAACAAGGCTGCTTCGACGTTGTCAGCGGCAGCATGCGCGCTGGTCAATATCGCGTTTTCGTCACCGAACACGCCCGAGCTGAAGACTGCTGTTGCACCTTCATCTTTTTGGGTGACGGTTGTGATTGGCAAATCTTCGCCGCCCAACTGTGACCAGTTGGTGATTTCGCCAGAATAGATCTTGGCAAGATCAGCTGTTTTGATCTGCTGAATCGGGTTTTGTGGGTTCACCACAACAACCAGACTATCCACCGCAACGATGTGTTCCTGTGACGGTGACACCATGTTCCCGGCACCAGCGGCGCGCAGGGCGCGGGCCTCATCTGGCAAGATGCGGCGCGATGACATGCCGACCTGGATTTCGTTCTCAAGAAGCCCAGTGAATGCATCGTCAGAGGATGCCGATTGGACCAGATACGTCCCGATCTTGTCCCCAAAACCGCCTTCACCGATCAATGTGGCCGCGAATGCGTTCTGTTCTTGGGTCTTTTCGGTTGTTGCTTCTGCGTCAGCGTTTGTCGCATAGCCCGCAAGCAAAAGCGGCATAAGCCCTTCGGTCAGTGTATCCGCCCCGCCGATCACGACGTCTGGCAGGATTTCCTTGAACACAGGGCAACCTTCGCCCTCACACCGGACTTTCTCAGCGGAGACCCGCAAATCGCCAAGCTCGGTTTGAAGAAGGTAATATTCTTCGTTAAAACTAATGAGATCACCCACCAAGTTAATCGTGCCATCCGTTGATCGCAGATTGACCTGATCGGCCGATGCTGTCCCTGCAAGCGCAGTCGCGCCAAGCAAAGTACATACACGTCCAAGTGACGTGGCTTTCCTTATTAAGTTGCCCAATCCAATTCTCCTTTATTGGTTTTCCCACCCGTCCTGCTCGTGATCCTCACTGTCTGGGATCGGACTGGCTGACCTTTATTGGTAAGGATTTGTTAACCTTCAAAAGGGGTCGGATTATGATGAAACAAAGAATAGATTTGCCTTAAAGCGTCACAAACATGGGCAGAGTGTGGCAGGAAAAATGGGGTCGGAAACAGTTTGTTTCCCGCCTGATGGGGCTTTAATTGCGCTGTATTTCGAGGCGCGCTGCGACGCCGCGCGAGGAATCTTCGAAGACCAGCGATCCGCCATGAAGCTTGGCAATTGTTGCCACAATGGTCAGCCCCAAGCCATGCCCATCGATGGTTGCTGTGTTTTCGCCGCGCTGGAACGGGGCCATGAGCGCCTCGATCTTGCTGGCCGAGTTTTGCGTGCCTTCGTCTTCAATCACGACCGTGGCGGTTTGGGCCGTTGCCTCAAGCCGAATATGCGCGCGCCGCCCGTACTTCAAAGCGTTCTCGATCAGGTTGGTGATTGCCCTTTGCAGTGCGACGGGCCGCGCGAATACGATGATATCATGTTCGGACGGAACAACGCCTTGCCCTTGCCGTGACATAAAGATCGACCGGCCACCCTGCACCACAACGTCTTTGGTTTGTTCAAGCTTCACGGGCCGCCCGATATCCTGATAGTCCGCAACAATCGCATCAATCAGTGACGTCAGCGATAGTTTGCGCGGATCTTCTGAGTTCATTTCCGCATTTGTATAGGTCAGCACGCTTTCGATGATGCCGGTCATTAGATCGATATCATCATCGAATTTCTTGCGCAGATCTTGATCCGGGATCAACGCAGCCCGCAGTCGCAAACGTGTGGCGGGTGTTCCCAGATCGTGGCTGACACCTGATAGCACCGCAGCCCGGCTGGCCAATTGGTCGCGTTCAACTTCAAGATAGCTGTTCACGGCTGCAACAATCTCGCGCAGTTCTTGCGGGCCTGTGGCATCGTATTGGGTCGGGCCGCCGATGCGGCGCCGGTTGCGCAATTGATGCGCAAAGGACGTAAAGTCTGATGACAGGTTCAAGACAAGGGTGATGATGGTGCCCATGGCCATGACTGCCAGAAACACCGCAAGCAGTCTGCGGTCCGCCGGGCTTGCATCGCACCCCCAGACCGATGCTCCGTCAACTTTGTGCCACGGACCATCCCCCATGCGTGCGATCACAATTGGGTCGCTGCAAAAGGATGCGAACTTGCGCGTCATCGCACCGGTTGTTTCCGCGGCAGTTTGGCCATCGCGGTTTGGCAGGTCAGCAAGGCTGTAGGTGATGTCAGGGGATAGGATGGCAAGGGTAAGCGGTGCGCCGACGCGCAAAGGCGTGATATCAGCCGAAATCGGCAAGATCGTCAGCCGGAACGCAGAGGTCGCCCCTTCGATCTGGCGAAACTGCCCTTCTTTGGCCAAAGCCTGATCTTTGGGTGGCAGCAGGCTTAAGCTGACGCCGGGGGGTGGTGCTGTGCCGTTTTGCAAAGCATCATAAAGTGTGATCCCTGCGATATAGGCGGAACTTTGGTGGTCGCGCCAATTCGCGGTGGATTGGGCCCAAAGCCAAACTGACAGCCCGCCCATCACAAATGCAGCACTCACCATGGTCGTGCCGATGGTCTTCAGGCTTGAGGCGGCGCTGTTCACTCTTCTTGTGCCTCAACATCGATGGCAAAAACATAGCCAACGCCGCGTTCGGTGCGCAGGAAGACGGGGGCTTTGGGGTTGGGTTCGATCTTGTTGCGCAAGCGCCCGACAAGAACGTCAATGGATCGCCCGATGGCTTCGGTGGATTGCGAACTATCGCCAGTGACATCCAGCGCCGTCGCGATCTCGGCCCGTGTCAGGGGGATGTGCGGGTTCGCCAAAAGCACTTGGAGCAACGCGGTCTCACGACGCGACAGTGCCACCTGGACGTTGGTAGGCGACATGACCTCTTTGGTTTTGGCGTGATAGGTCCAGCCGGCGAATGTGAATGTCGTGGTCTTGCGGCGATGCACCAATGACGATGTGCGCCGCGCGCGCGACAGGACGGCCTTGACCCGCGCCAGCAACAATTCGGGATTGAAGGGCTTGGCGATATAGTCATCCGCACCCACCGCATACCCTTCCATGCGCTGATGATCAGCAGACAGCGCCGACATCATGATGATGGGCACGTCTTGTTCATGGCGCAGACGACTACAGATATCCAAACCGTTTTCGTCACCCAGCATGACATCCAAAAGGATCAAATCAACGCGGCCGCCCTGCAGATGGGTTTGCACCTCACGCTCGGTCGCGGCGGGCAGGGCGATTGTTCCGCTTTGGCGCAGAAACTGGGTCACCATCTGGCGCATGTCTGAGTCGTCATCGACAACAAGGATGCGAGGAATCGCCATAAAACGCCTTTCAGTTGTGCATATTTTGCCAGCAGATTGCTTGCGAAGGATGCCTTATGTAACATTGTGCAACATAATCTAGGCCAACGTAACAACGTGTAACGAAGGCCCGCAGAAATGTACGGGCCGATTTGAATACCTGCTCTGCGCTAATTGCAATGGTCAGCCGCTCTGATCAGTATTTCCGACACTTGCCCCATTGGGGCGCAAAATGTTCTGGGAGGAAATCAGAATGACATTGAAAGTATTAAGCGCGGTTTCTGGTCTGGCAATTGCTGTATCGACTGCAGCCTTCGCTGAC
>CAYPVL010000048.1:0-24600 GCA_964414165.1 uncultured Cognatiyoonia sp.
TCGCCCGACGCAACACGCACGCCGGATGTGGTGCCGTTCCACGTAAAGCAGACGTCATTGTCATAGTTCAGCGCCGCCATATCGACGATTTCGCCGTATTCGGCTGTGTGCGTCGTTGCTTCGATCTTCAGCTGCTTGACCACATCTGTGACCCAGCCTGCACCAAATGATTCCCACGCCACCATTTCGGCAGGGCGTTCGCCAAGCAAGGACCACATCGCCATTTCAAAAGCGCCGGTATCAGAGGCTGGCACGATCCCGATGCGGTAATCATCCGGCACGCCAAGGATGTCGCGGGTCAGGTCAATCGCCTCGGCCAGTTTGGCCTTACCAACGGCGGCGCGATGCGACCGGCCAAGCGGCGCGTCCGACAATTTATCAAAGCTGAAAACGGGGGGTTTGGCACAGGGGCCAGAAGAAAAACGCGGATTTGCCGGGCGCGTTCCCGGTTTGGTTGGTGCCATTGCTGGTATCCTCACAGATATATGCCCTTCGTTGGGGAAGGGTGTCCCACCGCGGACATACGGAACCACAGTAAAAACAGCAACAGGCAAAGGGGCGTGGCCTTGCGCTAAATGTGGCCCTTCGTAAACGGGGGGAGGAACGGATGTTTCCTATTGGCACACATTTAGCACAAGCGCATCGTGCTTTGATCCGCCGGTCGGTGGACTACACGATCTTGATTGCGCCTTTCATGTGGGGGTGGAAGACGCAGAAGTAGGATGTTTCCATACCGTCTGTGACCGTGATGTCGCCCGTTGCACCTTGCGATAATGCTGCGGTGCCCCAACCACGTTCATCTGCGGTTGCTGTATGCGGGGCAAGATCGCGGTTGATCCAGCGGATAATGTCGCCGACACGGACCTCGACCAGGGGCGGGTCGAATACGAAGGCTTGGATATTGACCTCATGGATGGTTGGTTCGGCTCCGCGCAGCGGCGTGGCGCAGAGGGCGACTGCTGATGCAGCCGCCCCCGCGATCACGGTGCGGCGTGAAGAGGTATTGTGCATCACTGCAGCGCCTTCACCATCATTTCGGCGTGCGTTTCATGCGCTTTGAAAACTTCAAGCCCTTGGACGAAAAGCGCCTTCACTTCGGCGTTGTCGATATTTGGGATCATTGTGTTTTCGACCAGATCATTCACCGCCTGATGATAGGCCAATTCGTTCGCAGCATAGGCTGCATCAAATTCAGCCCCGCGCAGTTGCACGAAACCATCGATGATCTCTTCTGCGTTTGCGTTCAGTGTTTGGCTGACCACATTGTCTTGCGCGGTTGCGCCAAGCTTTTCCAGCAGGCCCAATGCGGCTTCGTTCACCGCGTTGTGGTCGCGGATCATTGTGTTGGCGAATTCGTGGATTGCAGGGTTGTCGGATAGCGCCAGCGCAAGGTGCGCATAGCGGATGTCGATGTTGTCAGCGGTGTATGCGATATGCGCGAATTCAAGGTCATTCATCGCGGCAACATCTTGTGCGGTCGCCTGCGTGCCGGTCATTGCAAGGGTGAACGTAAAGACAGAAATCAGGGTTTTCATTGTGAAGGCTCCGGTGGTTGAGTCGTTGAGATGCAAGTGTTGCGCCCAAGTTGCCTTCGAAAAATGCCCCATTGTTCAAAGTGTCATGCAGATAGTACGCATGGGCTGTAAGAAGTTTATTACACATATATGGTTCACCCCATGCTCGATCTTCTAAGTGATATTCTGACCAATCTGTCGGTGCGCGGAACGCTTTACTTCCGAACATCATTCACCAAACCATGGGGCGTCGAAGTCCCGCCTTATGAAAATGTCGCAAGGTTTCACTATGCCCATCGCGGCAGTTGTTATGTGAATGTTGATGGTGTGCCTGCCCCGGTTTTGCTGGCCCAAGGCGATCTTGTCATCATTCCGCATGGGGCGACGCACCAGCTTTATTGTGGGGGCGACCCGCAACGGACAGTTCTCCCGTTGGACGCGGTTTTGGAAAAGTCCGGCTATGACGGATCTGGCGTTCTTGTTTTTGGCGGTGATGAACCCCAGAGTGAGGCCCAGCTGATCTGCGGCCATTTTACCTTTGATCCAACCGCCCGCCACATTCTGCTAGAGCGTCTGCCCCCATATATTCACATCACCAACTACGGCGAACACGCCGGGCGATGGATGGAGGCCAGCCTGCAGATGATCGGCGAAGAGGCGGGGGGGCGTAAAATTGGCGGCGACCTGATCGCGCTGAAAATGTCAGAGGTTATTCTGGCGCAGGCCATTCGGTACTTTATGGAAAGTGATCAGGCCCAAGATCGCGCGCTTGGGGCCTTTTCTGACAAGAACCTTAGCCGTGCGATGGATGCGTTTCACAAAGCTCCGGCTGCGCGGTGGACGGTGGAAACGCTTGCCAATGCCGCCGGCATGTCACGCACTGGTTTTGCTGTGCAGTTCCAGAAGCAGATGCTGATGTCCCCGATGGAATATGTCACCTCATGGCGGATGGAAATCGCAAAGAAAACCCTTCAACGGCGCAACACCACACTGACGGATGCGGCGGAAAGTGCGGGCTATGCCTCAAACTCGGCCTTTACCCGCGCGTTCAAAAAGGAAACCGGGCAAACCCCCGCCGGGTTTCGAAAAACCAGCGCTGCAGTGCGTTCTTAAGGCGCAGGTGCAGACCATAACGACACTTCAAGACCGAACCTGAATTCAACCCAACTGACAGAAGGAAGACCACAATGTTTCCACGTTTCATTACGAAATCCATCCACGCCTACCTTGATTACCCCGTCGCCTTGGGATTGATCGCCATGCCGTTTCTGCTTGGTTTGGGCGAAAGCGCGCCGCTGGCGTTCTCACTATCTGTGATGACCGGCGTTGCGGCCTTTGTGTTGACCGTGTTGACCGATCACCATTTGGGCGTGATCCGCGTGCTGCCCTATAGCCTGCACCTGTTGGTCGATGCCTTGGTCGGCGTTGCCTTTGTTGCGGCACCGATTATTCTGGGCTTCGCGGGCTTGGATTTCTGGTATTATATGGGTCTTGGCCTGATCGTACTGTTGGTTGTCGGGCTGCATAAACCAGAGGATGAACTGGCGACGATCTAAGCCGTTCATACGCATTTGAAGGGCCGCCCACATTGCGGCCCTTCCAGTATAGGGGCGGATATGCCGGATAAATCGACGGCCCAGGCTTTGCTAGACGACGTGCGCGCCTGTGACATCTGTAAAGACCTGCCCCTTGGCCCGCGTCCCATTCTGCAGATCAGTGCAACGGCCAAACTGCTGATTGTTGGCCAAGCCCCGGGGCGGATCACGCATAACAAGGGCATTCCCTTTGATGACCCCTCTGGCAACCGCCTGCGGGATTGGCTGGGTGTCAGCCGCGAGACGTTTTATGACGCCGCGAAAGTTGCGATCCTTCCGATGGGCTTTTGTTTTCCCGGCACAGGCAAGGGGGGCGACCTTCCCCCGCGCGCTGAATGCGCCCCGGCGTGGCGGGATCGCATTCTGGACACGTTGGACGCGGTTGAATTGACGCTGGTGATTGGGCGCTATGCGATTGACTGGCATTTGCCCGACTATGCAGGCCACACGGTGACCCGCGCTGTGCAGGCTTGGGGCGAGGTCTGGCCAAAGAAGATGATCCTGCCCCATCCAAGCCCCAGAAATAACAGGTGGCTGACATCAAATCCGTGGTTTGAAACGGATGTTATCCCGGCTTTGCAGGACCGCGTAACGCAAATGTATGGTTGATTGCAGCACCAGCCGCCCCGCGCCAAAGGTGCGGGGCGGCTGGGTTTAGCGGTCTACGATCAGCTGCCCGGTCCGCAATCAATACAGCGCAGCGGCGGATTTGGTCCAAGCGCCAGTTCTGCGGCCAGATTGCGCAGGGCGGTGCGCAGCCCTTCTTCGATGACGGGATGGTAAAAGGGCCGTTGCAAAACTTCGGTCACGGTTAGCCTGCTTTCAATCGTCCATGCCAGAAGGTGCCCGATATGCTCGGCTGCGGGGCCGATCATTTCTGCGCCAAGCAGCATACCCGTATCGCGATCTGCATAAACGCGCAGCATCCCCTTGTTCTTGCCGATCACGCGGGCGCGGCCCTGATCTTCAAAAGACACTTCGCCATGGGCAAAGTCGACGCCTGCATCCGTCAGGTCCTTGTGGCCCCGCCCCGCGATTGCGATTTGTGGGTCCGAAAAGACGACGCCCAGACTGGTGCGGCGCGCACGGCGGTAGACTTCGGGGTAGCGCGCGGCGTTTTCACCGGCAATGCGCCCCTCATCAGCGGCTTCGTGCAGCAGCGGAAGATCAACAGCCGCATCGCCCGTCACAAAGATCGCAGAGGGTGCACCATCTTTGCCATTGGCCTGCATCGACTGATTGTCGATGTCGGGGATGCCCCGGTCATCAAGCGCAAGCGACGTATTCTCAAGCCCGATCTGGTCAAGGTTGGGCTTGCGCCCGGTCGCGGCCAGCAGATAATCAAAGCGTTCTTCCCCGGTGTCAGACGCATCGTTACGGTCCGTCCAGTTCACGACGACGTCGCCGCCGTCCCGCGTGATTTTGGTGTCGGCATCGAAATGCGCGGTGAATTCGGCACCAAAGGTGTCACGGGCATAGGCAGCCAGATCAGGATCACTGAGCGGTCCAACGGCATTGCCAAGGCCAAACAGATGGACCCGAACGCCAAGGCGCGACAGCGCCTGACCCAGTTCCAGCCCGATCACGCCCGCACCAAAGACAGCGGCAGAGCGTGGTAAATCCTGCCAGTCGAAAACATCATCGTTCACAATCAACCGATCACCTGCGGCCTCAAAGGGCGGCGGCACGGTGGGGCGCGATCCGGTCGCAATAATCACACTGCGTGCCGTCAGGCGCGTACCATCGGCCAATTCCAGCGTATGGTCATCGACGAAACGGGCATTTTGGCGGATCAGGTGGTGGTCGGGGAAATCTTCCACGGCCTCTTTCACAAACCGACAAAGCGGTCCCGTTCACTGCGAACGCGGTGCATCACAGCAACGCCGTCAATGGTCACCGGTCCTGCTGAGACGCCGAAACGATCCGTATGGCGCGCTTCATGGGCTGCATCGGCAGCGGCGATCAACAGCTTTGAGGGCATGCAGTCGACGCGCGCACAAGTCGTGCCCAGCGGGCCACCATCAATCAGCGCGATCCTGTCTGTTTGTTTGGCCGCCTCGCGGTAGGCCGCCATACCCGCTGTTCCGGCACCCAGAATAGCAACATCGACATCATAGGTAGTCATTGTTTCTTCCTTTCGGTCTTAGGCCGGTTTCTTCAGGCCCAGCATGGCGTCAAGGTTACCCGAAGCGTTCAAGGCGACAAGATCGCTGTTTCCACCGACATGAAAGTCCCCGATGAAAATCTGGGGCACAGTGGTGCGTCCGCCTGATCTGGCGATCATTTCATCGCGGCGCTCGGGCACGATTTCAAGATCGTGGTTGACGAAGGTGACACCCTTGGATGTCAGCAGCTCTCGGGTGGCTTTGCAGTAGGGGCAGTAGCCTTTGGTATATAGGGTGATGGTGGGTTGCATGTTTTTAGTCCTGATTTCGGTGGGAGGTTATGGCGCGCGCGTTTCGGGCATCACTGCCCGAAACGCTTTGCTTTGGGGGCCTAGGCGGCAACAGGTGCCTGTTCGGGGGTGTCCAAGCCGACGACAGCTACGACGGTCGCGCCAAGGGCCCAGTAGTAGACAGCTTCAAGCCCGGTAAAGCCAAGCGCGAAGGGTGCTACCAGAAACACAATCCCGGCGGCCAGATCAACAGCCAGGTGCAGTTTGAAGGGCAGGACGCGGATCAATCCAAATTGGTGATCAGTCAAAAGCGTGACGACAAGCGCCCCGACACCGACAGCGACGGACAGCCATAAGGCAAGCGGGTTCACCGCCCCAAGGCCAAGGATGAAGGGCATTGCGATCAGGCCCAACGCGACAGGGTAGTCAAGCCAAGCGTGCATGGATTTAGTGATGAATTTGAACATGGTATATTTCCTTTAGGTTTTGTGTGTGGGCGCAGAGGAAACGGGAGGGGCCCCTGCAATGTGGGTTTGGTGTTTGGCTGCGATCACCTTGGTGATGCGCGCCGGTTAAGAGGTATCAACGCTGTTGTATCGTGTCTGTTTCCTTTTAAGACCAATTGGTCTATATTTGCGTAAAGCTGTGCGACATCAGTGCCGATGACCAATAGCTACAGTTTGTGGACCAATCGGTCAACAATTGTATAATCACAGGTTTGCGAGGGAAAATTACAGATGCAACAACCCGGACGCCCAAGGGAATTCGACCCGGACGAAACCTTATCCAAGATCATGCAGCTGTTCTGGGAACACGGGTATGAGGCAACAGGCCTGCGCGACATCATCGCCGCCACAGGGCTGGGCAAGGCCAGCCTTTATGCAGCTTTTGGCAACAAGCAGTCGATGTATCTCAAAGCCCTTGCGCATTATGACAAGCTGATGGTCGATGCGAGTGTGGCGATCCTGCGCGCGCCCGGATTGACGCCCATGCAACAGATCGCGGCCTTTCTGTCGGCCCCGATCACAGCCGTGCGCGACCACGCCGACCGGCGCGGATGTTTCCTGTGCAACGCCTCGGCGGATCGTGCGTCATTGGACGGTGATACCGCAGATATCGTGGGCCAAGGCTATGATAAGATGCGCCGTGGCATCGCGCATGCGCTGGCTGAAATGTTTCCGCAGATGGACGCTGACAAACGGGTAGAACAGGCGCAATTCATCCTTACGGTCTATGCTGGCCTGCGTGTCATGTCGCGCTCAGGCATGGCGGTTGAACTGCTTGTCCACAGCAAAGATGCGCTTCTTGGCACGCTGCGCGACTGACCGTGCTTGCTGCGGCCAAGGCTTGGCTTTCACACCGCGGGAAATGACGCTAGACCGCCCTTCGGATGTTTTGACAAAGCGAAAAGGGGTGTTGCGCCCATGTTTGTAACCACATTGATCAGCAGGCCCGGCGGGCTTGACCCGGCTTTGGTTGAAGCCTTGCGCAATGCTTGGGGCGGTGGCGATGTGGTCTGGCTTGCCCCCGATGAGGCGGCAGAGTTTTCCCATGACCGCGCGCCCGACAATGCATCCGAGGTTTGGACGACGTGCTTTAATCAACAGGTCGATTTGATCACGCAACCGGCACAGAACCGTCGCAAGAAGATGCTGCTGGCCGATATGGACAGCACAATGATCCAACAGGAGTGCATTGATGAATTGGCCGCCGAGGCTGGTGTCGGCGAACGCGTCGCCGAGATTACGGCCAAGGCCATGAATGGCGAGTTGGATTTTGAAGGGGCGATTGACGAACGGGTTGGCCTGCTTGCGGGCTTGCCCAAAAAGATCATCGCCCATGTGCTGGACACACGGATCACCTATATGCCCGGTGGCAAGGCCTTGCTGGATACGATGCGCGCCAACGGGGGCTATGCGGCCCTTGTATCGGGGGGCTTTACAGCCTTTACCGCCCGTGTCGCCGCAACCTTAGGGTTCGATGAAAACCGGGCCAACACGCTTGAAATCAAGGATGGACAGCTATCTGGGCGCGTCGTGCGCCCCATTCTGGGGCAAGAGGCCAAGTTGGAGGCTTTGGAGCAGATTACCGCAAAGCTGGGAATTGCCCGTAATGACGTGATCGCGGTGGGCGATGGGATGAATGATTTGCTGATGCTGTCAAATGCGGGAACGGGTGTTGCACTGCATGGCAAACCGGCTTTGCAGGAAAAGGTCAGCGTGCGTGTAAACTTTGGCGACCTTACGGCCCTTCTTTACATTCAGGGCTATGCGCGGTCAGACTTTGCCGCATGAAAAAGCCAGCCACCATTGCCGCCCACGCGGGCGGTGCGATTGATCCCCAAAGCGGTGGTGTTGTGCCGCCGATCCAGACATCGACGACCTTCTTGCGCGATGAATCTTACAGGTTGATCCGCCCTGACAACATCTACCTGCGCGATGACAGTGATACGGTGCGCACGGCTGAAAGCCTGCTTGCCAAGCTTGAAGGGGCCAATGAGGCATTGCTGTTTCCATCGGGGATGGCGGCCATCGCGGCCTTGTTCCGCACGCTTCCAGATGGCGCAAGCGTTGTTGTGCAAAGCGGCATTTATTGGGGCACCACCAAATGGGTACGGGATTTCGCGGCCCGGCGGGGGATTGGCCTGACCGAAGTTGACGCGGCCGATACTGCGGCTTTGTCCCAAACCTGTGAAGCGAAACGTCCCGCGTTAGTGTATGTAGAGACCCCTTCAAACCCATGGTTGAAGACGGTCGATATTGCTGCGGCCTCAAAGATCGCCCATGCGGTTGGTGCCAAGCTGGCGGTGGATGCAACAGCCGCGACTCCGGTTCTGATGCAGCCCCTCGCGCTTGGGGCCGATGTGGTGATGCATTCGGCGACCAAGGCGATCAACGGGCATTCAGATGTTTTGGCCGGTGTGCTTGCCGCGAAGGATACCGAAGATGCCATGTGGCAGGCGATCAAGACAGACCGGCACGATGCAGGGGCTGTGATTGGCCCGTTTGAAGCATGGCTTTTGATCCGGGGGATGCGCACCTTGCCTTTGCGGGTTGAAAGGATGTCGCAGAACGCACTGGCCCTTGCCACACACTTAAAGGCGCATAAAGGCGTTGCGGATGTGCTTTATCCGGGGCTGCGCCACCACGCTGGACACGACATTGCGACGCGCCAGATGCAGGGTGGTTATGGCTGCCTTTTGTCGGTTCTGGTCAAAGGCGATGCGGCCAAGGCGCTTGCGGTTGTCGGCAAACTGCACCTGTTCCTGCGCGCGACATCCCTTGGCGGGGTCGAAAGCCTTGTTGAACACCGCCACACGATTGAACCACACACAGGAATCCCCGAAAACCTGATCCGCGTGTCAGTCGGGATCGAGGATATCGGGGATTTGATCGCAGATTGGGATCAGGCGCTGGGCTAGCGCCCTGACCCTAAGCTTCGGTCGGGCCGCCTGCGTCTTTCCATGCAGGGAAGCCACCGATGTTGGTAACATTGGTAAAGCCCATGTCCTGCAGCGTCTTGCCCGCCAATGCGGCCTGACCGCCTGCGCCGCAGACCAGATAGATCGGGGCGGCTTTGTCAGCGAAAATTGGATTGAACAGCGCCTCAATCGCCGGATCAGCCGTGAATTCAAACATACCACGGGGGACGCGGTTGACGCCGGCAATCGTGCCTGACTCTGCGATTGAGGCGCTGTCACGCACGTCAATGAATGTGCCTTCGCCCTTTGCGTGGATCGCGATGGCCTCAGCGGCCTCCATCTTGGGGACGGTGGCGTTGGCGTCGTCAAGATAGTCTTTGGCGGTTTTCATATTTGCTTCTCCCGTTTGTTTGACGGATCGTCGCGCGATCTGTCAGCAGCTTCAAGAAAAAAAGCCCGCGCATAAAGCGCGGGCCAGTCCAACAGGGAGGATGGTGGCTAGGTCCCCGCCACCGTGGGGCTCGTAAGCTGTCCGAAATATGCCAGGGAGGCGGGCATTGTTTCGGATCAGGCAACTAGGCGATAGCCTCCAGATTCGGTCACAAGAAGGCGGGCATTGGACGGATCTGGTTCAATTTTTTGGCGCAGACGGTAGATATGTGTCTCAAGCGTGTGCGTTGTCACACCGGCATTATAGCCCCAAACTTCGTGCAGCAGCACATCGCGGGCCACAACACCTTCTGTCGCGCGGTACAGGAATTTAAGGATATTCGTCTCTTTTTCCGTCAGCCGCACTTTCTTTTCGTCTTCGGTGATCAACATCTTTTGTGCTGGCTTGAACGTATATGGCCCAAGCTGGAAGACAGCGTCTTCGGATTGTTCGTGTGTGCGCAACTGGCTGCGGATACGGGCCAAAAGGACGGGGAACTTGAATGGCTTGGACACGTAATCATTTGCGCCAGCATCAAGGCCATAGATCGTATCGGCGTCTGAATCCTGTGCGGTCAGCATTACAATCGGGCATTTCACGCCCTGTTTGCGCATCAGACGGCACAATTCGCGCCCGTCCGTGTCGGGCAGGCCAACATCAAGGATCATCAGATCATAAAGCTGTTCCTTGGCTTTCGTCATCGCCTCGGTGCCATCGGCGGCCTCGAAAACATCGAAATCCTCGGTCATCAAAAGCTGTTCACCCAGCGCTTCGCGCAGGTCATCATCATCATCGACAAGCAAGATTTTCTTCAACTGAGCCATCAGACCCTCCGTTCATTCGTTACACTAGAAATGTGCGCAGATGGCGTTTCGGGCAAGCGTCGCGTTCACCGTTTCACACGGACGTGTGAGAATACGTGCAAATGTTTCAATTTCGGAACGCAACCGCTATGGCTTGGGGTGGAATTGAAAGAATTGCCCATGTCATTTGCCCCGGATGTTACAGAACGGATCGCCCGCGCCCGCGCTGATTTGCGCATGGGCGTGCCGATTGTGCTGTCTGGCGGAGTCGTTGTAGCGGCTGAAACCGTCGATGCGGCGCGTCTAAGCGCGTTGCGCGCAGTTGGTCCAGTGGCTTTAGCCGTGACTGATTGGCGGGCCAAAACCCTCAAGGCACGCGCCTATGACGGGGATTTGGCCCGGATCATTGTGCCCAAGGATGCGGATTTGAAATGGGTCCAATCCGTGGCCGACCCGGCTGATGATTTGAATGCGCCGATGAAAGGCCCCTTGCAAACCATGCGCGCGGGCGATGCGAATTTGGCCCGTGCAGGTATCGCGATCGCCAAGGATGCGCGTCTTTTGCCGTCGGTTCTGGTCGTTGCGCTGGATGATGCGCGCGGCTTTGCGGCGGCGCATGATCTGACCTTCGTGGCCGAAAGTGATGCATTGGATACACGCCTGTCGCCGCTGGATGCCGTGATCTCGGCCCGGTTGCCTTTGGCTGTGTCCGACGCGGGACGCTTGCATATATTCCGCCCCGATGATGGTGCCGAAGAACATTACGCCATCGAAATCGGCCAACCGGATCGCAGTCAGCCTGTGCTATCCCGTCTTCATTCCGCTTGCTTCACCGGCGATCTGTTGGGGTCTTTGAAGTGCGATTGTGGCCCGCAACTGCGTGGTGCTTTGGCGCAGATGGGGGCAGAGGGCGCTGGCGTGTTGCTTTATCTGAACCAGGAAGGGCGCGGGATTGGCCTTGCCAACAAGATGCGCGCCTATGCTTTGCAGGATCAGGGCTTTGACACGGTCGAGGCGAACCACCGCCTTGGGTTTGAGGATGACGAGCGCGATTTTCGGATCGGGGCCGAGATTTTACGCCGCATGGGCTTTGGGTCGGTGCGATTGCTCACGAATAATCCAGCCAAGATAGCCCGGATGGAGAGTTGCGGGATCACAGTGGCTGAACGCGTGCCGCTGCAGGTTGGTGAGAATGCGCATAATGCGGCCTACCTTGCCACCAAGGCGGCGAAGTCGGGGCATCTGCTTTGAATTGCGGACCCTCCGGGGGGAGTATTTTGAACAAAGCGAGGATGGGTGTAGCGCGATGAAGGCGGCAGATCTTGTTGTGACCCCGGGTGGGGTGCGCTTTCAGGGGCGGCGGTTCCCCTGCACAATTGGGCGGGGCGGTTTGAGTGCGCGCAAAAAAGAGGGAGACGGGGCCACACCGCGCGGGGTGCATCGCATCGTCGGGATGCTGTATCGCCCTGACCGCATGGCACGACCTGCCGATTGGGCCTTGCCGATCAAGCCGGGTGATCTGTGGTCAGATGATGTGCGTGATCCGGACTATAATATGATGGTGCGCGCGCCACATAGTTTCAGCCATGAAACCCTGCGCCGGGCTGATCCAATGTACGATCTTGTGATCCTGACGGACTGGAACTGGCCATATGCGGTCAAAGGGCGCGGGTCGGCGATATTCTTGCATCAATGGCGGGGGCCGGGGCGTCCGACGGCGGGGTGCGTGGCGTTCCGGCGTGATCACTTGCAATGGATTGCAAGAAGAATTCAGCACGATACCCGGCTTGTTATCGCATAACGCCTAGACCTTGTGGTCCAATCAAGGCACACGAGGAAAGGCAACCACCATGAACCACCAAGGCCAACTGATGACCCCGGACCAAATTGCAGATTTGCCCTATCGCCCCTGCGTCGGGGTTATGCTGGCCAATACGCGCGGGCATATCTTTGTTGGCCAACGCAATGATCGTGACACGGACGCCTGGCAAATGCCACAAGGCGGCGTGGACCCCGGCGAAAAGACGCTTGATGCGGCATTGCGCGAGTTGTGGGAAGAGACGGGTGTGGAAGAACGGTTCGTGACAGTCGAGGCCGAAGCGGCTGAGTTAATTCGTTATGATCTGCCCCACGACATCGTGCCCAAGATCTGGAAAGGGCGCTATCGCGGCCAAGAACAGAAATGGTTCCTGTTCCGCTTCCATGGATCAGACGATCAGATCAACATTGCGACCGAACATCCTGAGTTTACCGCATGGAAGTGGATGCCCAAAGACGAACTGGTCGCCAATATCGTGCCTTTCAAGCGTGAGGTGTATGAACAGGTGCTGGCGGCGTTCACGAACAAGCTGTGACGCGCGTACCCTCATCCAGCATCGCCGCGCGTTCTGGCCAGCGCGCCCGCAACTGCGCAATCGCATCACGCAGCATTGGCACCCTGCGGGGGCGGAAACTTTGCCCGGTCACCGTCAAATCCTGCATCCGGTCCAGCCGAAAGTTGCGGTAATCTTGGCGCAGATGGCAGAACGCGATCAGGCTGTGGGTCGATTGTAGGTAGACGATCCCAAGCGGATCAACCTTGCGGGTTGTCACGTCGCCCTTACCGTCTTCATAGCGCATGGCCACAGTTGTTTCATCCCACGCGGCCCGCCGCAGTTTGCTGACATCAATTGTCACCTTGGGGGGCTTTACGATTCGATCTGCGGCCAGCACCGCATGCTTCAAGCGATGGGCCTGCGCGCTGGGCAGGCGGGCCTGTATCTTGGCCAGCGCGTTCTTGGCCGAGGTCGCAAGATCGGGATCGGCAATCGCCTGCACCTCGCGCAGGCCCAAAACCAGCGCCTCAATCTCTTCATCGTCAAACATCATTGGGGGCAGGGCCGCGTCTTCGATCAGCGCATAGCCATAGCCAGCCGTCCCATCAATAATCGCGCCCATGCCCCGCAATGCATCAATATCGCGATATAGCGTGCGCAGGGACACGCCTGTATCATCCGCCAAGGCCTGCGCCGTGACGGGGGGTGCATGGCGGCGCAGCGATTGCATCAGTTGCAAAAGGCGGTGGGTGCGGGACATGAAACCAGCCTAGACGTACTGACGTTTTCTGTCAGCAAGTATCTGTAGGGTGGTGTCAAACACAGGAGCCATAATATGATCACCCTTATCACATTTCCCCCAGCTTTTGGCGAAGCCTCGGCCAGCCCGTTTTGCCTCAAGGCTATCGCGATGCTGAATATGGCCGGCGTTGATTGGCAGCGCGAGGACACAAACGATCCGCGCAAGATGCCCTACCAAAAGTTGCCCACGATCCGGGTGGCGGGCCAGCTGATCGGGGATAGTACTTTGATCCGTCGCTATCTGGAAGAGCAAGGAGCGAACTTTGATAAGGACCTCAGCGGCGTCCAAAAGGCCCAAAGCCGGGCGCTTATCCATATGGCCGAGGATCACCTCTACTTTCACCAACTCCTTGATCGTTGGGGCAATGATGAGGTTTGGGCGATCCTGCGCGAGACTTTCTTTGTCGACATCCCAAAGCCTTTGCGTGGGTTGATCAATGGGCGCATCCGGGCTGCACAGATCAAGGGCGTGAAGGCCCAAGGTCTTGGGCGTTTTACCGAAGCCGAGCGCCTTGATTTGATCGAACCAGACCTAGAGGCCATCGCGACCCTTGTGGGGGATGGATTTCTATTCGGGGACAAGGCAACCGCGGCCGATATCAGCGTTGCGGCAATCCTGTCGGGGATGATGGCGACGCCTGTGCCGACGGATTTGCAACAGCGCGTCGCGCATGATCCCGTCCTGAAAGCCTACGTCGGCCGGGTCAGTCCGCTTTGGGCGACGGGGTGATACGCGACATTCGCCAAGACTGGCGCGGCTAGTGCGCTTTCAACAGGCGCACCAGTTCTGCATTCTCAACCTCCCAAGCCTTAAAGCGCGCATATGCGAGGGTGTTCTGTTCTGGCGTCAGGATGGATTGCGGCAGGCGCAGGTGCCCATCCAGAAACAGCCGCTTAGCCTGTTGATAGGTTTCATTGCAGGCAAACCGCTCTGTCTGCGTCAGAAGGCCGTCATGGGCAAGAGAGACGCATTCGTAGTAGACGCTCAGAAGGGTTAGCAGGTCGGACATGTGCCCATGATAACCAACCGTGGCACACGTTGGTTTCACAATTCGATGAGGTCCGGCATCCAGTTTTGGATCTACTTCCGCCGCCGCTTCACCTTGCGCGCGACCTTTGCCGCCTTCTTCTTCGAAGACCCCGCCTTGCGGCGCGGCGGCTTGCCCCGGCCTTTGGACGGCCCCTTTGGCATCGTGCGTTCGTCCAGTGTGATCAGTTCTGCCGTCAGCCCGCCCGTCGTCGGCGTCACTTCGGACAGGCGCACTGTGACCCGCACGCCAAGGCCAATGACCATCCCACTATCTGCACCCATCAGCGTCGCGGTGTCGGCGTCATAGTGAAAATACTCCGCCCCCAAAGTGCGGATCGGAATCATCGCATCAGCCCCGGTTTCGTCCAGCTTCACAAACACCCCGAACTTTGCAATTCCGCTGATCCGGCCCGGCATCTCGACCCCAACGCGGTCGGCAAGAAAGGCCGACAGGTAGCGATCGGTCGTGTCGCGTTCGGCCTGCATCGACCGCCGCTCGGTATCGGAAATCAGTTTGGCGGTGTCCCCAAGGTTCTCGATATCCCAAGGCGACAAGCCATCATCGCCCCAGCCATGGGCCGCAATCAGCGCGCGGTGCACGATCAGATCAGCATAGCGGCGGATGGGCGAGGTGAAGTGCGCATAGGCCACAAGCGCCAGCCCGAAGTGCCCGAAGTTTTCCGGGAAGTAATAGGCCTGCGTCATGGACCGCAGGGTGTTGAGGTTGATCAGCTCGGCATGATCAGTGTCTTTGGCCTGTGCCAGAAGCCGGTTCAAATGCGCTGTTTTCAGCACCTGTCCTTTGGCCAGCTGCAGGCCGGACGCATCCGCCACATCGCGCAGGGCGTCCAGTTTTTCGCGGCTTGGTTCTTCGTGGACGCGGAACAGCAGCGGTGATTTCTTCGCAATCAACGTCTCTGCGGCGCAGACATTGGCGAGGACCATGAATTCCTCGATCAGGCGGTGGGCATCAAGGCGGTCTTTGAAATTGACCGAGGTGACTTCGCCCGCATCGTTCAGAACAATCTGCCGCTCTGGCAGGTCCAGTTCCAGCGGCTGGCGCACGGCGCGGGCTTTCTTGAGCGCTTCGTAAGCCCCGTAAAGCGGTTTCAGAACATCATCGACCAGCGGTGCTGTCTTTTCATTTGGGTTGCCATCAACCGCCGTCTGCACCTCTTCATAATTCAGCGACGCGGGAGAGCGCATGATGGCCCGGTGAAATTCATGGGACACTTTGTTCCCGTTCATATCAATCCGCATGGCCACGGCCAGACAGGCCCTGTCGACCCCTTCGTGCAGGGAACACAGATCGCCCGACAACGCATCGGGCAGCATCGGCACCACGCGGTCGGGGAAATAGGTGGAATTGCCGCGCTTGCGCGCCTCGCGGTCAAGTTCACTGTTCGGCGTGACGTAATGGGCGACATCAGCAATCGCGACCCAGATGGTGAAGCCGTCTTTATGCGTCTCGACATAGCAGGCATCGTCATGATCACGCGCATCCCACGGGTCGATGGTGACCAAGGGCAGTTTGCGCAAATCCTTGCGCCCTTTGAGTGGGGCAGGTTTCGCGGCATCCGCCTCGGCGACGACGTCATCGGGGAAATGGTCTGGGATGCCGTGTTGGTGGATCGCGATCAGGCTAACTGCGCGGGGCTGGGATGGATCGCCAAGTCGGGTCACGATCCGCGCTTTTGGCAGGCCCATGCGGCCCTTGGGCCCGGCCTGTTCGGCCTCGACCAATTCGCCATCTTTCGCACCGCCCGTGGCGTCTTTTGCCACGGTCCATTGCTTGTCGCTGCCCTTGTCGATGGGCAGCACGCGCCCGCCTTCGGAACCGGCGCGGAAAATCCCAAGAATGCGCAGCGGGTTCGCCCCGATGCGGCGGATCATGCGCCCGTGATAGGGATGGTCTTCGTTCGGTGTGCTTGTCAGCCGCGCAAGGATGCGGTCGCCCGCACCCAGCGCCGGGTCACTTTGGCGCAGGGACATCAGCACTTTGGGTTCGACCCCTTCGCCATTCCATTCCATCGGTTTGGCGATCAGGTCGCCATCCGCGTCTGGTCCGATAACCTCAAGCACGCCGACAGGGGGTAGCGTGTCAGGGTCGCGATAGCTGCTGCGGCGCTTTTGCAGCTGGCCGTCGGTTTCCATCTCTTTGAGGATACGTTTGAGGTCGATCCGCTGCGCGCCTTTGATCCCGAAAGCCTTCGCAATATCGCGCTTGGCGGTGCGGGCCGGGTTGTCGGCGATGAAATCGAGGATCTCTTGTTTGGTGGGGATCTGGGCCATAAAAATGAGGTATCACGTGGGTGTAAGATGTCGAGGGGGTTTCACCCCCGCGCTATGCGCCCCCCAGGATATTTCCAAACCAAAGAGATGTTTTAGGCGAAATAGTCTGACAGGATGCGGCTGTAGATGGCTTTGAGCTGGATGATGTCTTTGACGGGCACCCGTTCATCGACCTGATGCATGGTTTTGCCCACAAGGCCGAATTCGACCACGGGGCAGTGGTTTTTGACAAAGCGCGCGTCAGAGGTGCCGCCGGAGGTAGAGAGTTCGGGCGTTTGCCCGGTTTCGGCCTTTACCGCTTTGCCGATCAGGTCTGAAAGGGGGCCGGGTGGCGTGACAAAGCTTTCGCCAGAGATTTTGATCTTGATGTCGATCTTGATGCCCGTAGCAGCGGCGGTTTTGTCGGCCTCTGCCTGAAGCCAATCAGACAGCGCCGCCCCTGTGTGCGTGTCGTTGAAGCGGATATTCACAGTTGCTTTGCACTGTGCTGGAATCACGTTGGTGGCCGGGTTGCCGGTGTCCATCGTCACAATCGCCAGTGATGATGGGTCAAAGTGGTCGGTGCCTGCGTCAAGCTGATGACTGCCAAGTGTATGCATTAGCGCGGCCATTGCATTCAGCGGATTCTTCGCCCGGTGCGGATAGGCCGAATGACCCTGCACACCGGTGAAGGTGAACCAAGCGGTCATTGACCCACGCCGCCCGATCTTCATCGCTTCGCCCATGTGGTTGGGGCTGGTGGGTTCGCCGACCAAGCAGTCTGTCATCTGCTCGCCGTTCTCGGCCATCCAATCGAGGAGGGCGGTTGTGCCGTCCAATGCGTCGGCCTCTTCATCACCGGTGATTGCAAGAACAACAGCGCCGTCGGGGGGCGTGTCGGTGACGAAATCAACGGCGGCAGCGGCGAAGGCAGCAACGCCTGATTTCATGTCCGTCGATCCGCGCCCGTACAGAAACCCATCCTTGATTTCGGCACCGAAGGGATCAACGCTCCAATCATCAATATTCCCGATAGGGACCACGTCGGTATGCCCGTTAAAGCCAAATGTGCGGTTTGCCCCCTTGCGCCCCCAACGCGCATAAAGGTTCGCGATGCCGCCCCGATCCACACGGGTGCAGTCAAAACCGGCACCCGCAAGCAGCTTTTCCAGCAACACAAGCGCCCCGCCCTCGGCCGGGGTGACAGAGTTGCAGCGGACCAGATCGGCGGTCAAAGCGACGGGATCGACGGGTGTGGGCATGGGAGTCTCCTTCACGGGATTGGCTAGACTGCGGGGGGCGAAAAGGCAATCAGACAGGGCTGCCGCGGGTGTGGCAGGGAAGTGACAATGCGCATGGTTGACCTTAGGGCAAGGCGACAAACCCCTGTGGTGACAGGGAAATCCGAATTAATAAAGTGTTAATAAATAGACCCGAGGCAGGGCAAACCCAAAATGGGCGGGGCGACAGGCAGTTCCCCACAACATATAGTCGCAGGTGCACTGTGCGCATGTGGCAGGCGTTTGTGCTGTTCCGGGCCAATTGGACAAGGCAACGGATATGGCAACGGCATCCGAAATCAATCTGAACCAGAATGCGTCTGCATTTCAGATGGCGCAGACCATCTTTGGGGATGGGGTGCAGGTGACGGGTGCGAACTATTCCGGTTCGTCCTATTCGTCGGCGATCTATTCCGGCGGAGATTCCATCACCCCCGGTGTAACACCCGGCGATACCGGCGTGATCCTTTCTACCGGCAGCGTCGATTTCTTCACGCGCCCTTCGGGGGATCCGAACAAGGCGACTAATATCTCGGTCAATTCAGGTGGGCAGAATAACCGGGCAGACTTTAACGCAATCGCCGGGTCGCGGACCTATGATGCTGCGTTTCTGGATGTGGCCTTCATCCCAGATGCGGATGTGATGACCATTCAGTTCGTCTTTTCATCCGACGAATACCCAGAGTTTTCAAATTCGATCTACAACGATGTTGTCGGTGTCTGGGCCAATGGGGCCCATATCCCGCTGTCCGTCACCTCAAGCGCGGCGGCGGTCACACAAATCAACCAGACCCAGAATATCAACCTTTATAATGATAACACCGGGGATGATTTTAACACCGAAATGGACGGGTTTACCGTCACGATGACCCTGACCATTCCGGTCAATGCAGGGCAGGTGAACACCCTGCGCATCGGGATCGCGGATACGTCGGACAGCAGCTATGATTCAAACCTGTTGATCGCGGGCAATAGTATTCAAACCGATCTCGTTGCCTTGCAAGATGACATCACGCTGCAGGAAGGCGCAAGCGGCACGCTGGATGTGCTGTCCAATGATCTGAATAATTCAGGCGGCACACTTGTCGTCACCCATATCAATGGGAACGCTGTCGTGGCCGGTGATCAAATCACGCTGGCCAGCGGGCAAGTGGTGACGTTGAACGCCGATGGGACCTTTGGAATCCAGACCGATACGGACAACGATACTGTCAGCTTTACCTACACCGTCGCCGCCGAAGACAGCCTTGGCAATGTGCTTGAGGATGACGTTGGCTTTGTTACGGTCGAAACGATCCCTTGCTTTGTGGCTGGCACAATGATCCGCACCCCAAACGGTGAGGTCTCGGTTGAGGCCCTGCGCCCCGGCGATCTGGTCGACACATTCGATGAGGGGCCGCAGCCTGTGCGCTGGGCTGGAAGCCGGACAGTGAAGGCCGAGGGGAAACTTGCCCCGATCCGCATTCGTGGTGGGATATTTGGTGCGCATGATACCCTGCTTGTGTCGCCCCAGCACCGGGTTCTTGTGCGCGATGCGATGGCCGAAATGTTGTTTGGCGAAGACGAAGTTCTTGTTGCAGCCAAGGATCTGGTCAACGACATGAGCATCCGACAGGTGGGCGGGGGCGATGTGACCTATGTGCACCTTCTTTTTGATCGCCATCAGGTCGTTTGGTCCAATGGGCTGGCCACTGAAAGTTTCCTGCCCGGTCCTCAAACCACAGCCGTCTTTGAAGAAGACACCGTTAACGAGATTTGTACATTGTTCCCTGAACTGAACGCGCTGACGGGCGAGGGGTATAGCCCTGCCGCCCGCCGGACCCTCAAGCATTTTGAGGCGCGGGTTTTGTTTCAGGGGGCCATATGAGCTGGGTCGGCCTGCGCGATAACGCCACAACGCTTTATAACCCGGCAGGGCTTGGCAAAGCGAACCCTGCAGCGGTTGATCTGAACGGATTGCTGCCCAAGGGGACCTTGCTGGTGCAATGCGACGTCAAGCCCGGCACGAAGGGGCACGATTTCCTTGATTATCGGGGCGAAAGCCCATGGATCACGGGGTTATCCCTCACGCTGAACGCCCAAGGCTTGCTTATGCTGACCCAAACCCAAGGGGCATTTCGGCGGGTCTTTACCTTGCCCACAGGGCTGGGGGCACATAGCGCATCCTTGCTGGTCCGGTTCTCATGGGATGCGCCGGCGCGGGCCGCGGTCTTCAGCGTCGAAATCATCGAAACCGGCAAGATAATCAGCGCCGTGATGCAGGCCCCCTTGCCGCTGTCTTTGCGGGATGCGGTGCGGATCAGCACAGACCCCGAGCAATGCGAAATGTCAAAGCAGGTCACCTTTCTGGCCATCGCCGACAGTCTGATGCCGCATGGACCTTTGCCCAGTTTGTCAGGGCAAACGCAGTTGCCCACACCCGATGGGGGCAAGCCCCTTGCGCAGATGAAAGCAGGGCAGCTGGTCACAACATCCGATGGCGGCACGGCCCAAATTCGCTGGGTCGGACAAACAACGCTGCCTGCGCGGGGGCATTTTGCGCCCCAGCGGCTGCGTGCACCCTACCACGGGGCAACACGCGATCTGATCGCAGCACCCGGTCAACGTATCCATATGTCGGGCAGCGAAGTCGAATACCTTTTTGCCACTGACGCCGTGTCAGTGGCGGTGGGGCAATTGCGGGAAGGGGTACAAACGCTTGAGACGCTGACGCAGACCTATTACCAGCTTTTGCTGGATCGCCCGACGACTGTGACGGTGGGCGATGTCGCATTGGAATGTTTGGATTGTATGCCGCTGATCAAACGGCCCGATCTGCGCCGCCATAGCGTGCTTGCCGATCTTCCGGCCGAACTTTTGCCGCAACAGCCCGCGACGCATGCGCCGCTGTTGCAGGATTACGAAACGCTGACGCTGTGTCGCTTGCGGGCGGCTTAAGCCTGATCAAAGAACGGGGTCATCTGGGCGACGATGACGCTGTTTTCAGCCAAAGCACGGGCCATCAGGTCTTTCTCATCATCGGCGATATCATGACCCTCGGCCAGACGTTCGTCCAATGTGCCATAGCCCGATACATCCAACGGGGCGAGGTCGGCCTGCTTTAAAATCGCAACCGTCTCGCGCACAGCCTCGGCCTCGTCCACGCCGCTGGCAAAACACATCAAAGCGGCACCCGTGGCCCCCTCGGGCAGGCCATCGCCGGGGTTGCGGCCAACCTCGATCAACAGGGTGTAGACTTGTTGTTTGCTTGGTTTTTTCGTCATGGGCATTGGATGAAAGCAAGGCCGGGCGAAGTCAATAGGGGCTTGCAAGCCAGACAGGTTCACGCAATCTTGCCCCAAGGTAAAGGGGGCGGGTCAAATCGATATACGTCATATTCTCAGTGCTGCCATTTTATGGCTTTGTATGTGTGCGCCGACCCAAAGCATCGCGCAAGATCCAGAGATCCAATACGAAGAACTGATTGTCGCGACGATCACCCGCCCACCATTTTCGATGGTGATTGACGGGGTTGATAGTGGCTACAGCATCGCCTTATGGGAAGAACTGGCCGCCGATCTTGATCTGCGCTACCGCTATGTTCGTTTTGATACCTTTCCAGCCATGATCAGCGCCGTCGAAAATGGCGAGGCGGACGCGGCCATCGCCAATATCTCGATCACGCTGGAACGCGAACAGCGCCTTGATTTCACGCAACCGTTCTTTGATGCGGGGGTGCAAATCATGCTGGCAGATGGGCAAGGCGGGACGTGGGCGTTGATCAAAGCCTTCATATCGCCGCGCTTGCTGTTGGCTGTCTTTGGAGCGTTTGCGCTGCTTGTGGGCATTGGCATGTTGATGTGGGTGTTTGAACGACGCAAGCAAGACATGTTCGGCATGACCGCCAAAGAGGCAATGTTTCCCGCCTTTTGGTGGGCGCTGAACCTTGTGATTTCGGGGGGGTATGAAGAAAAGATGCCCGTGTCCGGCCTTGGGCGCGTGTTTGGCAGCCTGATGGTGGTGGCAAGTTTGTTCGTGGTGTCGATCTTTGTGGCAAACATCACATCAACGATGACATTGAACGCGCTGAATACGGATGTTGATTCCATTCACGATCTGGATGGACGGCGTGTCGGGACAACGATGGGTTCAACAACATCGACGCTCTTGGACGAGGCTGGGGTGACGCATACAGGGTACGTCGATCTGGTTGCGCTGCAAACGGCCTTTGAGACAGGCGAAATCGAAGCGATTGTCTTTGATGGGCCAATCCTGGCCTATTATGCACGCACGACTGCGCCTGCGAATGCGGTGCTGATTGACCGGGTGTTTCGACCCGAAAATTATGGAATCGCGCTGCCCACGGGCAGTCTGTTGCGCGAACCACTGAACCGGTCTTTGCTGCGCGCCCGTGAGGCGGGCAAGTTTCAGGAATTGCGGATCACATGGTTCGGTGCGGCCTATAGCAACCGCTAAGGGTCGATGTCGACCCACCGGGATTTCGCCGCCCAAAGCGCCGAAGTAATCAGCACGGCTTGAATGGGGATGAACACCAGCAAAACCAGCGCCAGGATAATCATGAACGTCGGAACCTCAAGCGCAGTCATCACAGATTGAAAGGGACGGTACAAAAGCCAAAAGACAAGCAGCAACGCCAGCGCATCGGCCAACACCAACCCCCAAGCCCCAACAAAAGAAGGCCGCACATTGGCGGCCATTCTTTGTTTTGCAATGGTGCGTGACAGAAACATTTAGTCGCGCAAAAGCTCGTTAATCCCGGTCTTTGACCGGGTCTTTTCGTCCACACGCTTGACGATCACCGCGCAATACAGGCTGACGTTGTTCTTGGATGGCATAGACCCGGCCACAACCACCGAATAGGGGGGCACTTCACCATACATCACTTCGCCGGTTTCACGATCCACGATCTTGGTGGATTGGCCGATGAAAACACCCATCCCAAGAACAGACCCTTCGCGGACAATACAGCCCTCAACCACCTCGGAACGCGCACCGATAAAGCAGTTATCTTCAATAATGGTCGGACCCGCCTGCATCGGCTCTAACACACCGCCAATACCAACACCGCCAGACAGATGGACGTTCTTCCCGATCTGCGCACAGGACCCAACTGTTGCCCAGCCATCAACCATGGATCCCTCATCGACAAAGGCACCAAGGTTCACAAAAGACGGCATCAGCACAACGCCGGGGGCGATATAGGCCGAACGGCGCACGATTGATCCCGGCACCGCGCGGAAACCTGCATCACGCCACTGATTGTCGCCCCAACCGTCAAACTTGGATGGGACCTTGTCCCACCATGTCGTGCCGCCATTGCCGCCTGAAATCGGCTCCATGTCGTTCAGGCGGAAGGACAACAAAACAGCCTTCTTGGCCCATTGGTTCACATGCCAATCGCCATTCGCGCGACGCTCGGCCACGCGCAGTTTGCCGCTGTCCAAAGCATTCAGGGTGTCTTCAATGGCCTCGCGCACCTCGCCTTTGGTGTCGACGGTGATCGTATCGCGGGCATCCCACG
The DNA here is from genome assembly GCA_964414165.1 of uncultured Cognatiyoonia sp. GTDB lineage: Bacteria > Pseudomonadota > Alphaproteobacteria > Rhodobacterales > Rhodobacteraceae > Cognatiyoonia. Next base: position 23,377 of record CAYPVL010000048.1, read on the forward strand.
CAGCTTCGATTGCGGTTTCAAGTGCAGCGTTCGACATAAGTATCCCCCGGGTAAATCCAAAACTTTGGCAGGCTATAGTCGGACCAAAGCCGCAAAGCAATGTCGCGCTAACCCATCATTAAGGTTAACGTCCCCCCTGCTTCTTTTGAATGGAAATATGCTGGGGGAGGCGCAGCCGGGGGCAGCCCCCCCTACGCCCCCAACATTCAGCCCCACTTCAGCGAACAACCCATCGACGGCACCTGCACCTTTGGCCCGCCCTCACCACGGGCCACCGCCACCATGGCGTCCAATAACTCTGGCGTCCGCGATGACGCATCTCCCATCGCCGCATCATCCAGGCGTCCGCGATACTGCAGTCCGCCAGATGCATCAAAGCCAAAGAAATCAGGTGTGCAAACCGCATCATAAGCACGGGCCACCGATTGATCTTCATCCACAAGATAGGGCGCGGTCAGGCCATATTTGGCGGCAAAACCCACCATCTGGGGCGGGGCATCCGCTGGATAGCTGGCATAGTCATTCGACATGATACAGGCAACGCCAATGCCAGCGGCCTCAAGCTTGGCAATATCGGCAACAAGGCGATCCATGACCGCAATAACATACGGGCAATGGTTGCAGATAAAGGCGATCAGCATACCGTTCGGCCCCATCACAGCATCGCGGCTATGGCGCGCGCCATCAGGGGTGGCCAAATCAAAATCGGGCGCAGCCCAGCCAAAATCACAGACGGGTGTTTTCAAAAGCATGTTCTTCCCCATTGCATCTTGCCGCCCCAACAGCGACCTTACGCCAAACATTATAGAGGCATTCTGATGAACGAACAGCGCAAGCATCCTTTCCGTGACAGTGGGCAAGACCGCGAGACAGCATTGAAAACGCCTGTCACCGCACAAACGCAGGCCCCGGCTTACCGGCTTGCCTTTGCGGATGAAGATTTCATGTGCTCGGACGCGCTGCGCCCGGTGCGATTGCAGTTGGAACTGCTCAAACCCGAAATGGGCATGGACGCCCAAGGCGTGCAATCGACCATCGTGCTTTTCGGCGGTGCCCGGATTCCAGAGCCAGCCCAAAAGGACAAGGCGCGCACCCAAACGCTTGCGGATCTGTCCAAATATTATGACGAAGCCCGCAAATTCGCCAAGATCATGACCGAACGGTCCATGGCCGAGGGCGGCACCGAAAATGTGGTCGTCACGGGCGGCGGCCCTGGTGTGATGG
>CAYPVL010000049.1:0-24238 GCA_964414165.1 uncultured Cognatiyoonia sp.
TGCAACCTGCCCCTTAGGAGGGGGCTGCTCTATCCAGTTGAGCCACGGGGTCTTTTCTTTTGTTTGCCGTGCTTGAACATCTGGGTCAACGCTGCCCTTGGACAAGTATGAATTTGGGCGGTAGACAAGATAAAACACTACAGGACATGCCGTCATGACCCGTTCCAATAAGCGCCCTTTGACCCTCCGCGACGTTTCCGAAGCTTCGGGGGTCAGCGAAATGACTGTCAGCCGCGTTTTGCGCAACAAGGGGGATGTAAGCGAAGCCACGCGCGCGAAGGTGCGCGATGCGGCCAAGCGCCTTGGGTATGTGCCCAACAAGATCGCCGGGGCTTTGGCGTCACAGCAGGTGAATCTGGTGGCAGTGATTATCCCATCCCTAAGCAATATGGTCTTTCCAGAGGTTCTGTCGGGCATTTCCGAAATACTGGAAGGAACCGAGCTTCAGCCTGTTGTGGGCGTGACGGACTATCTGCCTGAAAAGGAAGAGAAGGTTTTGTTCGACATGCTGTCCTGGCGCCCATCGGGGGTCATTATCGCCGGGCTTGAACATAGTGAGGCATCGCGCGCGATGCTGGCCCAAGCAGGCATTCCTGTGGTCGAGATCATGGATGTAGACGGTGTGCCGATTGATACGTGCGTGGGGATTTCGCACCGCCGCGCGGGCCGGATGATGGCCGACGCCATTCTGGAGGCAGGCTATCGCAAGATCGGCTTTATGGGCACCAAGATGCCGCTGGATCACCGGGCGCGCAAACGCTTTGAGGGGTTCACCCGGACGCTGGCCAAGGCCGAGGTCGAAATTCTGGATCAGGAATTTTATTCCGGTGGCTCTGCCCTTGCCAAGGGGCGCGAGATGACGGCAGCCATGCTTGAGCGGACCCCAGATCTTGATTTCCTGTACTATTCGAACGACATGATTGGGGCCGGTGGCCTTCTTTACCTGATGGAGCAAGGGGTGGATGTGCCCGGCCGTGTTGGGATCGCGGGGTTCAACGGGGTGGAATTACTGGATGGCCTTCCCCGGCAACTTGCCACAATGGATGCTTGCCGGCGCGAGATAGGGCAGCGCGCTGCGCAGCTGATCGTTGACCGGCACAATGGCGAAGATGCAGGCGATCCTATCCACGGATTAAGCCCGACATTGTCCTTTGGGGATACATTAAGGCGCGGCTAGGCCGATTTTGCATTGTACCTGCTTGCCGGAATGTCGCCGCGCGCTTCAAGCCACGCGCGCACATCCTTCAGCGACATCGGCTTGGCATGCAGATATCCCTGCGCATAAAAGCAGCCCATTTGCTGCAGGGTTTTTTGTTCCGGCCCGGTTTCGACCCCTTCGGCCAGTGGATTGATCCCCAGCCGTTTCGCCAGATTGATGACCGCAGCTGTGATAACTTGCAATTCAGGGTCTGTATCGATGTTTTGCACAAGGCTGCGATCCACTTTGATCTGGGTCACAGCAAATTTGCGTAGGGTCGCAATCGCCGCGTGCCCGGTTCCGAAATCATCCAGTTCGACCAGAAACCCGGCTTTGATCAGGTCATGGACGTTTTGCAGAATGACGGTGGCCCGTTCATCCAGCAGCGTTGATTCCAGCAATTCGATGCGCAGGCTTCTTGGATCGACGCCATATTTTTGCATATGCCCCTTCAGCCGTTTGAGGATGCGCGGGTCCGAGATTTGGCCCATCGACAGGTTGATACTGATACATGGATCATCCAATCCCCAATCCCGCAGTTTTTTGAGGGCCGCACAGGCCTTGTCCATGACGATATCATCAAGGGCATCCATAAACCCTGCCCGTTGCGCCACGCTGAGGAAATCGAACGCCGGGACCATGCCAAGGATAGGATGGTGCCAGCGGATCAGCGCCTCAAACCCGACGGTCTTGTTCTTTTCGGTATCAAGTTGCGGCTGAAAATAGGGCGCAAATTCGTTGTTTCTGATCCCTTTCTGGATTTCTTGTGCCATTTCGTTTTGGCGAATGGATTCTGCGCGCATGTCAGGATGGAAAACCAGCGCTTCATTCCCGCCCTTTGCCTTTGCTTGATTCAGCGCAATATCGGCCCCCATGACCTGCTGTTCATAATCTGCCGCACTGTTCTGATCGATGAAAGATATCCCGATCGAGGCCCCGATTGTGCAGATTTGGTTCCTGATCATGATCGGTTTAGACAAGCGGGTGATTAACTTGCGGGCAAAGCGCAGGACTGTTTGATCGGACTTATCCGTCATTTTGGCGACGATAAATTCATCGCCACCCACACGGGCAACTGTATCCGGCGGTGGTCTACCCTCTGCAAGGGTTTTGGCGGTGTGTTGCAGCACATGATCGCCTGCATCATGGCCCAACAGATCATTCACTGGTTTAAAACGATCCAGATCAATGTGTAGGATGGCCAGCCTGTTTTCCCCTGCCGCCCCGGCTGCCAAAAGCCCAAGCTTATTCAAAAAGCCGCGCCTGTTTAAAAGCCCCGTTAGATCATCTGTGCGTGACAGACGCCGCAGTTCTTCTTGCTGGTTCTTGAGATGCGTGATTTCTGACCGCAGCCCCACACGCCCGCCATCAGCTGTTTGGCGTTCAACAATCCTAATCCAGCGCCCATCATTCAGCCGCTGTTCACTTGACATACTAAGGTTCTTGAACGCGGCAAGTTGGCGCGCGACCCATTCATCTTCGCTTCCGAAAACCATGGTGTATTGATTGTTTCGCAGACCATAGCGCAAGATATCTTCGTGTTTCGCCCCCGGCACAAGCGCAGGCGCGCTTTCCTTATAAAGATCTTTGTAACGGTCGTTGCACATCACCAGCCGGTCATCTGCATCAAATAGAATGAACCCGTCTGTCAGCCCTTCGATCGCGGTGCGCAGCCGGTCTTCGGCCATATTGGCCTGCCGTAGTGCTGCTGTGATCCCGCTGGCATCGCGCGCAAAAACCAGAATGCTGTCCTTGTCACCCGGGATCATCCTGATCATCAAATCTGTCAGGCTATTGGGTTGGCCATTCAGGTTGCACCGCATTATGGCAGTCGGCTGGGGGCGCTGATGCAGGTGGTCAAGGAAGCGGTTGATTCTATCTTGTGGGACGTCCGTAAGCAGGTCTTTGATTTTGCATTTCTGCAAGCTGCGCATCTTTGCGTTCAATGCGGTCTGCGCGCGTTTGTTGGCCGCGACCACGCGCTGCGTTTTTCTATCAAAAACAATAGTTTGGCAGCCAGATTCTTCAAACGCGGCAAGCAATAGCCCGCGTTCGACCAATTCCTGCATGGCCTTTAAATCAGCGATTTGATCTGGATTGGTTTGCATTTTGCCTTCGTCGTCATTCGACACGTATGTGCACGAGGAAAGTAAAGTTTGCTTTAAGCCCGACCTATGAGGTGCATGGATGAAACTGAAAATGCGCGCACTTCAAACCTTGTCAGATGTAAAGTTCAGCACAGTTTCGATAATCTTAGGTGCCGCTGTTTTCAGCTTGATCTCTGAAACTGATCCAACGAAAAGCGTCGCAAACCAAAACCAAAGTGTCGCTATGTCGTGATGCCAAAGGGGAGCAACGCATTGATCGCACCTTCAAATGTTCCCGCACAAATCGCGCAGGCCCTATGCGACCATGCTGATCAGATCGCATTCATCGATGATGCAACGACGCTTCGCTATGGTCAGTTGGCTGATTTTATCGCGCGCCTTCAAACGCATATGCCCACGGCCCGCCCGGTGGCGGTTTTTGGGCGTCCTTCAGCAGTATTTGGTGCCGCCGCAACTGCCTGTGTCGTGTTGGGCCGCCCTTTTGTGCATCTTGATCCTGCGATGCCAAATGATGTGTTGCGCAATATTATTGATGAACTCGACATCGACGTTGTTTTTCTGGCTGAACCTGCAGGTACGGACCAGCTGCCAAACAAGTGCACATGCGTGGATGCCGCAGCGCTTGTTCACGACCTGAATGACCAGCCTGCTACACCGCTGGCCGCCCCCTTCGTATCGCCGGATGATGTGATTTATCTGGTTGCGACCTCTGGAACGACGGGGCGGCCAAAGTGCATTCCCGTTACCCAGAACGCTGCCTATTTATCGTATGCGTGGCGTGATGCTTATACGCCTTACAACCCCGGTGATCGGGTCGGCTGCTATATCTTTGCGATCTGGGAAATGTTCCGCCCCTTGCGCAATGGCGCGACCGTTTGTTTTGCCCGGCTGAACGAGGTGTTGCGCCCGCATGACCTTGTGAAATTCTGGCAACGTCACGTGGTGACGGAAATGCTGTTCACGCCGTCCTCGCTTGAAAAAGCGCTGCAAGCTTTGCCCGACGCCGCAATCCCCGATCTTGCCCTCAAGCGCATCATTCTGAACGGCGAGGTTGTCAGTGATGATCTGATCGCCGCAGTGCGTACTAAGCTACCGGATGTGACGCTGTTGAACCTTTATAGTATCTGCGAGACGCATGATATTTCAGTTACCGATGTCACTCATCGTCAAGATACAAGCGGGCCGGTTTCAGTTGGGGTACCTATGCCCCATCTCAAAGCGGTGGTGTTGGATGACAACGACCAGATATGCACCGTAGGTCAGCCCGGATTTCTACATTTTGAAGGGCCTGAAATGTTGGGGCCGGGCTACATCAACAGGCCGGAAGAAACCGCCCTGCGGTTCCGCGATATGACGCTTGGGGGCCGGAATACCCGCCTTTATGACACTGGCGATCAGGGCTATGTGGATGGGCAGGGGGCAGTCTTTGTGATGGGTCGCATCGCCCATATGCTTAAGCTGCGCGGTCACAGCATTCAGACCCCGGAACTTGTCGAAACCTTGCGTGGTTATATCGGCTTTAGTCAGGCTGTGCCGTGGATCAAGGATGTCGCTGGGCAAGGCAAAGCGCTGATTATCTACTATAGATGTGATCCGGCCCAAGCCGCGCAAAACCAAAGCAAATGGGGCCTTGAAGCAAGTCAGATGCGTCTGCCTGCGGATTTGTCCAAGGCCATGCGCAAGGACCTGCCGGCCTACTGCATCCCAAGCTATCTTGTTCAGCTGGATGAAATCCCTATCAACGTCGTATCTGGGAAATGTGACTTCAAAGCATTGCCCGATATCGTCGTCGCGCAAACTGAATATGCCACCGTAGCCAAAGCCATTCCGACGATTGCGCAAAGCGCAAAGGTGATGGGATGTGCAGCCAGTGATCTTGACCCTGCCCTGTCATTTCACGCCCAAGGCGGCGATTCATTGATGGCTGTGACGCTACTTTTGGCCCTTGAAGAAATCTATGAACGAAGCGTCGATTTTGACTTTGCGTTGAATGTCCCGCTGGGGCGCTTGCATGATCTGCTGAGCAAGCCTGAAGACGCAACACAAACCCACGCCACCTTTGATCGCAAAGGGATATTGCTGACGGGTGCGACCGGGTTTCTGGGCAGCCGCGTGCTGGCGGCGGCAGTGCAGGCCTTGCCCGCTGATCAGGTTGTCTATTGCGTGATCCGCGAAAAGCGCACTGCGCCAAAGGACAGGCTGCGCAAGATTGCTGAAACGCATCATCTGAATCCTGATCGTCTTGTTTTGATCACTGGGGCGATTGATGCGCCACGCTTTGGATTGGACGCGGCCAGTTATGACAGTCTGGCAACCCATGTCAGTTCGGTTATCCATTGTGCTGCGATGGTTAATCTTGCGGTGGATCACGATCATTCGCAGGCGTGGTCGCAGGCTGGGATCGAAACCGTCTTGGCATTTTGTCGCGATGCAGGCGCTGATTTGCGCTTTACCTCATCATCTGCCGTCTTCCCTGATACCGGCGGCCCACATGGCGAAGCCGCGACGAAAGTGTTTGATCAATGTTCCGGCTACGGTGCTGCAAAAATCGCGGCCGAGGCGCAGATCCTTGCGGCTGATGTCCCATCTGCAATCGTGCGCTTGCCGTCGCTTTATGATCTGACGGCACCAAACACCAAGGACATCTATGAGATCATCATGACCGCATGTAGCGCAATGCAAGCGGTGCCAGAGGGGTTCACATTCCGTATGGTCGATGCACATGCGGCTGCGAAATTCATTGTGGGGCTACCGACAGCCACGGGCCAAACGATCTATAATTTCGCTCCTGACATGCATGTCACGCCTGAAATGGTGCCGGATACCTTTACCACGCTGCCGGTAGAGACATGGTTGCGTGCTGCACCCTTGTCCGAGGCAGAGCGGGCGCTGATTGCATCAGACCTTAGCGTGCTTCAGGCAACGTCCCGTTTTGACCACGCGGCCGCACTTGCGGCATGGAGGCAGATCAGTCGTGCGCCCTTTTCAGCGATCACCGACCCAAAGGCGTTGATCGCCCAGCGATTTACCAATTCGTTGCAGCATTCACTTTGATATCTTCCATCGTGATCGCGCGCGCCGCATCACTGGCCAAGAACGACACAAGATCCGCGATTTCTGAAGGTTGCACCAAAGCGTTTTGTGGATTTGACGCGGCATATTTGGCGCGAATTTCAGTCCGGGGCAAACCCGTTTCCGCGGTCTCTTGATCGATGAAGGATTTCAACATCTCGGTCTCGACCCATGTGGGGCTGATGCTTACGCAGGTGACGCCATGGGCTGCACCTTCAAGGCTGACACAGCGCCCAAGCCCCAAAAGTCCGGCCTTTGAGGTGCAGTAGGCCACGTTATTCTCAAGCCCTTCGTGCGCTGCGGTGGATGCAAGATTGATGATCCGGCCCCAGCCTTTGGCTTTCATGATTGGCATCACCGCGCGGATCATTTTGAACGTGCCGGTCAAATTCGTATCAATATGGGCATCCCACATATCATCGGGATGATCGATCACAGCAGATTCTTCATAAACGCCCGCAGTATTCAGCAAAATATCAACCGTGCCATGTGCAGCGACAACCTTGGCTACAAACTTCGTGACGCTATCGGTGTCGCGCACATCCAGCTTTGCGACGAAGACAGGCACACCCAGTGCGGCATGCAAGGCAGCCACGGCTTCGGGATCATCGCCACGGCGCGCACCGATACACACCGTCACACCATCGGCGACAAACCGTTTGGCCGTGGCCAACCCCATGCCCGACAAACCACCTGTAATAACTGCTACTTTGCTCATGCGATAACTACTTTTTGCTTTTTGTGATTATTGCTGCGGTTATGCACGAGTGTTTTCTGAATGACCAACCGGATTTCGCGACCGGCCGTGATACTGCAGTTTTATTTGGGCTGAAAACGCGCGGTATAATAATCCGTAAGTTCAGACACCATCGCATCGCCGCGCCCTTGATCCGTGGCGTCCCGCAAAGCACCCAAAGCCGCGCCCGCCATCACCGATTGCAGACCTAAATCTTGGGTCATCTGATCGTAATAGCCAACGTCTTTCGCGGCATTCCCGATTGAGAAAGCCAGTTTGGATGCATCCCCTTCAAGCGCATAGGCGGCCATCAGATCCATAAAGACGCAGCCCAACGGCCCCGAGGACAGAACTCGGTGCAGATCGGCCCGGTCGATCCCGGAGTGATCGGCCACGGCATAGGCCTCGGCCAAGGTATTTGATATGTTCTGCCCAAGGAAGTTGTTCAGCAGCTTGGTCGCATTCCCGTTCCCAAGCCCGCCAAGATGAAACACGTTTTCCGCCAGATCATCCATGACCGGGCGAACCTTTGCCAAAGCATCCGCGTCTCCGCCAACCATCAGGTTCAACGCGCCATCGCGGGCATGCTGCGGGGTGCGTCCAATAGGGGCATCCAGATAGGCGCAATCTGCGGCGGCCACTTCGACCCCAAGCACTTTGGTCGAAGCGGGGAGGGAAGTGCCAAAATCAATGACGGTTTTGCCCGGCGTTAGCCCGACAATCACACCATCAGGACCGCGCATTAGCCCTTCGACCTGATCGGACGTACCCACGCAGATCATCACGATATCGCTTGCCGTTGCGACTTCGCGCGCACTGCCAGCCTCAACCGCCCCCCGCGCGATGGCTTTGTCTAGCTCGGTCCGGTCCCGGTTGCCCATGACGCAAATGTCGTAGCCCTTGTCCTGCAACCGCGCGACCATCGCCCCACCCATCAGCCCAAGGCCGATAAATCCAATCTTTGGTGTCGTCATATCCGTCATTCCCTTACATCACTGCGCCAATTTGCCATGGCACGAATTCATAATCCCCAAGGCCCTGCGCCTCAGATTTGCTGGCACGCCCTGAGGCCACATCCAGAATATGCTGGTAAATCTCGCGCCCCATCTCTTCGACACTGACACCGGCTGACAGGATTTGCCCGGCGTCGATGTCCATGTCCTCTTCCATCTTGCGCGCAAGGTCAGTGTTAGTGGCGATCTTTATCGTGGGCGCAGGCTTTGACCCAAAGGCCGACCCCCGCCCGGTCGTAAAGCACACGACCTGGCAGCCCCCCGCAATCTGCCCGGTGACAGAGGCGGGATCATAGCCGGGGCTGTCCATGAAGGTGAAACCGGGGGTGGTGACCTGTTCGGCATACTTGTAGACGGCATTCAGCGGGCTGGTGCCGCCTTTGGCCACAGCGCCGAGCGATTTTTCAAGGATCGTCGTCAGCCCACCGGTCTTGTTGCCGGGGCTGGGGTTATTGTCCATGCTGCCTTTGTTGCGGCTGGTGTAGTCTTCCCACCACCGGATAAGGTCGATCAGGCGATCGCCTGTTGCCCGGTCGGCAGCGCGTTCTGTCAGGAGGTGTTCGGCACCGTAAACTTCCGGCGTTTCGGCCAGCACGCCCGTGCCACCTTGCGCCGCAAGCAGATCGCAGGTGTGCCCAAGGGCAGGGTTCGCTGTGACGCCGGACCATGCATCCGACCCGCCGCATTGCAGCGCGACTTTCAACGCGCTGACCGGGCAATCTGTGCGTGTCGCTTCATTGGCGAGCGGCAGCATCGCGGCGACTTTCTCGATGCCCATTTCAACCGTGCGGCGCAGCCCGGCGACGTTTTGGATGTTCATCGTCTGGAACAGAGGCCCTTGCTTCAGCCCATAAGCCTCAAGCAACCAATCAATCTGGTTCATTTCGCAGCCCAAACCAACCATCAGCACGCCTGCGTGGTTGGGATGCTTTGCATAACCCCACATGACGCGCTGCAACGCCTCGAACCCGTCCCCATCACCGGCCATGCCACAACCTGTGCCGTGCACAAAGGCCGCAACACCATCGACGTTGGGGTAGGGTGCCAGCCGTTCGGGTGTGAAGTGATCGGCGATCATGCGGGCGGCAGTGGCAGAGCAATTCACGGACGTGACAATCGCGATGTAGTTGCGGGTGCCGACGTTCCCATTCTCGCGCAGATACCCTTTGAACGTGTCTGTCTTTGCCGGGGCTGTAGGCGGGCGCAGGTTCGTGCCAAAGGCATAATCTGCATCCGTATTGCGAAAGGCGACATTGTGCGTATGCACGTGATCGCCGGGCGCAATATCCACTTCGGCATAGCCGATGACTTGCGCATATTTGCGGATCACAGCGCCCTTTGCCATTGGTTCAAGCGCGATCTTATGCCCTGCCGGGATCACATCCCGCGCTATGACACCATCCACCGTATCACCCACCGCAAGGCGGGATTTGGTCACGGCAACAGTGTCGGTCGCATCAAGACGGATCAGGGGCATGGCTTAGTGGCTGTCCCGCGGCAGGCCCTTGCGGGAAATATCCTGATAGTTGGGCGCATCCCGCAGGGTCATACCAGTGTCAAACTGGCCCACAAGTTCGCGGAAATATTGCTGCCAAGGGGTCTGGTGGTCGGGGTATTGATAGCCCCCGGCTGCCTCAAGCTTGGCAGCACGTTCGGCCAATTCCTCCAACGGCACCAGCATGTCGGCGGTCCCTTTGCCCAAATCAAAGCGCACGCGGTCCCCGTTTTGCAACAAGGCCAGCCCGCCGCCTGCTGCAGCCTCGGGCGCGGCGTTCAGTATTGAGGGCGACCCGGAGGTCCCTGATTGACGCCCATCACCCACACAAGGGAGCGCCTCAACACCCTTTTCCAGCAGGTAGGACGGCGCGCGCATATTCACGACCTCGGCCCCGCCGGGATAGCCCTTTGGCCCAGCGCCGCGCATGAAGAGCACGCAGTTTTCGTCGATATTCTCGGCCGGATCATCGATGCGGTTGTGATAATCCTCAGGGCCATCAAAGACGACGGCGCGGCCTTCAAAGGCTTCGGGATCATCGGGATTGGACAGATAGGTCTTGCGGAAGGCAGGGCTGATCACGCTGGTCTTCATGATCGCGCTTTCGAACAGGTTGCCTTTGAGATTGAGGAAGCCCGCCTGTTCTTTCAGCGGTTTGTCCAGGCCCCGGATCACGTCCGCATTGGTGGCCGCGCGCCCTTCACAATTTTCGCCCATCGTCTTGCCGTTCACAGTCAGCGCATCAGGGTGCGGCAGCAGGCCACCGCGCAACAGTTCAGCCGTCACAGACGGAACACCACCGGCGCGGTGATAATCTTCGCCTAGATATTTGCCCGCCGGTTGCAGGTTCACAAGCAACGGCACATCATGCCCAATATTCTGCCAGTCGTCATTGTCCAGCGGTACACCAATATGGGACGCAATCGCGTTCAGGTGGATCGGCGCGTTTGTCGATCCACCAATCGCTGAATTCAACACAATCGCATTCTCAAAGGCTTTGCGGGTCATGATGTCGGTGGGGCGCATGTCCTCCCACACCATGTCCACGATGCGCTTGCCGGTCTCATAGGCGATCTGACCACGTTCGCGATACGGGGCCGGGATGGCGGCAGAGCCGGGGAGTTGCATGCCCAGACCCTCGGCCAGAGAGTTCATCGTGGTGGCGGTGCCCATGGTGTTGCAATAGCCGACAGAAGGGGCAGCAGAGGCTGCGATATCCATGAACTCCGCATCGTCAATTTCGCCCTTTGCCATCATCTCGCGGGCCTCCCAAATGACGGTGCCGGACCCGGCGCGTTCGCCGTTCCACCAGCCATTCAGCATCGGGCCGACAGATAGGGCAATCGCGGGGATGTTCACGGTGGCGGCGGCCATAAGAAGCGCTGGCGTGGTCTTGTCGCAGCCAATCGTCAGGACAACGCCGTCGATGGGATAGCCATAAAGGCTTTCGACAAGGCTAAGGTAGGCAAGGTTGCGGTCAAGGCTGGCCGTCGGGCGTTTGCCGGTTTCCTGTATCGGGTGCACCGGTACTTCGATGCATGTACCCCCCGCCGCGATGATGCCATCGCGGACGCGCTTGGCCAATTCGATGTGGTGGCGGTTGCAGGGGGACAGATCGCTTCCGGTCTGGGCAATCGCGATGATCGGCTTGCCGTCCTGCAGTTCGGCGCGGGTCAGTCCATAATTGAGGTAGCGTTCCAGATAAAGCGCGCTCATCTCTGTGTGGTCGGGGTTGGCGAACCACTTTTTCGAACGCAGATCGTCTTTGGTTATCTTGGCCATTCTAGATCAGCCCCTTCTTTGCGTGCTTTTGACAAGCAGAGTTATGTTCAGTTGTTGTTTCAAAGCGTTATTTCATGTGGCCCAAGTGCGGCCCAGTCAAAGGACACCCCGATACCCGGCACATTGGGGGCGACCGCCAGATGATCTTTGATCACAAGGGGCCGCGTTGTGTAGCGGTCGATGGGAAAGCTGTGCACCTCTAGCCAACCTGCGTTCGCCTGACCAGAGAGCAATGACACATGTAGTTCCTGCATCCCGTGGCTGCTGATAGGTTTGCCCTGATCGCGCGCCATCTTGGCGACCTGCAGCCAGCCTGTGATCCCAAGGCAGTTGCTTGCATCGGGTTGGATATAATCGACATGCGGCAAGGCGCGCGCAAATTCGTGCATCGTATGCAGGTTTTCACCTTGCGCGGTTTTGATCCCGCCTTGTTCGCGGATGGTCGCGAAAGCTTCATAATCATCGGGGATTGTGGGTTCCTCAAACCATGTCAGATCGTACCCGGCCACCGCCTTGGCCATCGCGATGGCCTCATCCACGCTCAGCGCATAGTTCGCATCAATCATGAAGGCGCGGTCCGGCCCAAGGAAATCACGGATCGCGGCGATGCGTTCGACATCATCTGCAAGGTTCGGCTGGCCCACTTTGATCTTGATCGCGTTCAGCCCGGCATCCAGATAACCTTGGGTCTGGTCAAGCAGTTTGGGGAGTGGGAAGTTCAGATCAATGCCGCCGCCATAGGCGTGACAGCGATCCGACGCGCCGCCTACCGCTTCGACCAAGGGCAATCCCCGCGCTTTCAGATCCAGATCCCAAAGCGCGATATCGACGGCAGAGATCGCGAAGGACAATACGCCTCCGCGCCCGACATAGTGCATGTGCCAGTCCATTGCTTCGTTGAGCGCGGCTACGTCGCTTGCTTCTTTGCCTAACAAGAACGGCCCCAGATCATGGGTGATCATCGCCGCGATCGCATGGCCGCCGCGTCCGCCGTTGTACGTGTATCCCGTTCCCTGTCGCCCGTCCGACAAAGTCACAGTCGCAGTGACAAGATGGAAATGGCTGTGTTCCCCGTGTTTGGCATCCACAAGGATTTCATCCAAAGGCACCGCAAACAACCGCGCGGTAACATCTGTGATGACTACTGGCTTTGACATTCCGGGACCGGGCTGATTGTGGTGCCATCGCGCAGGAATTGGGCAAGGTTTTCGACCGCCAGATCGCCCATCGCCCTGCGTGTCTCAACTGTGGCGCTGCCGACGTGGGGCAGCAGTGTGACCTGCTCCATCGCGAACAGCGCTTCGGGGACTTTTGGTTCGGCCTCGAACACATCAAGGCCCGCGTTTCCAAGGCGACCGTCTTGCAGCGCTTTGACCATCTCGGCCTCATCCACCGCCGTGCCGCGGCCGACGTTGATCAGTGTACCATCCGGGCCAAGGGCCTCCATCACCTCGCGGTTGACGATGTGATGGGTCGCAGCGCCTCCGGGCGTGATGCAGAACATCACATCCACAGCACGGGCCATGTCGATCAGTTTGGGATAATACCGATAGGGCATGCCCGGCTTTTCATTGCGGGAATGATAGCTGATGTCGGCGCTGAAGATGTCGAGACGCTTGGCAAGGTCTTCGCCGATACGCCCGAGCCCCAAAATCCCGACCTTCTTGTTTTCAACCGACCGGGTCAGTGGTGCCCCGCCTTTCAGCCAATCGCCACTCCGAACGAAGGCGTCATCGCGCACAAGGCGGCGGCTGGTGGCAAGCCAGAGCATGATCGCGGTGTTCGCAACTTCGGCGTTCAGCACATTCGGGGTGTGGGTGACGACAACGCCACGCGCGGCGCAATCGGCAGCATCGATATTGTCATAGCCGACACCATAGCAGGAAATCACCTTCAAATTCGGCAGGTGCTGCATGATGTCGGGCTTCACGCCCCAGTGCCCATCAGTCAGCACATAGGCGAATTTCGCACCATTCCCAGCAAGCCAAGACTGCTGATCATCCTGCTGGCTGAGCCAATGGAGCACAAAATCCTGCCCAAGGGCATCTTGCATGCGGTCGGTCAGGCTGGGGCTGACGACCAGAAGGTCGGTTTTGCCGCCCATCACGCGTCTTGGCCGACGGTCTGGCGCTGGGTGCCCAGACCTTCAATCGACAACTCCATGATATCGCCCTTTTTAAGGTAGACCGGTTCTGGCTTGATACCCATCCCCACACCCGGAGGTGTCCCGGTCGAAATCACATCGCCGGGGTGCAGTGTGAACAAACTGCTAAGATGTTCGATAATCTCGGCCACGGTGAAGATCATCGTGTTCGTGGTCCCGGTCTGCATGCGCTTGCCGTTTACATCCAGGTGCATGGCAAGGTTCTGGGGGTCTTCCACTTCATCGCGGGTCACAAGCCACGGACCGGTTGGCCCGAAAGTGTCGCAGCTTTTGCCCTTGGTCCAGTTGCCCGACAACTGGGTCTGGAAATGACGTTCAGACACATCATTGATCACGCAATAACCTGCAACATGGTCCAGTGCGTTTTCCTTGGTCACGTATTTCGCGGTGGTGCCAATCACGACCCCCAACTCAACCTCCCAATCGCTGTGGGTTGATCCGCGTGGGATGATCACATCGTCGTTCGGCCCAACGATGGCAGAGTTGGCTTTCATAAACAGGATGGGGTGTTTGGGAATATCGGCACCCGTTTCAGCAGCGTGGTCCGAGTAGTTCAGACCAATGCAGCAGAACTTGCCGATGTTTGCCACACATGGCCCAAGGCGCGGATTGCCGTCGACCTTTGGCAGACTGGCCGGGTCCAGATCGCGCAGTTTCGCGAGGCCCGCATCAGACAGCACATCGCCCCCGATGTCAGCCACAACACCCGACAAATCGCGCAAATTCCCGTCTGCGTCCAACATCCCCGGTTTTTCGGCACCATTCGCGCCATAGCGTAGAAGTTTCATGTCTTCGTCCTTTGTTTCAGTTCAACCAGACCAGCCGCCGTCGATGACGTGCGGTTGCCCGGTGGTAAATCCAGATTCATCACTTGAGAGGTAGACGACCAAAGCGGCAATCTCCTCGGCCGTGGCGACGCGGCCCATGGGCTGGCGTTCCACGAATTGTTTGTGCGCAACTTCATAGCTGCCCAACTCCTCGCCCAGCGCTTTCACACGGTCGTGCCAGCTTGGGCTTTCCACGGTGCCGGGGCAGATGCAGTTACAACGGATGCCTTTGGTGATGTAATCGACTGCGATGGATTTGGTCATGCCAATCACAGCGGCCTTGGTTGTCCCGTAGATAAAGCGGTTCGGTGCCCCAATGATCGACGAACAGGCCGAGGACATGTTCACAATCGACCCACCGCCCCGTTCCAACATACCCGGCAAAGCGGCGCGCATGGTGCGGAACATGGACCGGACGTTCAGATCAAAGGCAAAGTCCCAATCGTCATCTGACGCCGTCAGCACGTCGCCGTGATGCACAAAGCCTGCGCAGTTGAACAACACGTCGGGTTGGGCATGCGCCACCCCCGCCTTTACGCTGACATCATCACGCGCGTCCAAAACAAACGTCTCGATCCCAACGCCTTTGACTTCGGCCAGCGCTTCTGCATTTACATCCGTTGCAAACACCTGCGCACCTTCAGCGGCCATCGCAAGGGCCGAGGCCTTCCCGATCCCTTGGCCTGCCGCCGTCACAAGGGCGCGTTTTCCTGTCAGTCGTCCCATATTGTTCCCTCAGTAAGTTGCGCGCCCACCAGACAAATCAAAAACTGCCCCAGTGGTAAATGAATTTTCAGCCGACACGATCCAAGCGATCATCTTGGCGGCCTCCTCGACCTCCAAAAACCGGCCACGCGGAATTTTGGAGAGCATATAGCCGATGTGTTCTTCGCTCATCTGATCAAAAATCCGGGTGCGGGCTGCGGCAGGCGTGACGCAATTGACGGCGATGTCATAATCAGCAAGTTCCTTACCCAGCGATTTGGTCAAGCCGATCACACCGGCCTTGGACGCCGAATAAGCGCTTGCATTTGGATTGCCCTCTTTCCCAGCGATGGATGCGATATTCAGAATGCGGCCATAACCCGCAACCTTCATCCCCGGCACGCAGACTTTATTGACATAAAACGTGCCGGTCAGATTGATCGCAACCACCTGATGCCATGCGTCCACGTCATAATCCGCGACAGTGGCATTCGGCCCGGCGATCCCGGCACTATTCACAAGGATCACAGGTACGCCGACGCGGTCGCTTGTGGTCTTGTGCGCGGCCTGCACCGAGGCAAGGTCCGTAATATCGCAACTGATCGCTGTCCCACCAATCTTAGCCATAGCCTCTGTGTTCGTCGGATCAATATCCCAGCTGACGACACTCGCGCCCTTTTCGGCCAGCTGGCTTGCCACCGCAAAGCCAATGCCCTGCGCGCCACCTGTGACGACTGCAACTTGTCCCTGCATGTCCATCAGCCGCGTCCGATGTAGGGCATGTTTGTTGCCATGACGGTCATGAACTGTACGTTTGCGCCCAAAGGCAGCGACGCCATATGCAGGACCGAGGCCGCCACATCCTTTACATCCATCACAGGTTCAACCGCCGTTGATCCGTCGGCCTGCGGCACACCTTGTGTCATGGCAGCGGCCATATCCGTCAGGGCATTGCCGATATCAATCTGTCCGCAGGCAATGTTAAAAGGGCGTCCGTCCAAAGACAGGGTCCGGGTCAGCCCCGTGATCGCATGCTTGGACGCAGTATAGGCCGCCGACCCCCAGCGCGGTACATAGGCCGACACCGACCCGTTGTTGATAATCCGCCCGCCTTGGGGCGATTGCTTGCGCATGATACCAAAGGCGGCGCGGGCGGCGATAAAGGCCCCCATGATGTTCACATCCAAAAGGTGACGAATATCCGCAACGGCCAGTTCATCAATCGGGGCACCCTTCAGACTAACGCCTGCGTTGTTGAACAAGGCATCCACCTGACCCCAGTGCTGGGCGGCTTGCCCAAAGGCGGCATCAACTTGGGCCTCGTCCGTGACGTCGCAGGGCAGGACCAAAGCACCGCTATCACCCGCCGTTTCGGCCAGTGGTGCCTCGCGACGCCCAACAAGGCCGACCTGCCAGCCCGCAGTCAGGAACGCATAGGCTGTGGCGCGCCCAACGCCACTGCCTGCACCGGTGATAATAATTGATGGCATGTCCATCCCCCCTTTGGTTCCTTGTTCCGACTTTGCAGATTGGTATACCAAAAGCCAAGTCAAATGCGCCACTGGGGGGGTCAATTCTCAGCTTTCAGTGTTACAAGGCCGCCTGAGCGCTGTGCATTGACAAATCTGCGTCGAAGGGCCTTGATAAATGGTATACCAGCCAATCACCTTGTGATGAGAAAACCGCTGGGCCGAGGGGAGGTTTCAATGCACATTCTGATCATCGGGGGCGGCGGTGTCGTCGGTCAAAAGCTGGCGCAAAGCCTTGGCACAAAGGCCCGTCTGCGCGGCCAGCCCATCACGCAACTGACGCTTGCCGATATCAATGACCCGGCCCCGATCAACGCCGGCTTTGATGTGCAAACGACGGTCTGCGATATCGCTGATCCGGCCTCTGTCGCCAAAGTGGTGACAATGGACGTCGATGTGATCTACCTGCTTGCGGCTATCGTATCGGCCCATGCCGAGGAAGATTTTGAAGCGGGCATGAACATCAACCTGTTCGGCACCTACCATGTACTCGAACGCTGCCGGAATTTGGGCACCAAGCCCGTCGTCGTTTTCACCTCTTCTATCGCGGTCTATGGTGGCGACATCCCCGACCCGCTGGGCGATCATTCCTACCCCAATCCGCAGACCTCATACGGTGGGCAAAAGGCGATGGGCGAGATGCTGATCAACGACTATTCTCGCAAGGGTTTCGTGGACGGGCGGGCCTTCCGTTTGCCCACGATATCAGTCCGTCCGGGCAAGCCGAACCGGGCAGCGTCCAGCTTTATGTCGTCAATCCTGCGCGAACCGTTGAACGGGCAAGAAGCGATTTGCCCGGTCGATGCGGACTTCCTGCATTACTACCTGAGCCCGCGCAAATGCGTAGAGAACCTGATCAAAGGTGCAGAACTTGCCGCTGACGATTTGGGTATGAACCGTGTGATGCAGATGCCCGGTCGCACGTGGTCCATCGCGCAGCTGATTGACGCGATGACTGCCGTTGCGGGTGAGGCCCCAGCCAAGCTGATCAAGTGGGAGGCGCAGCCCGATATTAAACGCATCGTGTCGGGTTGGAAATTCGACATTCACGCAGAGCGCGCCAAGTCCCTTGGCCTTTCTGCGGATGCAAGCTTTGAGGATAACATCCTCTATTACATCGAAGACGATCAGCCTACTTCGGTGTGATCTTTGACAACGTCGCGGGCCGGGTTTTGTGCCCACGTTCGCGGTGCCAAATGTAGAAACCGGCTGCGATGATGATCAGCCCCCCGCCTAATGTCCAAACTGTCGGCCACGTGTCGAAGAAGATGATGCCTGCAATCGTGGCAAAAAAGATCTGGATGTAGATGACAGGTGCAAGGATCGACGCATCCGCGACCCGGTGCGCGGCAGTTACAAGGATATGCCCGCTTGCACCGAACACACCGATCAGCAGAAAGAATACCCAGTCGATCCCCGTCGGCCATGTCCAGTTGGCAAATGCGAAAGGGGTAAGGCAGATCGTCGCCAGACCTGACACCCACAACTGGCTGGTCGCATTGCTTTCGATGCCTGCGAGCATCCGCGTCATCACAAAGTAGCAGGCCGCAAGGCACAGCGCTGCAAGGTTCAGGAACATCGCCGGGTGGAATTCTGCGCCCCATGGCTGCATGACCACGACAACGCCAAGAAAGCCGACGCAAACGGCGATAATGCGGTGGATGCCCACCCTCTCTCCCAGTACTGGAATTGCAAGCAGTGTGACCACGATAGGCCCTGCGAACATGATCGTCGTTGTCACCGTGATGGGCAGGTATTTGAGCGCGATGAAATTCAGCGTTGTCCCGCTGAACAGGAACGCCGCACGCAGCGCTTGCCGTTTGGGCGCATTAGAGCGCAGCGCATCAAACCCTTCGCGTGGTAAAAAGACGATCAGTGAGACGATCAAATGCCCTGCGTAGCGTGCAAAAACCGCCTGAATAGCGGCATGACCCGCAAGTACCAGCCACTTGGCCGATGTGTCGATCAACGTAAAGAACACCACCGCCCCGGCCATGGCAAGAAGGCCCAATGCCGTGCGCTCTTCCCTTGGGGCGACGCGGCTGCTCATGGGGTTTGAACAATTTCGGTGCGCCCGCTAAGTGCCGCCCTTTGGATGGCGTCCAGCACAAGCATGGTGCGCAGCCCGTCAGCGCCAGTGGCAAGCAGATCATCCGTGGCCCCGTCCACGATTGCAGCAAAGCGATCAACTTGCGAGGCAATCCCATCGACCTTAGGCAACGATGGCCCTTTAGAGGACACAAGTTCATGCTGCCAATCCGGCGCGACCCCGGACCCTGCCCCCCACATTTCAAGCGACGGGAACCCCAGCGCCCCGCGCGCACCCATGAACCGCAAGGGATCAGGGCCGCGCACCGCGATGGCGGGGTTTTCGCTGGTTGCGGCCTCGAAGGCCCAAGGTGATACAGCCGCCTCAGACATCAGGAAGTTCCCGATGGCTCCGCTTGCAAAGCGTAGTGACACTGCTGTCGTATCTTCAACCGCATGCCCGCGCGCGACATTGGCGTTCATGGTCGAAACTTCGGTGATCTCTCCGGCCAGACAGTGCAGCAAGTCAATCTCATGGCTGAGGTTCGTCATGATTGGCCCAGCGCCGGGTTGCGTACGCCAGACTTCATCGTAATAGCTGTCGTGCTTGCGCAGACACCAGATGCCTTGGATCGCGATCAGACCACCCAATTGATCCATCCGCGAACGCGCCTCCGCGACAAAAGGATGGCATCGGCGGTGATGGCCGGTGAACAGGGGCAGGCCCAAGTCGTTGGCTTTGGCGCAAAGCGCGCGCGCATCGTCCAAGGTTTGGGTCAGCGGCTTTTCGACCAAGACAGCGAGGCCGCGATCCAAACAGGCCATCGCCACAGACGCATGGGTCTGTGTGGGTGTGGCGATCACCGCCCCGCGCGTCTCGGGCGGGATGTCCGCAAGGTCCGCAACAACCGGCAGGCCCAGTGCCGCAAGCTCCGCATGCCGGGGCGCGTGCGCTTCAACCACCGCCGTCAGTTGCACCGCTTCAGAGGCCCGCGCGCATTCTACATGGCGCATTCCAATCGACCCGCCTCCAACCACACAGAGAGGCACCATTACCTGCCTCCCGTCAGAGGAAGATCGTGATGATCGGCGGCCAGATCAGCAGCACCGACAAAGCACATAACTGCAGCGCGATGAACGGCAGGAAGCCTTGGAAGATATCTGTCAGCGAAATTTCGGGCGGGGCCACGGATTTCAAATAGAAGGCTGCCGGGCCAAAAGGCGGCGACAGGAAGCTGACCTGCATATTCATACAGAAGACCACACCGAACCAGATCGGGATATAGCGCGGATCGACACTGCCAAGGAAACCGATCTCTTCGGCGGGCAAGCGCACCACGATAGGTAGGAAGACGGGCATGATCAACAGCACGATCCCGACCCAATCCATGAACATCCCCATGATCAGGAAGACCAGCATCATCATCAAGATGATGCCCATCGTCGGCAGTTCTGCCCCGATGATCAGGTTGGCGACATAAGTCGGCCCACCCACCAGCGTATAGGCGGCGGCAAGGGCGGCGGCACCAATGGTCACCCAGATGATCGTCCCGGTGGATTTCAGCGTGCGGATCAGACTGTCCCAGACGATGTCGAACGTCATCTCGCGACGGAGCAAGCCAATCACGAAGACGGCAACGACGCCCATCCCTGCGGCTTCGGTGATGCCGGTGATCCCGCCATAGATCGACCCAAGCACAACGCCGATCACAACGATAGGGGCGATCAGGCCTTTGCCCATTTCCCAACCGCGCGCCGTGCGTTCGCGCCCGACAATGAAGAAGACGGTAATGGCGAACAGGACAAAGGCCCCGATGATGTAGGGAATATCCGCAACCATGCCAAGCAGGATCGGGTCTTCCCCTTCCCGGATCGCATTATCGCCAGTGGCGGTGAAGAACAGCGCGCGGGCCAGCAAAACACCCGTTACCCACATCGCAAAACGCGAGATGAAGCCAAGGAACATCAGGGACTTTTCAGACCCCTCAGGTTCGCCCGGCACCGGGTCTGGCAGTGGGGCAAGCGATGTATTCATGCGCGTGCGGATCACGATGTAAAGAATAAAGAAGGTCGCCAGCATAAAGCCCGGCAGGAATGACGCCGTGAACAGCGCTTTGATCGAGGTTTCGGTGACAAGGCCATAGAAGATCAAAACGATGGATGGTGGGATCATGGTGCCAAGTGACCCGGACGCACAAATCGTCCCAATCGCAAGGTTACGATCATAGCCGAGGCGCAACATTTGCGGCAGGGCAATGAGGCCAAGCAGGACGACTTCCCCACCGATAATCCCTGACATGGCGGCCATGATCACAGCCATGATGGATGTTGCCACGGCGATGCCGCCCCGCGTGCGGCTCATCCAGACGTTGAGGGATGAATACATATCACGGGCGATGCCAGATCGTTCCAGCATTGCGGCCATAAATATGAATAACGGCACGGATATGAGGACATAATTCGTCAATTGTCGGTAGACGGCTTGCCCAAGAACAGACAGCGGCCCGCGCCCGAAATCACCCCAAAGCAGATCGGGTGGGAATTTCAGTGAAAGGGTGACCACAGCCAGAAAGGCCGACGCGAAACCAAGCGGCATCCCGATGGACAGTAAGAAGAACATGCCCAGCAGCAGGATAAGGGAAAGGGTGCCAATATCGACCATCAGTTCTTTTCCTCAAGTGTGCGGCGGATGTTTTCGATCTCGGTCTCGTCGATTTCATCGGCGGGGGTGTGGTTCTCGGGCTCTTTGTTCCAATCGGCGATCAGATTGGACACGGCCTGAATGCACACCAGCACGATGATGATCAGCAATGCGGGCTTTACGATGCCCGGAATGGGTGGATCCCACGCGGTGCCAAAGGTCTCCATCCGCAAGAAGCGGTTCTCGGCATCGGTGTAGCCGCCCCAGACAAGGGCGAAGGTAAAGCCCACGATCAGCAGAACCGAAAGGCAATCAGATGCTTTCTGCATCCACCAGGGCATCATGTCATAGACAATATAGATACGAATGTGGCTGCGCTGTTGCATGGCGTAGAGGCCCGCGAACAGGAACACGAAACAAGCGATCCAAAGGGAAAGTTCATTGGCCCACAGGGTAGGCTTGGAAAAGACATAGCGGGACACGACTTCGTAAAACATGACCAGCACAATGAAGGCGGTCATAATCATCGCAAGGCGCCCCAGGACGACGGACACAAGATCAAAGAAGCCGTCAGGCTGGGTTTCAATCGCGCCTTTGGTATCAGACAGGAAGAGGGACGCAAAAAGCAAGGCAATCCCGAAACAGACCAGCGTGACCTGCACCAGCGGCTTGCCTGCAGGGCGGATCATCTCGAACATGCCATAGGCGTCTTCGGTGAAAAAATGTAAGCTGATCAGATAAGCATAAAGTGCAGCCGTGATGGCGCAGAATATGATCATCCCGGTTTTGATTGGTGCGCGCAGTCGACCAAGAAATAGCGAATTGTCCTGCATCACATGCCTCCCCACATGGTCATGACGTCGGTTGAAAAAGGCGGGTCCAAAAGGGCCCGCCTTGATCGGTGTTGTGTCAAACGCCGTCTGACCTTACCCGTTGATCAGGCCCAGCTGGGTCAAATATGCCTTGTGGCTTTCAACCAATGCGGCGGCCTCGGGGCTGCGTGTGGCCCAGTCATCCCATGCTTCCTGTGCTGCGGCACGGAAAGCGGCTTTGTCCTCGGTGGACCAAGCATAAAGGGTGACGCCCTGTTCCTGAAGCGCGGCTGCGGCTTCGGTGTTGGCCTTTTCATTCAGCATCGCGATCTGGAAACCATGCTTTTGCCAAGCGATTTCGATGATGCGACGGTGCTGATCGGACAGGCCTTCCCAAACGGACTGGTTACAGGCCAAGTGGTCAGATGGCATAGAATGGAAGCCCGGATAGTTGGCGTGCTTCACAATGTCATAGAGGCCAAGACCGACGTTGTTGGCAAGGCCCGAAGCGTCGGCCCCGTCAATGATCCCGGTTTCAAGCGCGGTGAAGATTTCGGTGAAATCCATCACAATCGGGGATGCACCCAGCTTTTCAAAGATCTCGGTTTCCATGCCCGGAGGTGAACGGAACTTCCAACCCACCAGATCCTCTGGACCTGCAATTGGCTTGGATGAGGCAAAGGATTCCTGACCATAGATGGCCCAGCCCACAAGCGTCATACCTTGGGCATTGTAAAGTTCTTGCGCAGCATCAAAGCCATCGCCGTAGTACAGCCAGCTATACTGCTGCCATGGGGTGTCATAGCCGCCCATAATGTCGCCGACGAACTGGAACGCGGGGTTCTTACCGGTCTGATATGCACCGCCTGTGGCATCACAATCCAAGATGCCATTGATTGCGGCATCGAATGTTTCCACAGTCGCCACAACAGACGATGAATAGAACATTTCAATCGCGATTTCGCCGCCGGACATTGTCTGTACGTCGTCGATAAACTGGGCAAGCATTTTGCCGGTTGGGTGCTCTGTCGCATAGTGCGTTTGGATGCGCAGAGTCACGTCCTGAGCGAACGCCGGGGCTGCGACGACCGCAGCCGCAGCGGCCGCCGTCATGATTTTTGACTTCAGTTTCATATATTTGTTCCTCCCTGGGCGACAGTGTCATCGCCGCTATTGGCTACAGACCCCTCCAGTGGTCCGCACAAAGATGGTATACCATCTGAGAGGACGTTAGCGACACTATTCTCGACTCGCAACATTTTTCAGTATAGCTGATTTCGCGACGCGCCGCAGACTGCGCCGCACGGCAAAAAAGCAGGTTAAAGAACAACCAGATGAGCGAAGAAGTCCTTGCCGAACAAATCGCAACCCAGCTACGCCGCGAAATCTTGCGTGGCAAATTGCCCCCTGGCGCGACCATAAAAGAGCGGGACAATGCCAGTGAAATGGGCGTCAGCCGCACGCCCTTGCGTGAAGCAATCCGCATCCTTGCCACAGAAGGTTTGGTCGAATTGCGTCCGGCGCGCAGCCCGATCGTATCAATGCCGACCGTCAAACAAGTTTCTGACGACATTGAGGTTTTGCTTGCAGTCGAAATTCTGTCAGCCGAACTTGCCTGCGTGCGCGCAACAGACGAAGATATCGCCGGAATCGCGGCCATTCAGGCCGAAATTGCGGCCAAGTTTGACACAGTTGACCCACTTGATCTGTTCGAAATCGATATGAACTTTCACCGGGCAATCGCCTTGGCTGCGCACAATGCACCGCTTGCGGATATTCACCGCACTTTCCTTGGCAGGCTCTGGCGCAGTCGCTTCCTTGCAGCCGTTCAACGGCGCAACCGCGAACGGGTTGTCGCCCATCATGATGACATCCTCGCGGCCCTTCAGAACCGCGATCCTGTAGCGATCCGCGCGAATATCCTGAAACACATCGGCAATCTGCAACGCGATATCCTCAGCTCGATCAACCAAACGGATACGGCAGACAGCCTTGTGCAATAGTCATTCAGGTCAACGGAACCAAGCCAGCATCAGCCAATTTCCCAAGGCTACATCAGCTGATGTGATGAAATGGTGAGCCGTGATGGGTTCGAACCATCGACCTACTGATTAAAAGTCAGTTGCTC
>CAYPVL010000050.1:0-24170 GCA_964414165.1 uncultured Cognatiyoonia sp.
AAGAAAACCCTGTTCGAAATGCCCGATGATGAAGAGGTCGTGCAGGTCCGCAAGGAATACATCCGTCTGGCCGAGACGCTTTGGGCAGGCACTGATCCGCTTGCCCCGGCCCCCCTGCCGGATCGCGAAATCTTTGAATTGCTTGGGTTCGACTAAATGACCAACTACGCCACCACACGCGACCGGGTCGAGCACTACTTCGACCGCTCTGCGACCAAAGTATGGGAGCAGCTGACGTCTGACGCGCCCGTCTCGGGTGTGCGGGCGACGGTGCGTGCGGGGCGTGACCGGATGCGCGAGATGATGCTGGCGCAATTGCCGGACGATCTACGCGGGATGCGCATTCTGGATGCAGGCTGTGGCACGGGGGCAATGGCCGTGGAACTGGCCAAGCGTGGCGCGGATGAAGTAGTTGCTGTCGATATCTCGCCCGCGTTGATCGACATCGCCAAAAAGCGGATGCCGACCGAGCTTTCTGATCAAATCACATGGATCGCTGGTGATATGTTCGAGGCCACGCATGGGGCCTTTGACCATGCGATGGCGATGGATTCCCTGATTTACTACGACGCCGCTGATATTGCGCAAGTGATGGGCAAAGCGGCGAAACGCGTGACCGGCAAGATGGTATTCACCCTGCCGCCGCGCACACCCGCGCTGATGTTGATGTGGCGCGCGGGCAAGCTGTTTCCGCGCGCGGACCGTTCGCCCCAAATGGTGCCGCACACGACCGATGGTGTTGCGAACGCGCTACGGATCGCAGGTGTGCATGGACGGCTGAAAGAGATTGAGCGGGTGAAATCCGGCTTCTACATCTCGACCGCTTTGACATTCGAGGGGCGGCGCTGATGTTATTCAAAGCCGATACCCTCAAAACATTATCCACCAATTGGCTGCCCTTTGCGGATGCGGCAAGCGATAGCCTGCCGCTTGGTCAGCTTTTGCGCCTGTCGTTGTTCCAGATTTCGGTGGGCATGGCGTCTGTCATGCTGCTTGGGACATTGAACCGGGTGATGATTGTGGAACTTGGGATTGGTGCGATGCTGGTTGCAGTGATGATCGCCATCCCTGTGCTTGTTGCACCTTTTCGGGCGCTTGTGGGGTTCAAGTCCGACACGTATCGCAGCGCGATTGGGTGGAAGCGTATCCCCTACCTTTGGTTCGGAACCATGTGGCAATTTGGCGGGCTGGCAATCATGCCGATGGCCTTGCTGGTGCTGTCAGGCGACCGGGCGATTGATGCGGCTTGGGCAGGCTATTTGGGGGCCGGGCTGGCCTTTCTGCTTACCGGCGTGGGCATGCACATGACCCAAACGGCAGGCCTTGCGCTTGCCGCGGACCGGGCGACGGATGAAACGCGGCCTAAGGTCGTGGCGCTGCTTTATGTGATGTTCCTTGTCGGGATGGCGATTTCGGCGATTATCATCGGGGCGCTTCTGCGCGATTATTCCGCGCTGCGCCTTGTACAGGTGGTGCAAGGGACGGCTGTAGCGACTTTGCTGCTGAACATCGTCGCGCTTTGGAAGCAAGAGAAGGTCACACCCATGACCAAAGCCGCGCGTGAAGCGCCGCGTCCGTTCTTCAAGGATGCATGGGATGATCTGGTCAAAGGCGGCGATGCAGGGCGGCTGCTTGCGGTGGTCTTCCTTGGCACGATGGCCTTTGCGATGCAGGATGTTTTGCTGGAACCCTATGGGGGCGAGATCCTCGGACTTTCGGTCGCGGCAACAACTTTGCTCACAGCGGCTTGGGCCGGGGGTGCGATCCTTAGCTTTGGACTGGCCGCGCGCTGGTTGCGCAAAGGGATGTCGACCTTCCGCATGGCAGCCAACGGCATTCTTGCTGGGATCGCGGCCTTCAGTCTGGTGATCTTTGCCGCACCGCTGGATTCAATCTTTATCTTTTATGCCGGGGCCACGTTGATCGGCTTTGGCGGCGGCCTGTTCGGGGTATCGACCCTGACGGCGGCCATGACAATGCCCACGATTGGCGCTGCCGGTCGGGGTTTGGCACTTGGGGCCTGGGGGGCTGCGCAAGCCACCGGCGCCGGGTTGTCAATTTTCATCGGGGGCACCTTGCGTGACCTCGTAAACCATGCCGCTGGGAACGGCACATTGGGAGAGGCGCTCGCCACGCCAGCCACGGGCTATTCGGTTGTTTACCACACCGAAATCGGCCTGCTTTTTGTCACCCTGATTGTCCTTGGACCCCTGGTAAGGGTCCGGGCCATGACATTGGAAAAATCTGCCAAGCTCGAGCTGGCAGACTTTCCGACCTAACTACGAGAGGACGAAACCATGGTTGGAGAAACCTTCTTTGGTAACTTTGATTTGGCGAGCTTGGCGATCTGGATGTTCTGGATTTTCTTTGCGGGCCTTGTCTATTACCTGCAAACCGAAAACATGCGCGAAGGCTATCCCTTGCGCGACGACAATGATGAGGTTCCGGCAAACGAAAGCCTGTTCCCTTTGCCCAAGGAAAAGACGTTTCACTTGCGCGATGGCAAGGGCACATTGACGGTACCAAGCCGGGAATATGAAGACAGCAAGATGCGCGATAGCTTGGCGTTGGCGCAGTCGTCGCCTGCGACAGGCTCTCCTTGGGTGCCAACAGGGGATCCGATGCTTGATGGTGTTGGACCTGCTGCATGGGCCCCACGTCGGGATACGCCGGAACTGGATGCCCACGGTCATGTGAAAATTAAGCCGATGGCGGGTCTGCATGACTTTAAGGTTTCCGCCGGGCGCGATCCACGCGGGCTACCTGTTGTGGGTGGTGATGGCGAAGTCATTGGCCGTTGCACGGATATGTGGGTCGATGTGCCCGAAGCGCTGGTGCGTTTCCTGCAGCTTGATCTGAACCCGGAAGGCACAGGCAAAATGCGCCTGATCCCGATGAACATGGCCAAGATCGGTACTGACCGCGTGGTCGTGCGGTCCTTGCATCAACATAATTGGGAAGGTGTCCCAACGACCAAATCGTCCGAGCAAGTCACCCTTCTCGAAGAAGATAAAATCATGGCCTATTACGGCGGCGGCACAATGTACGCTGGCCCCAAATCGTCCGTGATGAAAGAGCTTAAAGAGCTGATGTAAATCCAAGCTGGCCCCGCCTCGCCAGCGGGGCCAGTACCACCACATGCAGAGGGAACGCTGCCATGAGCCATCACGACGATTTCAATTTCGAACCGGTCCGCGGCTTGCCCGAGGCTTTGCCTGAAGATGAACATATCATCTGGCAGGGGTCTCCTGATCCGGGTCGGCTTGCGCGCGAAGCGCTGGGCATCCGTTGGGTGGCTGGCTACTTTATTCTGCTTGTAATCTGGCGCTTTGGCGTTTCAACGACTGAATATTCTCTGGGCATGTCTGCCCTGCATGCGGTACCTTTCGTGATCGCTGGGCTGCTTGCCTGCGGGATCATTTACGGGATCGCTTATGTGCAGGCACGGTCTGCCGTCTACACGCTGACAAACAAGCGTGTTGCGATGCGCATTGGGGCGGCGCTGACCATGACGTTGAACCTGCCCTACAACTGGATCGGTAACGCGAACGCAGATATCAAACCCTCCGGGCACGGCACCATCGCGTTCGAGCTGATCGGCCAAGATCGCCTGTCATATCTCATGACATGGCCCCATGTGCGTCCTTGGAAAATGGCCCGCACCCAGCCTGCGCTGCGCTGCATCCCAGATGCGGCCAAAGTCGCGCAGATGTTTGCCGAGGCTGCTGAAACACGCGTTGCGCAGCCACAATTATCCCGGATTAACGAAGGCGGCTCTGACGCCGTCGCAGCGGAGTAAATACCATGAGCAATCTTGAACAACAGATGCGCCATCGGGACAAAGAAATGGTCCCGACGTTTCTTGTGAAAGCGATGTTTGGCCTGATGATCGGCACTGTTGCGTTGGTGGCCTACGCCCAATGGGCCGATGTGCCCCAGCAAGGGGTGTTGGTTGAGGCACCCATTGTGGACAGCGTGAAAGTTACGCTGACCGGGAACCGCAACGGGCTTTATCAGGTCTATGATGAAAACGGGACTATGCTGATCACATCTGCCGATGATGCCATGGGCTTTATCGGGGTGATTGGACGGGCCGTTGACCGGGAACGCCTGATCCGGGGGATCACCACGAACGATCCAATCACTGTCGTGCGTCGTGAAAACGGCAATATCGCCATCATTGATGATGCCGCTGCCATGAACGTCGAACTGATCGGCTATGGCAAAGACAATGTCGCTGCCTTCGCGCAGCTTTTGGACTAAACCTGTCCGCGCCTCGCCAGCGCTGACCCTCATGTGAAAGGGAACCACAATGGGACTACTGACCAGAGACCGCGAAACCGCACCGTGCACGGTGACAATCTCGCATCGCTTTGAAGAACTGTCGGCACATGTGCGGCTGAACAACGGGGCAGTGATCCACCCCGGTGACACGGTGCAGGTGCAGGGCCCCGAAATCATGGCCGCCTTCGGTGAGATGATCGAGGAAGAGCGCACTGCCGTCATCACCCGCGCGTCCAAACTGGAACGGCTTTGGACCCGCGCGACGGGCGATCTTGAGTTCATGGAGCTTTGTGAGTTTTCATTCAGCGAAGAGGTGATGTCATGAATATGCATTCATCAGATGCCGCCACAGCTGAAGAAGCGATCGCTGCGCAGGAAGCCTTGCCGCCGTTGACGAACGAGGAAGCGACGCAGGTCGCGATGCAGAACACCCTCCTGACCCCGCGCTTTTACACCACCGACTTTGATGAGATGGACGCGATTGACGTCACGCCAGTGCGCGCCGATTGGGACAAGCTGATTGCGCAGATGAAATCAGACCCGAACAAAGGGCATTTCAAGAAAAACGAAGACTGGGACAAGATCGACTGGGACGGGATGGAGCCTGCGCTGAAGGCCGAATTCATCGACTTCCTGATCTCATCCTGCACCGCTGAATTCTCGGGCTGCGTGCTTTACAAGGAAATGAAGCGGCGCGGATCGAACGAGGATATCACAACCCTCTTCCAACTCATGGCCCGTGATGAAGCTCGCCATGCCGGTTTCATCAACGATGCGCTGCGCGAAGCCGGGATTGCGGTGAACCTTGGGTTCCTGACGCAGGCGAAGAAATACACCTACTTCCGGCCCAAGTTTATCTATTACGCGACGTATCTGTCGGAAAAAATTGGCTATGCGCGCTACATCACGATCTATCGGCATCTTGAGGCGAACCCCGAACTGCGCTTTCACCCGATTTTCAAGTGGTTCAAAGAATGGTGCAACGATGAATTTTCGCATGGCGAAGCCTTCGCGCTTCTCCTGAAAACAGACCCTAAATTGACCGAAAGCTGGCAAAACAAGCTGTGGATCAAGTTCTTCCTTACGGCGGTCTATTCCACCATGTGGGTGCGCGATCACCAGCGCCCTGAATTCCACAAAGCGCTGGGCGTCGATCCAAGCTGGTACGCGCAAGAGGTCTATCGCAAGACATCCGAGATCAGCAAACAGGTCTTCCCGATGACGGTCGACATCGATCACCCACGCTGGATTCCGAACCTTGAGCGGATGCAGAAAGCCAATGAGATGATCGCCAAAGCGAAGAAGCAAGGCGGCGTCGCGGGCTTTGCCAAGCAGATGGTCGGATCAGCCAAAGCGGCCTTTGCCTTCGTATCGCTCTTCACGATCCCTGTGCAAAAGAACGCGGTCCCCGTCAGCCCCATGTTGGAGCCAGCTTATTGATCTTTGCCTCCGTCATTGCTGCAATCTTCCTCTGGTGGTTTTCCACCGGGGCGATCCTTCTGGTGGTGCGTCGCGCCGACCGGAAGGGAGGGGCAGCGCATATGACGGCCGTTTTGATCGGCTTACCGTTCCTCGCGCTTGGCATGATCGCAATTGCAGCATCCCTGCACACCGGAGGCCTGATGAGTGTCTATTACGGCTTTTTAGGCGCATTGGCAGTCTGGGGTTGGATCGAATTGGCCTTCCTAGCAGGCGTCGTTACGGGGCCAATGAAAGACCCTTGCCCCGAAGGATTGACCGGTCAATCACGGTTCGGGCGCGCCTTCGCGACAGTCGCCCATCACGAAATCCTGCTTTTGGTCGGATTGCTGTGCCTTGTCGTTGGCTCAATCGGAGCTGAAAACCGCATGGCACTGGCCACATATCTGATCCTGTTCCTCGCGCGCATCTCGGCCAAGCTGAACCTTTTCTTCGGGGTGCCCCGGATCAATACAGAATTCGTACCCGCACAACTCGACCACCTGAAAAGCTATTTCCGCAAAGGGCCGGTCACACTGGCCTTCCCGCTCGCAATCACGGTGTTGACAGCGCTTCTGGCGGTTTGCTTCGAACGCCTCATGACGGCCGAGGCACTGGTGACACAAGCAGGCTTTGCGCTGCTCACAGCGCTCGCCGCACTCGCCCTTTTGGAACACTGGCTCATGGTCATCCCATTGCCTGACGCAAAACTTTGGCGCTGGATGCTTCCGGCGCAAAAACCGATCACGACGAAGGACTGAAGACATGGATTTTGACGCGCTATTTGACGAGCAACTGACACAACTCAAAGACGATGGGAACTATCGTTATTTTGCAGAGCTTGAGCGGAAAGCAGGTAAGTTTCCGCAATGCGCGAACCACTCCGACGATGGTGTGCGCGATGTGACGGTTTGGTGTTCCAATGACTATCTTGGCATGGGCCAACATCCCAAAGTCATCGAAGCCATGTGCGAAGCTGTTCAGCGCACCGGCACCGGGGCTGGCGGGACGCGCAACATCAGCGGTACGAACCACGACCACCTGCTGCTTGAGGCCGAACTGGCTGATCTGCACGGGAAAGAGGCGGCCTTGCTGTTTACCTCTGGCTACGTGTCAAACTGGGCGGCGCTGTCCACGCTGGGCGCACGCCTGCCCGGCTGCGTGATCCTGTCTGATGAAGGCAACCACGCGTCGATGATCGAAGGCATCAGGCATTCGCGCGCGCAAAAGATGCTGTGGCGGCATAATGATGTGGCGGACCTTGAAGCCAAACTCGCCTCACTCCCCGCCGATGTCCCAAAAATCGTCGCGTTTGAGTCTGTTTATTCCATGGACGGCGACATCGCCCCCATCCGCGAAATCGTAGAAGTGGCCGAGAAATACGGTGCAATGACCTACCTTGATGAAGTCCACGCGGTTGGCCTTTACGGGCCACGCGGTGGCGGTGTTAGCGAACGGGACGGGGTCGCAGATCGAATCACACTGATTGAAGGCACGCTTGGCAAAGCCTATGGCGTTGTCGGTGGTTACATCACCGGCTCTGCATCGCTGTGCGATTTTATCCGGTCCTTCGCCTCTGGCTTTATCTTTACAACCGCTTTGCCGCCAGCCGTGGCCGCTGCGGCACGCACGTCTATCGCGCACCTGAAAGTGTCTGATATTGAACGGGCCAAACAACGCCGACAGGTCGCGCGGCTGCGCAAACTGCTTGATCGCGAAGGCATCCCGCATCTTGAAAATGAAAGCCATATCGTCCCGGTGATGATCAAAGATCCGGTCAAAACACGGATGCTGGCGGATTATCTGATGAATGAATGGGATATCTACGTGCAACCCATCAACTATCCGACTGTGCCCAAAGGGACTGAAAGGCTGCGGTTCACACCGTCGCCTCTACATACGGATGAAGATATCGATCACCTTGTCATGGCATTGCGCACCCTGTGGCGGCAATGCGCATTGGCCCACGCGGTAGCTTGATATCGCATATCACAGCAAATTTCCCTATCTACCCTAGACCCGCCGCAATCATACGCTAAATTCACCACAGACCAGAGGATTCCCATCCTTAAGAGATGTCGAAAAGGAAGCAGACTATGAAGAAATTTACACTTGCCGCCGCACTTTCCGTGCTTGCAGCCCCTGTCTTCGCAGATGGCCATGCGTCAACCCAAGGCGACGCCGCCAACGGGGAAGAGCAGTTCAACCGCCAGTGCGTGGCTTGCCATGTTGTTGCAGACGCATCCGGTGAGGTGCTTGCCGGGCGCAACGCAAAAACAGGACCAAACCTTTACGGCATCGCTGGCCGCACCATCGGAAGCGTCGAAGGTTTCCGCTATGGTGATAGCATCGTAGAAGTCGGTGAAGGCGGAGGCGTCTGGACCGAAGAAACATTCGTTGGCTATGTTCAGGATCCAACAGGCTGGCTGCGTGAGACGCTTGATAACCGTCGTGCACGCGGCAAAATGGCCTATCAGGTGCGCAAAGAAAGCGACGCCTATGACCTTTATGCTTATCTATCTACATTTGCTGAATAAGCTAAGTTAGACACTGTTTTCGAAAGGCCGTCAGCCCTGCTGGCGGCCTTTTTCTATGGTAGCGCCCGATAGATAACATCCGCGACTTGCGCGGCATCTTCTTCGTGCGCCAAATGCCCTAATCCTTCTAGGGTTGTTAGCTTCGCCTGCGGCAACCGCGCGATGGCATCCGCACTTGTCGACGGCGGAACAGCCTTATCCGCTGCCCCTGTGATCAAATGCACAGGCGTGTCGATCTGAGTCAGACGCGCAAGCAACCCATCAAGTGACCATTGCGCCATCATCGAAAGGGTTGCATCCACATGGCTTTTGTCTGTGGCAAGTCGGTAATATAGGGCCTCACCCCCTGCATCCAAACGCGATCCGGTGCCTTGCAATAGGTTACGCACACTGCTTCGCGTCGTACTTCCTGCAAAGAACGAGGCGCTGAACGGTGTCATGGCCAAAACCTTCGCCATGGCCGGGAACAGCCAGCCCGCAACACCTTTGAAGTTCCCCAAGGCGGCGTTGATCCCGACCACCTTTTCCGGGCGCAATCCAAGTTCAACCATGCGCAGCGCGATCGCAGCGCCTGCAGAATGTCCGATGATAGCTTTCGGAGTCCACCCTTCATGACGCACCAAAGACAGAAGATCTTCGGCCATATGATCAAGACCACAACGCTGCTGAGCGCCAAGTTGGGTAAAGCCCTGTCCGGGCAGGTCAACCGCAACCACGTGATGGGTCTGCATCAGGATCGGGAACACATGTCGCCAGCTTTGCGTGGCCCCTCCCGCGCCATGGATCAGGAGAAGCGTATCTCCGGTCCCTGCCTCTTGTACATGCCAGCGATGTGGACGATGCAGCACCTGCCGGGAATAGTCCCGCAAGGGCCAGCCATCCGCATCCTTGGGCCATTTCATCTAAGGATCAAGCGCGGCAGAAACCGCCTCGGACAGGCGTTCCGCATTCGCACGAGGCAAGGGCAAGTAGGTGGCATCCAGTGTTCCCGCCAAGGCACGCAGCTTCGGTTCAGGGCGATTTCCAGTGTCTATTACGAGGGAATCGATGTGATTTACGTGGAAGATGCGGGCCATATCTTCAGCATCCGCACCAGCCTGCACACGGTTTGCCGACCCATCCCGCGCAACATTCGCACGGCCATCTGTCAGGATACACACGGTCGGGGTCATCCCTTTGCGCCGGGCCTGAAGGGCTTGGGCGAAAGCAGCCTCCATCCCCGCAGCCAACGGTGTGCCGCCGCCACCGGGCAAATCAGCAAGCCGTCGCTTGGTTTGCACCAGCGACCGAGTGGGTGGCAGCAACGTCTCGGCGCTATCACCGCGGAACGCGACAAGGGAAACATAATCGCGGCGCGCATAAGCCTCGGCCAGCAGCAACTCAACCGCGCCTTTCGCTTCGGCAAGGCGGGACAAAGCGGCCGAACCAGAGGCATCCACCGCAAAAATCAACAACCGATCCGAGCGATCCTCGAACCGCTTAATCTGAATATCGCGACTGCGGATATGAATCCCGTTGCGCCCTGTTTCGCGCTTGCGAATGGTTTGCCATGGGGCAGCATTGCGTAACGTGCCAATCAGATCAATGCGGGCTCCATCCATCCGTTTACCCGCACGCGACGGCAAGGGGCGCCCGCGCCGATTGCCTTTTTGCTTGGCACCAGAACCAGCGCCTTTGCCGGTGCGTGTCTTGCTTTGCAATTGGGCAAGCAGGTTAGGGGGGAGGGATGCAAGCACAGCCTCAAGCAATATCTCATCAGGTAACTGAAAGCTTTCATCATCCGATTGCGGTGCCTCGGACTGGCTTTCCGGTTCTGGTTGTTCTTGCTCAGGTTGCTTTTCAGGTATGCGCGTGGCGCGATGGGCCAAGACAAGTTGACACGCAAGGGTCAGATCATCTTCGGTAATTTCGCCATGACCCTGCAGTGCCGCAATAGCCTTCGCCGCCTTCAACGCAAAACTTGCGGCACGGGCGGATTCAATGCCCAATTGCCCTGCAATAGACACGATTTTGTGGATACATCCGTCTGGCACTTGGACAACAGAACGACGTGTTTCATCAATATCAAAGGCAATTGCTTCGCCAATGGGCGTCTCGTTTAGATCAACATTGAACGCAACACGCTCTGCCAAGCCAGCCGGGACAGCTTCATCCGCATCAGCCCCTTCATCCAGCATGATAAGTGTATGGCCTTTGGCAGTATCCAACGTCTGACCCAAAACAGCCGCCATATGCGGCGGCGTGCGTTCCGCCATAGCAAGCATCAAAGGGGCAGGATCTGTCAAAAGTCCCTGGCGTGTGACCATCCGCCCCTGCGCCAATGTCGCCGACAGGTCTAGGCCATCGCAAAGTACATCATCCCCCATTGTAGGATGCAGCCGAACCAAATTGTTAGAAAGGCCTTGCGTTAGACACTGTCGCACCGGCCCACACCGCGCCCGCACAACTATGCCTCCAAGGCTTGGATCAATGGCCAAAAGGCGCAGGGCCAACGCGGCCATGTCCCATTGGGACATTTGCTTAGCCGAACACATCTTCAACCACGCGGCCCACACGGGCACCGCTCCCTGCCTCATCCAAGGGATCACGGCGCAGACGGTGGCGTAGGGCCATCCCAGCGACGGCTTTGATATGGGTCTGGGTCACGGTCTTATCGTTGCGCAAAGCGGCAAAGGCGCGGGCAGTCTTTAGGATCGTCAACTCACCACGCAACCCGTCAGAACCAAGCGCAAGACACAATGCTGCAGCGTCATGCAGTGTCTGATCAGGGGTTTTCAGCTTTTTTAGCGCCTTACGAGCCTTCAGGATCTGATCGCGAATGGCCGCATCTTCGGCCTGCCAGCGCAGCATAAACGCGGCGTTGTCATGTTCAAACGCATCGCGGCGCTTGATCACCTCGACCCGCGTGTCGATATCTTTGGGTGAGGCAACCTCGACCGATAACCCGAACCGATCCAGCAACTGCGGACGTAATTCGCCCTCTTCCGGGTTCCCGGAACCGACCAGCACAAAGCGGGCCGGATGGCGGATCGACAGGCCTTCGCGTTCGACGACGTTCTCACCAGATTGGGCGACATCCAGCAACAGATCAACAATGTGATCCTCAAGTAGGTTCACCTCATCAATATAAAGATACCCGCGATTGGCACGGGCCAGCAGACCCGGCTCAAACGCTTTCTCACCTTTGGTCAGCGCCTTCTCGATGTCCAAAGCCCCGGTCACGCGATCCTCAGTCGCACCAAGGGGCAAATCGACGACCGGGGTCGGTTTGGTTTCCAGCTTTTTCGACCCTAATCCGGCCCAATCGGGGACCAACGCGGCGGTTTCACTATTCAAAGGGCAGCCAGCAACAGCCTTGATCGGCGGCAACAAGGCGGCCAACGCACGCACCGCCGTCGACTTGCCCGTGCCGCGATCCCCAAAGACCAGAACGCCACCAATTGACGGATCAATGGCGGTCAGGATCATCGCCTGTTTCATCTCGTCCTGACCGACGATGGCAGAGAAGGGGAAAGGTTGCATCATGCGGCCTCGCGTGCGGCAAGGGGCGATTTGCCCCCCCAAGTGCCGCTATCAGATTGAATTGTAAATCGGGCGTAAAGTTCTTCGCGAAACCAGCCCTCATCACGCACAGCGCGGATAGCATCGCCATGGGCGCCGGTACGGGCGAAATTTGCCATAGCCTTTTCAGAGGGCCAGATCGAGAACGTGACTTGTTGCATCAGCGGCACCTCGCCAATGCCGATCTTGAAGATGACATTGGGATCTTTGCCGATGACGTCGGAAATACGGGGCACACGCGACCAAAAGCGGCGCAAGGTCTTGGGGCCGACCGTGGCGCGGGTCAAAGCGGCCAATGGGCCTTTGGGCCGGGCACCATTCGTATCAAAGGGCGTTTGCCCTGACCAATGCCCGCGCGCGGTTTCAGGGGTCAGATACACGGTCCAGCTTTCAGTCGCGCGCGCGGCGTAGCATTTGTAGATGTCAGCTTCAGCTGTACGCACACGGGCCGTGTTCTCATCTGGCCAGACGGCCAGAATAGCGATGACATTGGGAAAGATGGTGGGGGTGAACCCTTCGCCCATGCCAGAGCCACAAAGCTTCCAAAACCCAATGTCGGGCACACGGGCCAATGGCCTGCGTGCAAGCCCCATCATCCAAATCGCCCAAACGCGATCAATCACGCGGGGCAGGCGATAAAAAGAAAGGCTGACGGTTTGACCCATATTGGCGTTCCTAAAGTGTCAATTAAGTCTGACACATATCGGTTTACTTGTGAAGACATACGGTTATCATGCAGGAAAGATTGTCAACTTTACCTGACACACGTAGGCTAGACCCATGGAATCAACACATCCTGACAACCGCGCCGTGGTCATAGGCGCTGGGCTTGGCGGCCTGTCTGCGGCGATGCGCCTTGGCGCAAAGGGCTATGCGGTGACAGTGATTGATCGGCTGGACAAGGTCGGCGGGCGTGGATCATCAATCGATATGGACGGGCACCGCTTTGATCTGGGGCCGACAATCGTGACCTGCCCGCAAGTGTTTGAACAACTGTGGGCCGATTGCGGACGTGATTTCCGCAAAGATGTAGACCTGCGCGCCCTTGATCCCTTCTATGAGATTCGCTGGGAAGACGGATCAATCTTCACCGCCTGCGGCGATCACGACAAGATGGTCGAAGAAGTGCGTCGCCTGTCGCCGGGCGATGTGAAAGGCTACACTAAATTCCTCAAAGACAGCCACCGCCGCTATGTCGTCGGGTTCGAAGGCATGGTCGCAAAACCCATGCATAGACTCTGGGAAACAATCAAAGTGTTGCCGGAATTCGCGCGGCTTCGCGCGGATCGGTCGATCCTTGGGCTTGCGAAAATGCGGGTCAAAGACCACCGGCTGCGCATGGCGCTGTCGTTTCACCCGCTGTTTATCGGCGGCGACCCGATGAACGTCACCTCAATGTACGCGCTTGTCAGCCACTTGGAGATGAAGTTCGGGGTCCATTACGCCATGGGCGGCGTGCAGGCGATTGCAGACGGGATGGCCGACGTGATCCGATCGCAAGGCGGTCAGATCAAGCTAGGCGTGCAGGCCGATGAAATCCTGATTGAAGACAATGCAGCCAAAGGCGTGCGCCTCACCGATGGGCACACGCTTGAGGCCCCGCTTGTCGTCAGTAACGCCGATGCCGGGCACACCTACAAGACTCTATTGCGCAACAAGACGCGTAGCCGCTGGACCGATAAAAAGCTCGATACGCGCCGTTGGTCCATGGGGCTTTTCGTGTGGTACTTTGGTACGAAAGGCACGCGCGACAAATGGAAGGACGTGGGGCATCACACGATCATGTCAGGACCACGATATGAGGGTCTATTAAAGGACATTTTCATCAAAGGGACGCTGGCCGATGATATGTCGCTTTATGTGCATCGCCCCTCTGTCACTGATCCGAACGTCGCGCCTGATGGCGATGATACGTTCTATGCGCTCTCTCCCGTGCCGCACCTTGGGCATGGCAATCCCGTCGATTGGGAGGCCGAGAAAGAAAGCTATAAGGTCAAGGTCACAAAAGTTCTGCAAAAGCTGATTCCGGGTTTCGAGGATCACATCACGGCCGAACTGGTCTATACCCCCGAAGATTTCCGCGACCGATACCTGTCGCCACACGGTGCCGGTTTTTCAATCGAACCCCGTATTCTGCAATCCGCATGGTTTCGCCCCCATAACATCAGCGAAGAGGCCAAGGGCCTCTATCTGGTCGGGGCAGGCACGCACCCAGGTGCAGGTTTGCCCGGCGTGGTCTCAAGTGCCGAAGTGCTTGGTAAACTTGTGCCGAATGCACCCGTGATGCCCGAACTCAAGATGGCCGCCGAATGATTGACCCCGCTGATCTGGAACACTGCCGCGAGGCGATCCGCACCGGGTCGCTGTCATTTCACGCGGCCAGCAAACTTTTACCTGCCAAGGTGCGTGATCCGGCACTTGCGCTTTATGCGTTCTGCCGACTTGCAGATGATGAGGTGGATGAGGGCGACCAAAAGGCGAGCGCTGTGCTGCGCCTGCGCGACAGGCTTGACCAAGCCTATCTTGGCAAACCCATAGATGCGCCCGAAGATCGGGCCTTTGCCGCGATCATTGATGAATTTGACATGCCGCGTGCGTTGCCTGAAGCCCTTCTTGAAGGCCTTGCATGGGACGCATCTGAAAGGCGTTATGACACATTGTCGGATGTGCGCGGATATTCCGCCCGCGTGGCGAGCGCTGTGGGCGCGATGATGTGCGTGCTCATGCGCGTGCGTGACCCCCATTCTTTGGCGCGGGCCTGCGATCTTGGCGTTGCGATGCAACTCACAAATATCGCCCGTGATGTGGGGGAAGACGCGCGGGCTGGCCGGATCTATCTGCCGCTTGATTGGCTGAAAGAAGCCGGATTAGACACTGAATCTTTCCTGAATGATCCAGTTGCCACCCCTGAAATCCGGCGCATGGTGAAACGGCTTCTGGCCGAGGCACGCAGGCTTTATATCCGGTCCGAGGCCGGGATCAACGCGCTCCCCCGCGATGCGCGCCTTGGGATCTGGGCAGCACGGCTGATCTATGACGGGATCGGCAAGGAAGTGAAAAAGCAGGGCTACAATTCGATCACCGACCGGGCGCATACGGCGACATGGCAAAAGCTGGGCTGGATGACGCAAGCCGCAGGGCGCACCGCGATTTCAGTCATTACACCCAAATCGCCTGTGATTTATGCAAAGCCGCTTTCCGAAGTGCAGTTCCTTGTAGACGCTGCCGGGCGCATCAGGCCTGAAACGGGGCGAACAAAGGCGGTGTTGGAAATCCTGAATGATTTGGCTGCGCATGAAAGCAGCATTGGAAAGTCCCGCCCACTCGCCTAGGTTAGAAGTGAAACCATCAAGGCGCGCATCATGGACTTTTGGCTTTTCCTGATCTTTTTCGGCGCAACCTGCGCCGCGGCAACAACCGGGGCGCTGTTTCCCACCGGCGAATGGTACAAATCCCTAAAGAAACCCACATGGGTGCCGCCCAATT
Organism: uncultured Cognatiyoonia sp.; assembly: GCA_964414165.1. Taxonomy (GTDB): domain Bacteria; phylum Pseudomonadota; class Alphaproteobacteria; order Rhodobacterales; family Rhodobacteraceae; genus Cognatiyoonia. The sequence goes on from CAYPVL010000050.1 coordinate 15,327, forward strand.
GGGTCTTCCCGGTGGCGTGGACAACGATCTATTTTCTGATCTCATTCGCAGGCGCACGGGTCGCTCCGCTTGAAGGCGGCGCCTACGCGCTTGCCTTCTGGGCCTTGCAAATCGGGTTCAACACGCTTTGGACGCCAGTGTTTTTCGGATTACGCAACCTCAAAGCGTCATTACCGATCATGGGCATGCTGTGGCTGGCGGTCTTTGGCTGCACGATCACACACTTCCAACTAGACACATGGGCGGGCCTTGCGTTCTTACCGTATCTTGCGTGGGTGAGCGTGGCAGCCGCGCTCAATTATTCCGTCTACAGCCTGAACCCCGATGAAAAGCCGCTGCCGCTGCAGGATATAACGCGCCCCTCTTGAAGCACCGCGAAACCCATGCCATCCAAGGACATGGAACATCACATGAAATCCTGGGCCGAAGTTGCTCCCCGTTTGGTCAATGTTGCCGCTGGCCGCGATGCAGCTGATCTTGTGATCCGTGGCGGGCAACTGGTGAACGTACAAACCCGTGAAATTCTACGCTGGGATGTGGCTGTGGCAGAAGGGCGCTTTGCTTACATCGGGCCGGATGCATCGCACTGCATTGGGCCAAAAACCCACGTATTAGACACGGATTCATACCTCATTCCCGGCCTCTGCGACGGGCACATGCACATCGAATCCGGCATGCTGACCCCAGCAGAATTCGCCGCCGCCGTCATCCCGCACGGCACCACGACGATGTTCACCGACCCCCATGAGATCGCCAATGTGTTGGGGCTGGAAGGTGTGCGCATGATGCATGACGAAGCACTCATGCAGCCTATCAACATCTACACCCAAATGCCATCCTGCGCGCCCTCCGCGCCGGGGCTTGAAACGACGGGCTTCGAAATTTTAGCCGAGGACGTGGCCGAAGCCATGGCATGGCCCGGCATCATTGGCCTTGGCGAGATGATGAATTTCCCCGGTGTCATCAACGGCGATCCGCAAATGCTGGCCGAAATGGCCGCAACGATGAACGCAGGCAAGACCGTCGGTGGGCACTACGCCTCGCCCGACAAAGGCATCCCCTTTAGCGCTTATGTTGCGGGGGGTGCTGCGGATGATCATGAAGGCACAGCCGAGGCCGATGCCATGGCCCGCGTTCGCAACGGCATGCGGTCAATGATGCGGCTTGGGTCGGCGTGGTATGATGTCGAAAGTCAGATCACGGCAGTGACAGAAAAGGGGCTGGATGCGCGCAACTTTATCCTTTGCACCGATGACTGCATGGCCGGGACGCTGGTCAATGACGGACACATGAACCGTGTCGTGCGGCACGCAATCGCCTGCGGTTGCGATCCATTGATTGCACTGCAAATGGCCACGATCAACACGGCAACGCATTTTGGGCTTGAGCGGGAACTAGGCTCGATCACGCCGGGTCGTCGGGCGGATATCATCCTGACCTCAGACCTTGAAACCCTGCCCATCGACCATGTGATCGCACGGGGTAAAACGGTGGCCGAAAACGGCAAGATTACCGTTGATTGCCAGCACTACCCATGGCCCGACACCGCACGGCAAACGGTGCATATGGGCAAAACGCTGACAAATGCCGACTTTGCGATAAAAGCCCCCGATGGAAAGAACAGCGTCCGCGTGAAGGTGATTGGCGTTGTCGAAAACCAAGCACCGACCAAAGCGCTCACAGCCGATTTGCCTGTGACGAACGGTATTGTTGAGGGACAGGATGATACCTGTCAAATCGCGCTTGTCGAACGGCACCGGGCAACCGGCGACGTGACGAACGGGTTCGTCAGCGGGTTTGGGTATACGGGGCGCATGGCCATCGCCTCAACCGTGGCCCATGACAGCCACCACATGATCGTTGTCGGAACCGACCGGGACTGCATGGCGCATGCGGCCAACAGATTGGGCGAGGTTGGCGGCGGTGTCACCGTCTGGCAGGATGGCGCAGAAATTGCACTTATCGAACTGCCGATTGCCGGGTTGATGTCAGACCAGCCCGCAGCCGACGTTGCGGCAAAGGCAGATCAGATGGTGAAAGCGATGAAAAACTGCGGCTGTACCTTGAATAATGCCTATATGCAGCATTCGCTGCTTGCCCTTGTCGTGATCCCAGAATTGCGAATTTCTGATCTGGGGCTTGTGGATGTAACGACTTTTGAACTGACTGATCTTTTCGAGGATGACGTATGAACACGACCAAATCCCTGCCCGTTGAAACACCCGCAGTCCCATCGGCCGAGGTATTCACGGATGCTAAAAAGGCGGTCGCCCGTCTTTGCGAAATCTATACGCAAAGCGTGACGTTCCTGTGCGGGCATTTCACATCGGTGATCAGCAAGGGCGATCCCAAGGCGCGTTACCGGGCATATTATCCCGAGATCCGCTTTACAACGACCAGCTACACCAAGGCCGACACGCGGCTGTCCTTCGGCCATGTGGCGGAACCCGGAACCTATAAAACGACGGTCACGCGCCCCGATCTGTTCGCCAGCTACCTTGAACAGCAAATCAGCCTTTTGATGGAAAACCATAATGAACCGGTGACGATTGGGCCCTCTGATACGGTCATGCCTGTGCATTTCGCTGTGGCCAATGATACGACTGTGACCGTGCCCCAAGATGGCGCGATGGAGTTCTCTTTGCGGGACGTCTTTGACGTGCCCGATCTTGAGATTACGCACGACAACATCGTCAACGGGTCTGGGTTCAAATACCCTGACGGGGCCTATCCTTTGGCACCTTTCACGGCGCAACGGATCGACTATTCGCTGGCACGCCTGTCGCATTATACCGCCACAGCGGCAGAGCATTTTCAAAACCATATCCTCTTTACGAACTACCAGTTCTACGTTGAAGAGTTTGAGGCCTACGCCCGCCAAATGCTGGCCGATCCTAAGAGTGGCTACACCAGTTTCGTGAGCACCGGGAACGTCGAAATCACCGATGCGACAACGCCCATTGAAACCCCAGCCAAGATGCCGCAAATGCCGACCTATCACCTGAAGCGGGCGAATGGCGGCGGGATCACCTTGGTGAACATTGGGGTGGGGCCGTCGAATGCGAAAACGGCCACCGACCATATTGCGGTACTGCGCCCACATGCGTGGCTGATGGTGGGGCATTGCGCGGGGTTGCGTAACTCACAACGTCTGGGGGACTTCGTTCTTGCCCACGCTTACCTGCGCGAAGATCACGTGCTGGATGATGACCTGCCGGTTTGGGTGCCGATCCCTGCGCTAGCCGAAATTCAGATCGCACTTGAAGGGGCGGTTGCAGATGTGACCAAGCTTGAAGGGTATGAGCTTAAGCGGATCATGCGCACCGGGACGGTCGCGACGATTGATAACCGCAATTGGGAGCTGCGCGATCACTCTGGCCCGGTCAAGCGGCTAAGCCAGTCGCGCGCCGTCGGGCTTGATATGGAAAGCGCGACCATTGCCGCCAACGGGTTTCGGTTCCGCGTGCCTTATGGGACGCTTTTATGCGTGTCCGACAAGCCGCTGCATGGCGAATTAAAGCTGCCGGGGATGGCGTCGGATTTCTATAAAACGCAGGTGGCACGGCACCTGATGATTGGAATCCGGGCCATGGAAACCTTGCGCGAAATGCCGCTGGAACGTATCCACAGCCGGAAATTGCGGTCATTTGAAGAGACGGCCTTCCTTTGAAGGCGGATTTTCTGCGAAAAACTGCGAAAAATCGCGTTTTTCCCTTGTAATGCGACACAAATGATTGTGGTGTCCCACAACATGACGTTAAATACGCAAGCAGAGGCCCTATAATTCGGGCAGAAGAGGGAGACCATCAAAATGGCGACAAAACCAATGACAAAAGCGCAGCTTGTAGCTGCCCTGGCCGATGAAACCGGCATGGACAAAAAAGGTGCCGGCAGCGCGCTGGACGGGATCGTTTCGATCATCACAAAAGAAGTTTCCGGCGGTGGTGCTGTGACCCTGCCAGGCGTTGGCAAGATCTACTGCCGCGAGCGCCCAGAGCGTATGGTTCGCAACCCAGCCACGGGTGAGCAGATCAAGAAAGAAGCTGACAAGGTTGTCAAAATGACAATCGCGAAGGCACTTAAAGACAGCGTGAACGACTAAGTTTCGCTGCGAATTAAGTTTGAAAGGGTCGCCTTGGGGCGGCCTTTTTTCGTTCTGACGCCGCGCGTGTTGCGCGTTTTGGATGCCTCCGGCGGAAGTTTGAATGGACAAAGAAAGATGGGGGTGGCACCTGTCTTGCAACTTGGGGTGAGGGTCAAGATGGACATCCGCGCAATTCTGATGGGCCTTGCTTTTGCGTTCATGTGGTCGTCGGCCTTTACCTCGGCGCGGGTGATTGTGGAATATGCCCCGCCTCTGACAGCCCTTTCGCTGCGGTTTCTTGTGTCGGGTGTGATCGGTGTCGCGATTGCCTTTGCGCTGGGCCAATCGGCGCGGCTGACCCAGACTCAGTGGCTTGGCGTGGTTGTCTTTGGTGTTTGCCAGAACGCGCTTTATCTCGGCCTTAACTTCATTGCCATGCAGACAATTGACGCCTCACTCGCGGCCATCATCGCATCGACAATGCCACTGATGGTGGCGCTTGTTGGATGGCTGTTTCTGGGCCAACGGTTGAAGATGCTGGGCGTTGCAGGGCTTATTGCGGGGGTCATCGGCGTCGCGATCATTATGGGCGCGCGGTTGCAGGGTGGTGTGGATATTTATGGGCTGGTGCTTTGCGTTATCGGGATGCTGTCGCTGACGATAGCGACCTTGGCAGTCTTGGGCGCTTCGTCTGGTGGCAATGTCCTAATGATCGTTGGCTTGCAGATGCTTGTGGGCAGTGCCGTCTTATCTGTCCCCGCTCTGGTCTTTGAGCCCTTTGTCGTAGAATGGAACTGGCATTTGGTCGTTGCATTCATCTACACAACGCTGGTGCCGGGCTTACTTGCGACACTCGTCTGGTTTCTGCTGGTCGGGCGGATCGGAGCAGTGAAGGCTTCGTCCTTTCATTTTCTCAACCCGTTTTTCGGGGTCGCCGTCGCAGCAGTTATCCTGAACGAACAACTTGGCCCGCTTGATTTGCTGGGCGTTGCAATCATTGCGGCTGGGATTCTGGCTGTGCAGCGATCAAGAATCCCCACGACCTTGTGAAACACAAAACGCCAAATGACTGCTAAGTCGCCTTTATGGATTTACTGCTTGGATATATTGCGGGCTTACTAACGCTGATTAACCCCTGCGTTCTGCCGGTCTTGCCGATTGTTTTGGCTACAGCTTTGCAAGCTGGCCGGGCCGGGCCCATGGTCCTTGCAGCGGGGATGAGCCTGTCTTTTGTGACCTTCGGCATGACCATTGCCGTATTCGGACACACCCTTGGCATTGACGATCAAACCATCACCCAAGCTGGTGCTGTGCTGATGATGATCTTCGGGGTGATCCTGCTGGTGCCACGATTTTCGGAAAGCTTTGCAACCGCAACTGCCGGCTTTTCCGAGCGCGCAGACAGCGGCATGGATCAGATCGACCGCACCGGGCTGAAGGGTCAATTCGTGGGCGGCTTGCTTCTGGGTGCGGTTTGGGTGCCATGCGTGGGGCCCACGCTTGGGGGTGCGATTGCCTTGGCCTCAAGCGGAGAGAGCCTGGGTTGGGCGGCTGCCACGATGTTCAGCTTTGCGCTTGGGATTTCCACCATCATCATCGCATTAGGCTATGGGGCACAAAGCGCAATCGCCAAGCGGCGCGACTGGATGCGGGCCATGTCTGGCCGGGCCAAGCCTATCATGGGCGCAGTCTTCTTGCTTGTGGGCCTTGCCCTGTTCTTCAATCTGCACAAATTCGCAGAAATCTGGCTTTTGGATCGCCTGCCGTTCTGGCTTCAGGATCTGTCGGTCCGCTTTTAAGAAAAGGAAACCTTCATGCTTCGTCGTACATTTCTTGCCACCCTCCCGCTTCTGGCGGTTCCCTCGCTTCTTTCGGCGCGAACACTGAATTACAAACCGGGTTTGGTGAAAGAACGGTTGGCTGCGGGCGAGACTGTCTTTGTCGGTTTTCAGGCAGATTGGTGTACAACCTGCCGCGCACAGGAACGCACGATCAGAGCGCTGAAGGCAGCGAACCCAGCCTACGAAGAAAACATCACATTTGTCCGTGTCGATTGGGATGAATTTGGGCGCGCCTCGCTTGCGCGCACACTGCGTATTCCGCGTCGCTCGACCCTTGTTGTGCTACGTGGTGATCAGGAATTGGGCCGCAATGTCGCGAACGCGTCGCCTCGTGCCATTGGTAATTTGATGGACATCGCTTTGAGTGCCGCGCAAAGCTAGCCGATCTTGCCGCGCACGCCGCCGGTTTGCCCACGATCAAGCAGTAGGTGATCAAGGATCACGCACGCCATCATCGCCTCGCCCACGGGTACGGCGCGGATACCGACGCATGGATCGTGGCGGCCCTTTGTGATCACCTCGGTCGGGGTGCCGTCCATGCGGATCGATTTTCGCGGCGAAAGGATGGAGGACGTGGGTTTGACCGCAAAGCGCACGACGATGTCTTGGCCTGTACTGATGCCACCAAGGACGCCACCTGCATGGTTGGATGAATACTCTGGTCCGTTTGGCCCCATGAAAATCTCATCCGCATTCTCGCGGCCCGTCAGCGCAGCCGCGGCCATGCCTTCGCCAATCTCGACGCCTTTGACGGCGTTGATGCTCATCATTGCGGCGGCGAGGTCGGTATCCAACTTGCCATAGATCGGTGCGCCGATCCCGGCGGGTACGCCGCGCGCGACAACCTCGATAATGGCGCCGACCGAATTGTGATCATCCTTGCGCAGCCACGCCAGATAGTCGTTCCACTCAGACGCGGCATCCGCATCGGGGCAGAAGAAATCGTTCTGGTCGATCTGGTCCCAATCGACTTTCGCCCGATCAATCTGCTTTTCGCCCATCTGGGTCATGTAGCCTTTGATCTGCACACCGGGGGCGACCTTCTGGATCGCTTCGCGCGCCACGCCACCTGCAGCGACACGCGATGCAGTTTCGCGGGCAGAAGACCGCCCGCCGCCGCGATAATCGCGGACACCGTATTTCTGATGATAGGTGATGTCCGCATGACCGGGGCGGAAGGTGTTGGCGATATCGCCGTAGTCTTTCGACCGCTGGTCGGTGTTTTCGATCATCAACTGGATCGAGGTGCCGGTGGTCTGGCCTTCAAACACGCCGGACAGGATCTTGACCGCGTCCGCCTCGTTTCGCTGCGTGGTGTTTTTGTTCAGGCCGGGGCGGCGTTTATCAAGCCATTGCTGCAGCATTGCCGGTTCCAACGGTACACCCGGAGGGCAGCCGTCAACGGTGGCCCCCAAGGCAGGTCCGTGGCTTTCACCCCATGTGGTGAAGCGAAAAAGATGGCCAAAGCTATTGATTGACATGTGCGCCCTTTCGTTACGAAAGGACTGATAGGACAGTTTTGCAGAGGGGGAAAGCGGGGTGATTCCCGCGAAAGACGATTTTCGCATGCGAAAAGATTGGATTCCGCGTTTGGAATCAAAATCGTTACGGTGGGGTAGGGGGATTTTAGGGATACATAGAAGGCCTCAGAGTAAATTCCAATATTATCGCCGCATATGACGTAGACAAATAAGCTGGCTTCATATTCTCTGGGAAATATAGAGTAGCCACTTTCGGATAAACTCAATGAACCATTTTGTTGTCTTTGCAGTTTCTTATCTTGTGACTGGTTTTTGGCGCATAAGGCAAGATTTCAAACAGGATTTTCATAATCGGCCAGCGTACACCCGTGACCCTGGCCGATACATGGTCGGTTTTTCACTAATGCTTCTGACTTGGCCTATCATCGTCTATCAAGAAGTAAGAATACATAGATCTTTGGCGAGAGCCTTTCTCCCAATCTTGATTTTAAGTGCATTGATGACTTTTGGATTTTGGCTAAATCCTTGAAATTTACATGAGCGCAAAAGCAAAGCTTTTTAGATAGTACAAGCTGACCACAGCCAATGAGGCGCGAAAATAACGGTAATAATGCACCCCTTGCCCCTCCCTCTCCAAAGTTCTACCTAAGACCTACCTCGGGGGGCCATCATGGCTGAGATGCGAAAGCGGACCCGTAGAACCTGAACCGGTTAAGACCGGCGGAGGGAAGGTTTAGCACGCAGCTATCCCCCAATCCGCCCGTCGCATTAGGAGATAGATGATGAAAACACTTCCTTATGTCGCGGGACTTGCCCTTTGTGCCTCTGGCGCACTGGCCGAGACCCCTGTTTTGACAGTCCTTACCTATGACAGCTTCGTCAGCGATTGGGGCCCCGGCCCTGCGGTAGAAGCCGCCTTTGAAGAGGTTTGCGCCTGTGATCTGCAATTCGTGGGCGCAGGCGATGGTGCTGCCCTGCTTGCCAAGTTGCAGTTGGAAGGCCCCCGGACCGAGGCGGATATTGTCCTTGGCCTTGATACCAACCTGACCGCCGCTGCCGAGAATACGGAACTGTTTGCCCCCCATGGCGTGAGTGCCGATCTTGATCTACCCATTGCATGGGCCGATCCGACCTTCGTTCCTTTTGATTGGGGCTACTTTGCTTTTGTTGGCAATGCAGGCGCTGATGCCCCTGCGTCTTTGCAGGCCTTGGCCGACAGCGACATCAAGGTTGTGATCCAGGACCCCCGGTCATCCACCCCCGGCCTTGGCCTGTTGATGTGGGCCAAGGAAGTCTATGGCGCTGACGCCCCCGCCTTTTGGGAAGCGATGGCCGACAATATCGTCACCGTCACCCCGGGTTGGTCCGAAGCCTATGGGTTGTTCTTGGACGGAGAGGCGGATGCAGTCTTGTCCTACACCACCTCCCCCGCCTATCA
>CAYPVL010000051.1:0-1917 GCA_964414165.1 uncultured Cognatiyoonia sp.
GGTGCCCAGGTCTGCTTCGAGCCAACCGGTATTGATGGGGTAAATCTTGGTCTCCGCAACGCTCATGGCAGTCATCCTTCTGTGCGACTCAGTTTTGTATACAAAAACAGAAGTTCGCGCACAAAGGCAAGGGTTGAATGCGCGAAGCGGTCGCTTAATTCACTTTCAGCGTCTGCATAAAGCTTGCTGTCATGTGTGATCGCATACCTTTGGATGCAGTCGCCGAATCTTCGCTGAAGATATTGTCGATCAGTTCGCGGTGGCTTTCCGCAGACTCGACCAGATCCTGTGTCGTATCGAACTTCTTGGCCCGAAATGGGCCAGTGCGTCTGCGGAATTCAGTTGCAATCTCTGCCATGTAAGGATTTCCGGTGGCCTTGTATATTGCCATGTGAAAGGCCTCATTGGCACGCAGGTAACCTGCACGATCACCGGATCGCGCGGCAGTAAGGCATTCTGACTGCGCCTGCTCAATCTCGCTGCGCGCCAGTAAATTAAGGCGTTGTGAGGCGATTCTTGCGCAGGCAGCCTCAATTTCATGCATGGCTTCGAATATCTGCGATAGCTCTTCACGGCTGTATTCAGCAACAAAAACACCGCGCTTTTCACCGGTGACAAGGATGCCTTGGGCGGTCAGGCGGTTCAGCGCCTCACGGATGGGGGTGCGGGAGACACCAAAGCGCTCTGCCAGCTTTGCCTCATCCAGACGCATGCCCGGTGTCAGCTCTCCGACACTGATCTCTTCGGTGAGGACCATCTCAATACGCTGCACTGTTGAAGGGTTTGCCATGCTATCATTCCTACAGTTATGTCATCGTTCTACCTTAAATTTTCTTATTTGGCAATTTTGCATATTTACATTTCGCTTTGTATACAAAATAGTAAACGCCAACACGAAGTGAGGATTCGATGCCCCGAATAAGACTAGAAGGCTTGGTTAAGCGGTATGGCTCTGTTGAAGTGCTGCACGGGATTAATCTGGAAATGGCCGATAACGAATTCACCGTATTGGTTGGCCCGTCTGGTTGCGGAAAATCAACCACGCTTCGGATGATTGCCGGGCTTGAAGATGTGTCAGATGGTGAAATCTATGTTGACGACGTGCCCGTCAGTCATCTGGAACCAAAAGATCGCGATCTTGCGATGGTTTTTCAGGATTACGCCCTATACCCACATATGAACGTCGCGCAGAACATCTCGTTCGCGCTGCGTCTGGCGAAGCGCCCTAAGTCAGAGATTGACGCAAAGGTGCGTCAGGTGGCCGAAATGGTCGGTCTCACAGATTTTCTGGATCGCAAGCCCGGTGCCCTTTCGGGCGGGCAGCGACAGCGGGTTGCCATGGCGCGCGCTTTGGCTAAAGACAGTGGCATCTTTCTGTTTGATGAACCGCTGTCGAACCTTGATGCCAAGCTGCGCGGACAGATGCGTGCCGAACTTGCGATGATGAGTCAGCAGGTTGAGAAAAGCATGATTTATGTGACCCACGATCAGATCGAGGCGATGACCCTCGCTGATCGGATTGTGGTGATGCATGATGGCTATATCCAGCAACAAGGCACCCCTGAAGAGCTGTTCAAGAGTCCGGCCAACAAATTTGTGGCAGGCTTTCTGGGTATGCCGCCCATGAACTTCATGAACTGCCAGATCGAAGCGCGGGGCACAGATACCTTCGTTAAGGGCGATGGCTTTGCGCTACGTTTGCAGGGGGAGATTGCTGAAAAAGCGGCACGTCATTCCCGCAAGGCGATCACCCTTGGGGTGCGTCCGTCAGATTTGTCTTTCGCAGGCAACGCACAGCCCGAAGATTCGCTTACGCTGGATGTGAAGGTGTCCGAATATGTCGGCGCGCAATCTGTTTTGTTGTGTGCCTGCGGTGATGCCAATGTCACCGTCGAAGTGAATTCAGAAACACCAATG
>CAYPVL010000051.1:1927-24150 GCA_964414165.1 uncultured Cognatiyoonia sp.
AAACATTGGTCTTTGAGGTGAACCCAGCACGGGTGCACCTGTTTGATCGCGAAACTGAAGTCGCGCTCTAGAGAAGAAAAGCATTAGGGAGGAAACCATGCTTAAAACAATGACTTACGCGTCCATCGGCGCGGCGTTTATGGCTACAACGGCCATTGCGAATCCATATGCTGACTACGAAGGTACGACCTTGGTCGTAAACTTCCCAGCGCACCCACACTATGATGCTGTGATGCAGATTCTGCCGGAATTCACCGCGCAAACAGGGATCGAAGTTGAGGTGGATCAGCTGCCTTACTTGGCCATGCGTGAGCGTCAGACGCTTGAACTTGGGCAGGACGAAGGTGAATACGACCTGATCGCCTACGTTGTGTTTTCAAAGGCCGACTATGTCTATGCTGACCAGCTGGAAAACCTTGCCAAGTATTTCATGAATCCACGTCTGGCAAACCCAGCTTATGACGCAGATGATCTGATTGACGGCTATGTCTACAACATCGGCTTTGCCGGTGGTGAGCGCGGCTATCTTGAAGGTAAAACCGGTTCACTGTTCGGTATTCCTTACGGTTCCGAAACATCTGTTCTGGGCTACCGCAAGGACATTTTCGAAAAGCACGGCCTTGAAGTGCCTGAAACTTATGAAGAAATGCTGGAACTTGCATGCCAAATCCCAGAGCTGGAACCGGGCATGGGTGGGCTTGCATCACGCGCTGCATCCGGTCACCACGCCGCACACGCGTTCCTGCTGCACCTGAATCCACTGGGCGGTGCCATCTTTGACGAAAACTGGGAACCTGTCATGAACAGCGCCGAAGGCGTTGCAGCAGCAGAAGCCCTCAAGCAGATCGTCGATTGTGGTCCTGAAGGTGCTGTGAACTTTGGTTTTGGTGAAGCACTTGGTGCGTTCCTGAACGGCGATACAGCGATGTATCTCGACACGACAGTCGTCGCCGGTCAGATCAACGACCCAGAGCGCAGCCAGGTTGTCGGCAAGGTCGATTGGGCACTTCACCCAATGGGCACAGAGCGTGCATCCCAGACAGGTGGTTTCGGCATCGGTATCCCAGCGAATGCGGAAAACAAAGAAGCCGCCTTCCTGTTGATGCAGTGGCTGACGTCTAAAGAAGGTGACAAACTTGTTGCACTGGCTGGTGGTAACCCATCACGGTTCTCGACCCACGCCGATGCAGACGTCAACGCGGCGTTCCCACACATGGCGACCTTTGGTGAGGCACTTCAGTATGCCGACGCTGACTGGCGCCCAATTATCCCAACATGGGGCCGTGTGAATGCTGATCTTGGTACAACGCTGAGCGAAGTGCTGACGCAGGACCTTGATATCCAAGAGGCACTGGACGGCGTCGCAGAGCGTGCGCGTGCTACCATGGACGAAGCTGGCTACTATACCTGGCAGTAAGCCTGACTAAAAATTAATAACGGGTGCGGCATCTAACCGGGTGCCGCATCCCCACCTTTCACTTCAAGACCGACACGGACCGAGGGGACGACATGTCAGATATCAGCGCTGCAACCGGCATGAACCGACCGCGCCCCACGAAACGACAAGCGCGCCGTCTTGCGAACCGCTTGTCCCCATACGCCTTTGTCGGCCCTGCGATTGTCGTGCTTTTCATCGCACTGATCATCCCGCTTGGGTATATGATCTATGGATCGATGTTAGACTGGACCGCCAGTCAATCCATCGGCGAAGCCGACTTTATCGGGCTTAAGAATTACACTGACCTTTGGAACGACCCGCGCTTTATGAAAAGTGTGAGCGTCACCTTAAGATTTGCTTTCATCGTCGTGGTGGTTGAGTTGATCATCGGCGTTGGCTTGGCCCTTTTGCTGGACCGAGACATCAAAGGCATGACCTTCCTGCGCACAATGTTCATCCTGCCCATGATGATTGCCCCTGTTGTTGTCGGTCTGATGTGGCGCTTTATGTATCACCCGACAGATGGGACGTTTAACCGGCTTTTGGAAAAGCTAGGCTTGCCGACTGTGGATTGGTTGGGCGAGCACGCCCTGATGTCTGTTATCATTGCAGACATCTGGCAGTGGACCCCGTTTATCTTCATCCTTGCCCTGGCCGCACTGCAATCCTTGCCGCGCTCTGCACTGGAGGCCGCACGCATCGACGGGGCCACCCCTTGGCAGCAGATCATCTACATCAAGCTGCCGCTGATGATGCCTGTATTGATCGTCACCGCGCTTCTGCGCTTGATTGATGCCTTTAAAGTGTTGGAAGTGATCCTTGTGCTGACCAATGGCGGCCCCGGACAAGAGACACAGATCCTGTCGCACCGGATCAACGAAACCATGACTGAAGTGCGCCACTTGGGCGAGGCTGCTGCTATGGCGAACTACCTACTTATTCTTCTGATGGCGCTGACCCTTGGGATGCTCGCCTTCAACAGCTGGCAAGAAAAACGCGCCGCCCGCATTCGGGCCGCCGCGGAAGAGGACATCTAGACATGAGCCAAGCCCCGCAAAAACAGAACGCAGTCTTTTATGCAGTGATTGGCTTGCTGGTCTTTATGTCCGTCGGCCCGGTTCTGCTGATGTTCGTGAACTCCTTCAAGCTGGACGTCGACATCCTGTCAGGCACCAGCGGCCTGCTGTTCTTTCCAACGGTCCAGAACTATGAAACCGCGCTTTGCGATATCCTGTGGTACGAACCCGATCACCTGCGGTTTTGTCAGCTGAAATTTGGCGGTGCTTTCGTCAATTCACTGATCATTGCGATCATCTCGACCGTTCTGACATTGGTTCTTGGGGCGATGGCTGCCTACGGTCTTGTGCGGTTCCGCTTTATGGGGCGCGATACGGTATCGACGACCACGCTGCTTGTGCGGATGGTGCCACCTGCGGTTCTGCTCGTGCCTGTGTTCGGGCTTTGGAATAACCAGTTCTGCCTCGATCAGGACGGGCTTGTCGGCGGATGGGTCAAGGAAATGGTCGGTGGGCGGGGTGATCCTTGCCTTGCGGGGACGCATTCCGGGATCATCCTGATCTATGTTGCAATGAACCTGCCTTTCGTCATCTGGATTTTGCAAAGCTTTATCGTTCAGGTGCCGCGTTCTTTGGAAGAAGCGGCGCGTGTCGACGGGGCGGGGCCATTTCAGGTGTTCTTCAAAGTTGTGCTTCCCTTGATCAAACCTGGTCTTGCGGCGGCAGCGATCTTCACCTTCCGGATCGCTTGGAATGAATATCTGTTGGCCTCGGCCCTGTCTGACCGGGACACCAAGACCGTGCCGATCCTGATCGTGAACAATATGTCTGAATTCAACGTCGAATGGGGGGTCATTATGGCCACCGGCATGTTGCTCGCGATCCCGCCGATCATCTTTACGCTGCTGGCCAGCCGACAGATCATCACCGGCATGACTGCTGGCGCGGTGAAAGGCTAGCCAATGACCAAGGTGCTGGTCCTTGTGACGATGGCCACCAAATCGCAAGAGGCCCAGTTCCTTCTGTCTGAATTGGTCGCCGCCGGGGTCGCACCTGAGATCGTTGATATCTCACTTGATAGCGGGGGTAAGGTACTGGACGGGGCAGGTAAATGCCTTGCGATGGCCTCTTCTGCCGAGCGCGCGATCAAACAAGTTAACGATGCCCGTAAGGGCGGTGCCGAAGTTGTCGTCGGCATCGGTGGTGGCACAGGCGGCGAAATCGCGTTGCAAGTGATGCGCGCATTGCCGGTGACCTATCCCAAGGTGCTTTGCACAACATTGCCCTTTGATCCGCGCTTTGCGGTGGCTGACAATTCCATCGTTCTGGTGCCGTCGCCTTCGGACATTTTGGGCTTGAACGGTATGCTGCGTGAATGTCTTGAAAATACCGCCCTTATCACGGCTGGCCTCTGCAGGAAAAAGCGCAAGGGAGAGCTGTTTGATATCAAACCCTCCATTGGGATCACGGCACTTGGAGCGACCGATAAGGCGATAGGTCCGCTGGTCGGGGCACTTACAGAACAGGGCCGGGAATGCACCGTGTTTCACTCTAACGGGTTCGGCGGCGCGGCTTTTGCGCGGTTTGCCCGCAATGGGGCGATTGATGCCATTATTGATCTGACACCGCATGAGTTGACACGCATCCATCTGGCCGGGGCCCATGTGCCGATGCCAGACCGCTTTAGCGCAGGTGGCCATCTGCCACGTATCGTATTGCCCGGCGGAATCAACTTCATCGGTCTGGGTCAGAAAGATCTGATGCCTGCGCATTATCTGGAACGTCCCCATTACGAACATTCGTCGCTTTTCACCCATGTGAAGCTTACGGAAGATGAAATGAAACATGTCAGCACAAAACTGGCCGCAGAACTGAATGCGCTCAGCGGGCCTTGCGCCGTGATCATCCCGATGGGTGGTTTTTCCCATCAAGATCGCCCCGGTGGTGAAATTGAGGACCCTGCCTTGCGCAACATTTGCGCTGCAACGCTTGAAGACCAGCTTCACGACACGATCCCTGTGACCCGACTTGATGCGCATCTTTTCGCGCCCGAGGTGACGAAAGCCATCACATCAACCCTTGCCACCCTGCCTGCCTAAGAGGACTTTCATGAACGACCTAAACGAAAAGAAAGATGCGTTGATCGCAACGGCCAAGCGCTGCTTTGATCTAAGGCTGCAAACGAATGCAGGGGGTAACCTCTCGGTACGGCTAGACAGTGCCGATGCGATTGTCATCAAGCCTTCGGGCGTTGGCTTTAATGAATGCACGCGGGACAACCTGCAAGTCGTGCATCTGGATGGGACGCTGGAACCGTCAGAGCATAAGCCGTCTAAAGACCTTGACTTCCACCTTGATCTTTATCGCATCCGCGATGACATCCGTGCAGTCGTCCACTGCCACAGCCCTTGGGCCACAGGCTATGCAAGCGCGGGGATCGAGATTCCGTGCCTGACCGTGCAAACGATCGAAAAGATCGGGCGGATGCCTTTGATCCCGCTGTCCCCGCAAGGCGGGCCGCAGACGGATAAAGAAATCAGCCCAGTATTCAAGGATCCAAAAGTGGTTGCCGCCGTCTTGGCCAATCACGGAACAATCGGTGTGGGCAGCAACCTAATGAAGGCGCAGTATCTGGCCGAGATCATCGAAGAAACAGCGCATATCGCCTATGTGCGTGACACACTAATGGCCGCCCACGGCAAAACAGCCGCTGACCTGCCACAATACGGGACTGCCGCCGACGCGCGCGCAGCGGCGGAATAAGATATGCCCACAGTCCTTGAACAACTACGTGGCATGACCAGTGTCGTTGCCGACACAGGCGCGCTTGATGCTGTGCGCAAATATCAACCCGTTGATTGCACAACCAATCCATCTTTGGTGCTGAAAGCTTTCGAAAACGCCGAATCCAAATCCGTTCTTGATACTGAAATAGCGCAAGGTCGCGCAAAGGGGCTGGGCACCGACGCGATTGCCGCAAACCTTCCGATCGCACTTGGGGTTGCTTTATCAAAACTGATCAAGGGACGCATTTCAACAGAAGTCGAAGCGAACCTGTCATTTGATACACAGGCATCCGTGGCGCGGGCCATGGATATCGTAGAGACTTATGACGCACGTGGCGTTGGCAAAGATCGCATCCTGATCAAACTTGCAGCGACATGGGAAGGTATCCGTGCAGCGGAGGCCCTTCAAAAAGAAGGGATCGATTGCAATCTGACGTTGGTCTTCTCTCTGACGCAGGCCATTGCCTGTGCTGACGCGGGCGCGTTTCTGATCTCTCCCTTTGTTGGTCGGATTACGGATTGGTTCAAAAAGGCCGAAGGGGTCGATGGGTATGAGCCCGCCAATGATCCGGGTGTTTTGTCGGTCAAGGCGATCTATGATTACTATAAATCAAACTCTATCGACACGATCATCATGGGCGCGTCCTTTCGCAATGTCGGACAGATCAAGGCCTTGTCTGGATGCGATAAACTGACAATCTCGCCGGCGCTGCTTGAAGACCTTGCCTCTGAAACAGCCGATCTGCCGCTGGCCCTATCCCAGGATATGGTGACCCAGGTTCAGGCGCAGACAATCGACGCAAGCACCTTTCGCTGGAACACAGCAATGGACCCGATGGCGAATGAACTGCTTGCAAGCGGCATTCGTGGCTTTGATCAGGATTTTGGCAAGATGCTGGCGCTTTTGGAGAACTAAAGCGGCGACGCGCGCGCGTTTGTCGCAAACTTGTCTGGGCGCGGTAACTTGCTTTTGACGGGCAGGGGGCGGGGCATCCGTTATCGCTGACCTTGGACATTCCAAAGCGCGGGAAACAGTGCGACCTTCAGCAATGGGCGCAGGCGTCATTCACATGGCGTCTGCGACAAAGGCGGTCGTAATCGGGCTTGTGGGCGATTGCAGCCCGTCCAATACGCTGAAATGATTATGGGTGCCATCGATGTGGCATGTAATCCGCGCATCAAGCCCCGCCCAGATCAGTGCAAGCAATTGGGACTGGCGGATGAATTCGGGTCGCTCATCGCCACCAACCCAAGCTGTGATGTGCGGGGTGCCTTTGGGGTGCAAAAGGGCGGCACTTTCCAGCGCGGCCTCTTTTGGTGTCAGCCCGAAGGTTGCGTTCATCTTGGTGTGGAGCAAGGGGCGCAGATCATGCAGGCCACTGATAGACAGGGTGTGTGCGATACGGGTGAACACATCCGTGACCAGCGGTGTGTCAGCGCACATCATCCGGCTCACCAGATGCCCCCCGGCAGAATGCCCGGCCAAACGGATTGGACCGGCGACCTGCATGGCAGCATGAGAAATCGCCGCCCCGATCTGGGTTGTAATCTCGCTGATCTTCGCTTCAGGCGTCAGTGTGTAACTGGGCATTGCGACGGCCCAACCCTGGCCCAACGCGCCCGCCGCGTAATGCGACCAAGAGGATTTATCAAGCATCATCCAAAAGCCGCCATGGACAAAGACCGCCAAACCTTTCGGTGTCTCTTCGGGCAAGAACAGATCATACCGCGCACGGGGATGGGGGCCATAGCTGACCTCCTGCACATTGGTTTCGGCCCGAAACGCCGCCGCATCGCGCGCCCAATCATCGACCAAACTTTCGGACCCCGGAATATAGGCCATATTGGCAAAAGCATCGTCCCAGTCGGTGGTCATCGGTATTCCTTTTGCATCTGCGAAGACATTGGGCGGGCAAAGCAAATCATCCGCTTTGCAGCAGCAATCTGCGCCGGATACGCGCCGTTGACCAGCAAATCATGACAAGCAGGGATGGCCGAAAGATGCACACAGGATTTTGCGGCCATAGGTGCCACCCATCAGACCCGCCGATGCGAAGCTGATGCGTAGGCCACTTCTGGTGCAAAAGGCGCATTGATCAATTCAAACAGGACAGAGTTTTGCCCTTGCCCCCCTTTGCCCCCACCGCTAAACGGGTCAGCGGAGACGTGGCCGAGTGGTCGAAGGCGCTCCCCTGCTAAGGGAGTAGGCGGGAAACCGTCTCGAGGGTTCGAATCCCTTCGTCTCCGCCACCATACCATTCTCGCTATGTTCCGTTGGCACTGCTTCAACCCCATACGGGCTATTTGTGCAACTTGTCCTGCAAAGGCGCGGATTGCGGACGTGCATTGCGCTTGGCAGGCCCGCATCGCCTTTCCGCCCTTAGGCTTTTTTCAACACCCTTGTGCGGAAGTAGTCGTTGATCTCTTCCTTTTGGGCGGCGATCAGATCGGCGCTTTTGGGTTGGCGGGCCCGTTCAAGGGCTGCGTAGGGCGCATATGGATCGGCTTTGGCAGGGCGCTGGGGGGCGTTCAGGACCGCGTGCGGATCATCCAGCCCACGGCTGCCATAGGTGCTGCCGCCGCCGCCGAAAGGGGGCGGGCCATAAATGTTCGCCCCGGCCTCGGACGGCAAGACTGTGAGGACCAGCAGAACAAGCGTGCCAAGTGGTACGAATGCAATGAAATACCAAAGCCCGGAATAGCCCGCATCATGCAAACGCCGGATCGTCACGGCCAGTTGCGGAATGATCGTCGCAATGATCCAGAAACCTGTGAAATAGGCAAATGGGTTCAGCGTGATCGGCGCAAAGGGGTCAAACAGATAAAGATCCCCGGCAATCGCACACAGCATGATCAGGAAGTGCATCAGCGCAAACCACCAGAATTCCGACCGCGACGCGCGCCCCCGGAATGTGGCGTATTGCGTGATGACAGAATCAAGTGCTTTGAACGGCCCCATTGGCGTGCTCCCTGGCTAAATATCTCGTCACAACTATTGGGCGATCAGGGCCAAAATACGCAAATTTGGGGAAACATTCCGGGTAGGTCTGCCTTATTTTCGGCATGATTGTTTCCTAATCGTTAACGGTGGAGGGCTGTTGTCATGCCGATATTTCTGAACCCCCGGTTTGGGATGCTTTTACTTGTCGGGCTAACCTTGGCAGGGGGTGCGACGGTGCATCCGCAAGGCGCGACCGCATTTATGTTAGGCGCATGGGCGGGGGTCTTATTGGCGGGGCCGCCATTGATGATCATGGCGTGGATGATGGGGTTGAAATCGATCGGGCAGGTGCTTGCTCCGCTCTTCAACATCCCGGCCCTTTTGGTCCTGACCGGCGTTATCCTGTTTCTTTACGGGGAAGAGCTGGGCCTTGGGGCCCAAGCCGCAGGGGCAGGTGGGCTGCTTTGGTGGCTTAAGCGCCGTCGTTTTTTGTTTTAGCCCCGATCTTCGCTTCAGTCCCGGCTTTGAGCCGTTTCAAGTTTTCCCGGTGCCGGATGTAGATAATCACCAGCATCGCCATCGCAAGCAGCGTCGCTGCGCGATTGTCGGTGAAATTCACCACAATCGGCATCCAGAACACGGCCAACAAGGCTGCCAGCGATGAATACCGCGATACTGCCGCGACAACCAACCAGATCGCGCAGGCAATCAGCCCGGCCAGTGGCACCAGCGCCAGCATCACCCCGAACCATGTCGCAACCCCTTTGCCGCCCTTAAAGCCAAGCCAAACCGGAAAGCAGTGGCCGATCAATGCCCCAAGCCCTGCGATTTGGGCCGCATCTTCGCCAACAAGAAATCGCCCGGCCAGCACCGCCACCGCGCCTTTCAACGCATCAAAAAGCAGCGTGAAGGCGGCGGCTTTCTTATTGCCGGTGCGCAGGACATTGGTTGCGCCAATGTTGCCAGACCCAATGTCGCGCAGGTTCCCAAGCCCCATGGCCTTGGCGATCACAACGCCTGACGGGATTGATCCAAGCAAATAGCCGATCACCGCAAAGACAATCAGCAGCACAGGAGGGGATGCAAATTCAGGCATCAGCCAAAGACCTTTTCGCCATCCACCCAAGTCCCAAGGACCCGGCCCTGAAGCCGCGCCCCGTCAAAGGGTGTGTTCTTTGACTTTGAAAGTAGCGTGCTGCGATCCAGGACGAAAGGGGCATCCGCATCAAACAGGATCAGGTCGGCAGGGGCGCCTTCCAGCAAGCGCCCAGCCTCCAGCCCCAACCGCCGTGCCGGGTTCAGCGACATGGCGCGAAACAGGCGGGGCAAGTCGATCTGCCCTTCGTGATAAAGCCGCAAAGCTGCAGGCAGGAAGGTCTCAAGCGCCACCGCGCCCGAAGCGGCTTCCTCAAACGGTAGACGTTTGCTTTCCTCATCTTGGGGTGTGTGCATCGAACAAATAATATCCAGCCGCCCATCCGCGACGGCCTGAATGACGGCCTGCCGGTCATCTTCAGATCGCAAAGGCGGTTTCAGCTTAAAGAACGTCCGGTAATCCGCCACATCCATATCATTCAGTGTCAGGTGGTGAATGCCGACCCCTGCGGTGATATCCAACCCATTGCGCTTGGCGCGCTCTAGGGCAGGCAGGGCGCGGGCTGTTGTGATCTGGTCGGCATGGTATTTTGCCCCGGTCATTTCAAGGAGCGCGATATCGCGGTCCAGTGCCATGCGTTCGGCCATCGCCGATACACCGGGCAACCCACGCAATGAGGCGAACTTACCAGAGGTCACAGCCGCCCCTTCCGAAAGACCGGGGTCTTGCACATGGGCGATGACCAAAGCGTCCAGTGATTTAGCGTAGGTCAGCGCGCGCGAGAAAACCTTTGTATTCGCAATCACCCGGTCGCAATCGGTAAAGGCTACAGCGCCTGCATCCTGCAAAAAGCCAATCTCGGTCATCTCGCGCCCGGCGCGGCCTTTGGTCAGGGCGGCCATGGGCAGCACATGGACAGGGGCGTCCAGCTGTGCGCGGCGTTCTACGAATTCAAGCGTTTCGGGGGTGTCGATGGCAGGCTGTGTATCGGGACGTGTGACAATGGTCGTCACCCCGCCCGCCGCCGCCGCGCGCCCTGCTGAACGAAAGGATTCCTTGTGCCGCTCGCCGGGTTCGCTGACCTTCACCCCGATATCAATAATACCGGGGGCCAGGCATTTGCCAGCGCAGTCAATGACCTCGGGCCCGGTGATATCAGGGGTGTCCTCATGCACCGACACGATCCGGCCATCCTGCACAAGCACCGCGCCGGGCGCGTCAGTCAGTGCGACGGGGTCAATCAGGCGGGCGTTGATGAAAAGGGTGTTGGTCATGGATATTCCCTAGGCGGTGTTGCTCGTTGCTGCACAAAGACACCCCGCGCGTCAAGGTGCGTCGGTGGTTATGGCTTGGTTCTGGGTGTCACGGATCAGGCGCAAGGATGGTGTCCCAATCATCCAATGCGCTTAACCCGCGATCCAGATCATCAGACCCACCAGCACGAACAATACCACAAGCGCGAGCGTCGCAATCATCCCGCCGATACGTGCATCGGACATGGCAGGCTTGGTTGGTGGGGTCAGCACCCCCTCAGCCGCCGCACTTTCAAGCGGCGCTTGCGGTGCCAATGTCATCGGTGTCCCGATTGTCGTGACATGGTGGATGCCGGGGGCCAGTGACAAGGTCACCGCCTCTTCACCGGTCGCCCGTGACATGATCAGAATCGCCCAATCTGTGATCCCGGCAAGCGCGGTCCGGTCAGCGTCATCGGGGTGTAAATCATAACCCTGCTTGATGTAGTCGGTCAGCGTCATCTCACCCAAAGCCGCAACATCAAGCACATCCACATAATCGCCGTTCAGCACAGCACCAAAGGCCGCCAGCCCGGCATCAGTCTTGTCGCGCAGCGCTTGCGGCGGGGCACCATCCAGCGCAAAGACGCGCAACTGGCCGTGGTCATTTGCGGGGATGGTCAGTGTCATAGGTTGGCCTGCGCTTGTGCGATTGCGGCTTGGGCTTTTGCGGCCTCACCCTTGGGCAAGTACATGATATGTGCTGGGGCTGCGCTGCTGGCCACATCCGTATACTCAAGCACCTCGCGATCTGCCGCTTCAAGGGCGATCTTTGCAATGGTGTCCGGGCTGATCGGGTAGCTGCCCTGCGTGGCGTCCCCAATCGCAAGAACGCGACGAGAGGTGACAGCGTAGGTGGTCGCCTGTGCAGCCTTACGCTTGCGACGCCGTCCAACATGCCGGATGAGAAGACCAATCACGACGGGCCCGGCGACCCAAATTAAAAGCGACACACTCATGCTCATCCGCCCGGCGTCTTGCATGGCGCGAAAGAAAACCAAGGCGGTGATGGCAGAGATCCCAAAAAACAAACGCCCAATCCAGTCATGTATGCCCCCATAATCGGCCAAGCGCGCAGACGGCTTGGCAGGGCTTTGCCACAGGACGGTTTCGCCATCAGACAATGCTGCGGTAAGGGGGGCTGAGGGGGTCACACCATCACCCCTGTTTTAACCCGCGCGGCCCGCACGTTTTGCGCCAGCAAATCCATCGCGGCCATGCGCACGGCGACGCCCATTTCGACCTGCGTTTGGATCACCGATCGGTTGATATCATCCGCAATCGTCCCATCAATTTCAACGCCCCGGTTCATCGGACCCGGGTGCATAACGATGGCGTCCTCCTTGGCGTGCGCGAGCTTGGCAGCATCAAGACCGTAGCGATGGAAATATTCACGCTCGGACGGGATGAACCCGCCGTCCATGCGTTCTTTCTGAAGGCGCAGCATCATGACGACATCAACGTCGCGCAACCCCTCTTCCATATTGTCAAACACCTCGACCCCAAACTCACCAATCCCCGACGGCATCAGCGTCGGTGGTCCGATCAGACGCACCCGGTTCTCCATCTTGCCCAGCAGCATGATGTTTGAACGGGCCACACGGGAATGGGCGATATCGCCACAAATCGCGACCGAAAGGCGATGCAGGCGCCCCTTCGCGCGGCGGATGGTCAGCGCATCAAGCAGCGCTTGGGTGGGATGTTCGTGCCGCCCGTCACCTGCGTTCAAAACAGCGCCGTTGACCTTTTGGGCCAGCAAATCCACCGCGCCGGAATGGGGATGGCGCACGACCAGCAAGTCAGGGTGCATCGCGTTCAGCGTCAGCGCTGTATCAATCAGCGTCTCACCCTTTTTGATAGAACTCGCCTGCATCGCCATATTCATCACATCCGCCCCAAGACGCTTGCCCGCCAGTTCAAAGCTGGCCTGCGTGCGGGTGGAATTTTCAAAGAACATATTGATCTGGGTCATGCCCGCCAGCACCGTGCGATGGCGCGCGTCCGTGGGGGCATTGGCATAGCCATCGGCGAGGTCCAGCAGGGTGGTGATCTCGGTGGGATGCAGCGGCTCAATCCCAAGAAGGTGCTTTTGGCGGAATGTCATGGCGTGACCCTTCGTTGCGTTCAGGGGGTTATAGGGCCGGGGCGCGTGGGCTTCAATGATGCGGACGAATAGATGCCGCTGACAAAGGGGATAATGACGCAAAGCCCCCCGCTGAACATACGCTCACCTCCAAGTTTCTTTTGAATAAATATATGCCCCCCGGAGGGGCCGCACCCTCCACTCCGCAAAAGAAACAAACTGTTGACCCGACCCCCCTGCCCATTGCCACAGAATCGCCGTATTCTGCCAAAATGGATGCTGCCCCTTCATATTGGAACGACCGTGCGCTGCTGGAATGGCAGGTGGAACTTGGTGCGATTGATGCGATCTGCGACGCGCCGGTCAACCGATATGAGCTGGAAGCAAAGACACCAAAAGCAGAACCAACCCTGCAAAAATCGCGTAACGCACCACCCACCATACCCGTCGTTCCCGATATTGATGCGGTGGCCGTGGCGACCACGCTGGCCGGGCAAGCCAGCGATCTTGAGATGCTTGCCGCCACGATGGCCGGCTTTGAACACTGCGACCTCAAAAAGGGCGCGCAGAAATTCGTCTTCGCCGATGGCAACCCCGAAGCCCGCGTGATGATCATCGGCGAAGCGCCGGGCCGGGAAGAGGACCGGGCGGGCAAGCCCTTTGTCGGGCAGGCGGGGCAGTTGCTGGACAAAATGCTGGCGGCCATCGGCATGGACAGGGCGGTGTCTGACCGCGCGCAAGCGGTTTATATCACCAATGTGCTGCCATGGCGCCCGCCTTCCAACCGCACGCCGACGCCGGAGGAAATCGCGATGATGCTGCCGTTTCTGGAACGTCACATCGCGCTTGCGAACCCTGATGTGCTGGTCCTGATGGGGAACACGCCGTGCCAAGCACTGCTGGGTCGCGCCGGGATTACCCGCATCCGGGGGCAATGGCAGACGGCTGTTAACCGTCCGGTAATGCCGATGTTCCATCCTGCCTACTTATTGCGCCAAACGGCGGCCAAGCGGGATGCTTGGGCGGATCTGCTGGCGCTTAAGTCGAAACTGAAGGAAATGTCCTGATGCGTCTGTTAACCAGTTTGATCCTTATTCTTGCCGCTACAAGTGCTGCCGCCGACCCGCTTGGCCTTGTGGATTATGACCGGCTGTTCATCAAACATGTGTCCAACGTCGAAGTGTCTGATAACGGCGAAATGGTCCTGAAACTGCCCGGCAACGTGGCCATCCTGCGCCAGCCCAATGCGGCAACGAATGGTGGGAACATTACGGCTGTGGATTTCTCAAAGATCGGGGCGGTGGGTTGTGCGGCATCGCTTTATGCGCTGATCGAGGCTGTGGCGAAATCCTGCGACGGCAGCTTTAGCCCCGACCAGATCGCCAAGCTTGAAACCTACCGGGGGGAACTGCTGGATTACTACGCCGACAATACCTATCCCGCCGCCAGCCGCGCTAGCGTGCAAAACGCCTATGATGCCTATGTCGCAAGGCTTGCGCCGCAAAATCCGGCCTCTTGCAAACGTGTCAGCGCAGAGCGTAAGGCGTTCTTCGATTTCATGACCTCTGAGCGGATGCGCCCGGAATTTGATGCGCTTTTGTCCGAACCGCGCTTGCCAGTCGCCAACCCTTGCCTCTAAATGCCGGGCATGAGCCGGATTGACGACAGCCTTGATTTCATTCCCATCCGCATCGCCGTCCTGACGGTCAGCGATACGCGCGCGCGCGAAGATGATCGCTCTGGCACTATACTGGTAGAGCGGATCGCGGGGGCAGGGCATACGCTTGCTGCGCGCGAAATCGTCAAAGACGATCGCGCTGTGATTGCCAAGCAACTGCGCGATTGGTGCGCTGATCCAGACATTGATGTGGTGATTTCAACCGGCGGCACCGGCCTGACGGGCCGCGATGTCACGGTCGAAGCACACCGCGATGTTTACGAGAAAGAGATCGACGCCTTCGGTACCGTTTTCACGATCGTCAGCATGCAAAAGATCGGCACCTCCGCCGTGCAATCGCGCGCAACGGGTGGCGTGGCAAACGGCACTTATCTCTTTGCGCTGCCCGGCAGCCCCGGTGCCTGCAAGGATGCATGGGATGAAATTTTGGGCAAACAGCTTGATTACAGGCACCGCCCCTGCAATTTCGTCGAAATTCTTCCACGTTTGGATGAACATCAACGCCGGAAGTAACGTGCGTTCACGTATCACCCGGTAGGGTGGACGCAGTATGCGTCCGCACTATCTGTTGAAGGGCACTGTAAAGGGAAATCCGCCCATGCGTTTCTTACGCCGTTCATTGGTTGGCATCTTTTTGATGTCTGTAACCCTTGGTTTGTTCTACTACGCCTCGACGTTGGTTAGCGGGGCGGTGCAGGAACGCATGTCGGCCGAACCGCGCAGCTTTCCCGAACGCGAACGCATCTTTGCGGTGAATGTCGTCACCGTTGAACCGCAATCCATCACTCCCGTCCTGACTGTTTTCGGTGAACTGCGCAGCCAGCGCACACTCGATCTACGCTCTGGCGTTGGGGGGACGGTGCTTGAGGCTGATCCGGCCCTGATCGAAGGCGGCGTTGTCACCGCAGGCCAGCTTTTGATGCGCATTGATCCCACAACCGCACAAGCCGCCCGCGACCGTGCGGCGGCGGATTTGCAAGATGCCCAAGCCGAATTGCGCGATGCTGAACGCGGGCTGACGCTGGCGCGCGATGAACTGACCGCCGCCCAATCCCAATTGGAACTGCGCGCCCAAGCCCTGACCCGTGCGCGCGATCTGCAAACGCGCGGGGTGGGCACGGCAGCGGCGGTTGAAACCGCAGAACTTGCCGAAAGTTCAGCTAACGCAAGCGTTCTGTCGCGCCGTCAGTCCATCGCCAGCGCCGAGGCGCGCCTTGATCAATCGCGCACACGGCTGGCGCGTGCGCAAATTGGTCTGGCCGAGGCAGATCGCGCCTTGGAAGACACGGAAGTCTATGCCGTTTTCGATGGTTCGCTGTCTGATGTCACCGTCGCCCTTGGCGGGCGGGTGACCCCGAATGAACGCTTTGCTACGCTGCTTGATCCAACCCAGCTTGAGGTCGCATTCCGCGTCTCAACCTCGCAATACGCGCGGCTTTTGTCGGGCGAGGGAACGCTGTTGCAATCGCCCGTAGAAGTGACCCTTGATAGCTACGGCAACGCTTTGACAGCCCAAGGCGTCATCACCCGCGAAGGGGCCGCCGTGGGGGCCGGGCAAACGGGGCGTTTGATCTTTGCACGCCTCAGCGCCACCCCCGGGTTTCGCCCCGGTGATTTTGTGACCGTCAGCGTCAATGAACCCACGCTTAATCGCGTCGCCCTTGTGCCGGCCACCGCTGTTGCGGCAGATGAAACCGTGCTTGTGGTGAATGCCGAGGACCGGCTTGAGCTGCGCGAAACAGACCTTTTGCGCCGCCAAGGCGATGATGTGATCATCCGGGCCAGCGGTCTGGAAGGGGAACGGATCGTCGCCGAACGCTCGCCTTTGCTTGGGGCCGGGATCGGTGTGCGCCCGCTGACTGCGGAAGAGGCAAGTGCCGCCCCCGCACCCCCGCCGCCCCCCGAAACCGTTGCACTTGAACCCGAACGCCGCGCCAAACTGGTGGCTTTCGTGACAGACAGCCGGATGCCCGACAATGTGAAGACCCGGATGCTGGCCCAGCTGGAAAAAGACGAAGTGCCCGCCGAGATGGTCACCAACCTTGAACGCCGGATGGGGAGCTAACGGATGGCCACACCCGGTGACAAGCTGAACATGCGCGCAGGCGGCATCTTTTCGTACTTCGTGCGCCACAAAACCATCGCAAACCTGCTGTTGTTCCTGATGCTGGCCGCAGGTCTGCTGGCCTTTCCCAACATGCGCGCGCAGTTTTTCCCAGACGTGGTTGTCGATAACGTCCGCGTGTCAGTTGCTTGGGAAGGGGCCGGGCCCGAAGATGTAGACGCAGGCATCGTCCAGATCGTTACACCGGTTTTGCAGGCCGTTGACGGCGTCAGCGCGACCTCGTCCTCAGCCATCGAAGGGCGTGCGTCTTTCACAATTGAATTCCTGCCCGGCACCGATATCGAACGGGCTAATGAAGACGTCCAACTCGCGCTTGATAGTATCGCGAACCTGCCCGATGACGCCGAAGACCCCGAAATCCGCCGCGGCGGGTGGAGCGACCGTGTGACGGACGTGGTCATCACCGGCCCGGTCGGCGTCGATCAACTTGGGCGCTTTGCCGATGAATTCGTCATCCGGCTTTTTGCCGAAGGCGTGACCCAGACAACAATCAGCGGTATCGCCGCCCCCTCGACCATCGTCGAAGTCCCCTCGACCTCTCTTATCAAATACGACATCGGGATGACCGATATCTCGGCACGCATCCGGGAAGAAGCACAAGGCGACCCCGCCGGGGATGTGTCCAACGCCACACGGGTGCGCACGGGCATCGCCAAACGCTCACCGGATGCAATTGCGCAGATTTCCCTGCGCCAAAACCCCGATGGATCAAACCTGACTGTGGGGGATGTGGCAACCGTGCGCAGCGAAGGGGTGGACCGCTTTGAGGCGTTCTATGTTGGTGCCAACCCTGCCGTACAAGTGCGCGTGGATCGCACCGCATCGGGCGATGCCATTGGCCTGCAGCGCAGCGTGGAAGAGGTGGTCGCAGAGTTCGGGGCGACCTTGCCCGCCGGGGTCGAAATGACGCTGGTGAACAGCTTGGCGGAATCGATCACCGGGCGTCTTGATATCCTGCTGGAAAACGGGCTGACCGGCCTTGGGCTTGTCGTCCTCCTTCTGTTTCTTTTCCTGAACGCACGTACCGCCTTCTGGGTCGCCGCAGGCATCCCGGCGGCGATGCTGGCTGCGATTGCGCTGATGTATGCCTTTGGGATCACGATCAACATGATCTCACTTTTTGCGCTGATTATTACGCTTGGGATCGTGGTGGATGATGCCATCGTCGTGGGCGAACACGCCGATTTCCGTGCGCGCAAATTGGGCGAGGCCCCCGAAGTCGCCGCCGAACGCGCCGCGACGCGCATGTTTAGTCCAGTGTTTTCGGCGACACTGACGACGATCATCGCCTTCTTCGGCCTTGTCGTTATCGGCGGGCGCTTTGGCAGCTTGATCGCCGACATCCCCTTCACGGTGATTGTCGTACTTGCGGCCTCACTGGTCGAATGCTTCCTGATCCTGCCGCACCACCTCTCTAAATCCATCGCCCATTCGGCCAAGGAACACTGGTATGATATGCCTTCGCGGATCGTGAACCGGGGCTTTGACTGGGTGCGTGATCGGCTGTTCCGTCCCTTCATGGGTTTTGTGATCTGGGCACGTTATCCGGTCTTTGCCGGGGTGACGCTGCTTTTGGCCAGCCAAGTGATCCTGCTGATCAAAGGCGATGTGCAATGGCGGTTTTTCAACGCGCCCGAACAGGGGCAGGTGACGGGCAATTTCACGATGCTCCCTTCTGCCACGCGCGCCGATACCATTGTGATGATGCAGGAATTGCAACGCGCCGCCGAAGAGCTGGGCGCAGAATACGCGGCCGAACACGGCACGAACCCGCTTGAATTCGTTGTTGCGCAAGTGGGCGGAAATTCCGGGCGTCCCATCGCCGGGTCTTCGCAAAAAGACCCAGACCAACTGGGTGCGATTTCGATCACACTGATCGACGCCGACAGCCGCCCCTATTCCAGCTACGCCTTCGTGGCAGATCTACAGGATAGCGTGCGCCAGCATCCTTTGGCCGAAACGGTTAGCTTCCGTTCATGGGGGCGCGGCCCCGGCGGGGACAGCCTTGATGTGCAGCTTTTCGGCGCTGACCCCGAAGTGCTGAAAGCCGCCGCCGAAGCACTGAAAGGCGAACTTGCCCAATTCGGAGAGATCAGCGGCCTTGAAGACAGCCTATCTTATGACAAAGAAGAACTGCTTCTTGAACTGACGCCCCAAGGCGAAGCGCTGGGCCTGTCCATCGACGGCCTCGGGCGGACATTGCGCAGCCGCCTCGGCGGGATCGAAGCGGCAAGCTATCCCGATGGCGCACGCTCTGCCACGATCCGGGTAGAACTGCCAAAGGATGAACTGACGGCCGATTTCCTAGATCGGACGCAAATTCGCACGGACACCGGGAACTATGTGCCGCTTGGCGATGTGGTCACGGTCCAAAGCCGCACCGGCTTTAGCCTGATCCAGCGCGATAACGGTATTTTGCTGGTATCCGTCACCGGCGATCTGGACGACGAAGACGCAGACCGCGCCGCCGAAGTGCAAAAGATCATTGATGAGACGATCCTGCCCCAAATAGCAGAACGCTTCGGCGTGGAAACAGCCTTAGCGGGGCTGAGCGAACAGGAAAATCAGTTTTTGGCCGATGCGCGCACCGGGCTGATCCTTGTGCTCTGCGGGATATTCCTGTCGCTGGCCTGGATATTCGGCAGTTGGACGCGGCCTTTGGTCGTGATGGCGATCATCCCCTTCGGCCTTGTCGGCACAATCTACGGGCACAACGTCTGGGGTATCCCGATGAGCATGTTCACCGTGGTTGGTCTGATTGGAATGGTCGGGATTGTGATCAACGATTCCATCGTGTTGGTGACGACCATCGACGAATACGCTAAAGATCGGGGTATGGTGCCCGCCATTATTGACGGAACGGCGGACCGCCTCCGCCCGGTCCTGCTGACGACACTGACGACCGTGCTTGGGCTGACGCCGCTGCTTTATGAAGGGTCAAATCAAGCTGAATTCCTGAAACCTACCGTGGTGACATTGGTCTTCGGCCTTGGCTTTGGGATGATACTTGTGCTGTTGATCGTGCCTGCATTGATTGCGATGCAAGGGGACGTGCACAAACAGGTGCGCGCCGCGCGCCGCGCGTTGCGCGGGCGTAAAGCGGCAATGTTCCTGCCCGCAGGATTTGGCGTTGTCGGGGCACTGGGGCTTTTCGGCGCGTTGCTGCTGCCGATCACGATCACCGGCGCGCCGCTTGCGCCCTTGGCCGCGGCACTGCCGATGCTGAACAACGGGGTCGGCCCGGCATTGGGCCTGTTCTTTGTTGGTGTGATGGGACTGCTTGTTCTCATCTATATCATCAGCGCTTTGGCCATAGCGCTCATGCGAAGGACAGCCTAGAAGAAAGCGGTATCAATTTACGCCAACCCAATACATCTCTTTGGGTTCAAAATATCCCGGGGGAGGCGCAGCCGGGGGCAGCGCCCCCTCTGCACAGGCAATCAAGCTACTCTGGTGTACATCCACGCACGTCAACCGCGTGATCAGACCCAAGTACCGTAATCCGAATATCAGACCGGTTCAGGGCAAAGCTTTCGCCTCCCGCATGCACCATACGCGCAGCCGCGGTGATCTGATCGCCGCGCCGCTGAATCTGGGGTTCCGACACCCAGACCGCAGGATCACCCGCTTCAATCACAATAGCCTCGTCGCGCCCCGTGGGCGGGACCGCAATATTGGCTTCGATCAAGACACCATTGTCGGTTGGGGAAAAGGAACAGGTGACAGCTGACACACCGGCCTCTTGCGCCGTGAGGGGGCGATCAATCAAGGCGGCGACAATCGCAGGAGAGCGCGCACCATCCGGCGGAATATCCGCCGAGAAGGTCAGATGGGCGGGCACGCAAATCTCTTCGCAGACCCCGATCTGCATCTCACCCGATAGCGTCATTGGCGCACCCGCCGCAGCAGGGGTCAGTTCCACCGGGATCACCACATCGCCGTTGTAGCCAATGCTGCGCATACCGCGTTGGTAAAACACATCCGGCACGGGCCATTGCATGCGGGTGGCGGCCACATTGTCCGAGCCTGCAAAATTGATCAGTGGCGGAATGCCGGCATCACCGGGCGCACGCCAATAGGTCTTCCATCCGGGCGCAAGCGAAATGCGCAAGGCGGCCATCTGGCTGCCGCTTTGGGTTTCCCAACCGGGAATCACCTCGACCGATACGATCTGATCCATGGGACTGGCCAAGGCGGCGGGCGCAAAAAGAATCGCGCAGGATGTAAGGGCAGCTTTTAACATGATTTCTATTTAACCCGGCCTGAGCACGAAAAAACGCCCATTTCAGCCATCTAGCGGTGACGTGATCGCCTTGACATATCCAAGCGGCGTGCCACCATCAAAACCATGATTGAGATGGACAGCAATCTTTGCGGCAAGCTTTTGATCGCAATGCCCATGATGGGGGATCCGCGCTTTGCCCAAAGCGTGGTGTACCTTTGTGCGCATTCCCAAGAGGGGGCGATGGGGTTGATCGTCAATAAACCGCAGCCTGACATCCGCTTTGGCCCGCTGCTTGAACAGCTTGGGATCGAAAGGGCGGCTGACGTGCGCAATATCCGGGTCCATTTTGGTGGCCCGGTCGATGGGGCGCGGGGCTTTGTGCTGCACAGCGAAGACTACCGGTCCGAAACCGGCACGATGGAGGTCGAGGCAGGCATCTGCATGACCGCCACGCTGGATGTGCTTGAGGATATCGCACGCGGGCAGGGGCCCAAAACATCAATGCTGGCGCTTGGCTATGCGGGCTGGGGGCCGGGGCAGCTGGAAGACGAGATTGCCCAGAACGGTTGGCTGACCTGTGATCCGACCGATGACATCATCTTTGGACGGGCCAATGAACACAAATGGACCGCCGCGCTGAATGTGATCGGGGTCGATCCCTTGGCGCTTTCCGGGACAGCGGGGCGGGCGTGAGGGGAGTGGTTGTCGGGGGAATTTCGACTTCAGATACCGCGGGTGTGCAAAAATCCATCAGAGGTCGGGATTGAGCCCAAAGTATTAGATGCTGCGCGCAGTGCGGATGTCGGCTATCCTGTGCTGATCAACGAAGAACTTAGTAGGAGTTTAGTGCTTGTCGGGTTTTGAAGGAGTAATTTTCACTCCAAGCAGCGAACCATATTTGGGTCTCGAAGAACTGGTAGCATTGGACCGAGTAATAGTCGCCGCGGTTGAGGAGCTTCACCGGGCAAAGCCGCTGACGTCAAGCCAGAACCTTTCCACTCCTCAAAAGGCCGCAACGCTCCTCATACCAAGTGGGTACTCGCTGTGTCTCTCCCTAAGGGAACTTATCCGACAAGGTTACTTGCATGGGGCGTTGACGTTGCTACGTCCAATTCTGGAAAGGGCAATTACGGTCAAGTATCTGCGGCTAAAACCCAATTCCCATCCAATCTGGGAGAATGGTTGGAAGTATAAAGAGCGACCAAAGCTTTTTGAGATGATCGAAGAGTTGTTTTCGGACAACTTGGATGAAGAGCTTAGAAAAACGCTTGCTGACAACAAATAGACGATCAACAAAGTGTTGACGAGCAAAGGGAACGAGATGGTTCACGGAGGTATCGAGGGTCTCCTGAAGAACGTGAATGAAACCGGAGAAGGTGTCTTCAGCCAGCCCTCCAAAGTGGTTGACCGTCCTGACCTTGCAAAAGAAGCCGCGCTTGAATGCGCTACTTGGCTGATAATTCTGATGACCGAAAGCATCGCTGCATTTCCGGAAAGCTGACACTGGCGCAGCCGCAGCGAAAGGCAGCTTCGTCCCACATAG
>CAYPVL010000052.1:0-11118 GCA_964414165.1 uncultured Cognatiyoonia sp.
GTGGTGAACTGGTCGCATTCCAATGATTTCGTGCGGCTCGATATCTATTTCGGCACCGCCTACCACGACAATCCCCATGATGTGCGCCGTATCGCGATTGAAGCTGCGCAAAGCGTGGACCGCGTCCTTAGCTTTCGCCCAACAGTCTGCCATATCGTGGGATTTGGCGATAGTTCCGTCGATTATATCCTGCGGTTTTGGATCAAAGATCCAACCGGCGGACTGCCCAATATCCGGGGGAATGTTTTTCTGGCGCTCTGGGATGCGTTTTCCGAAAACGGGATCAGCATCCCGTTCCCACAGCGCGAGGTGACGGTTATGGACGGCACGCCATTCGGCAAGAAAGCGCCGGACTAGCCGCGCTGCCGCCTTTGCGCCACGCAAATCCCACGAAATCGCCGCAGTTATCCACTTTGCCTTAAGGATATCCGTCTATTTACGGCCGAAAGGAAAAGTCATGGCGTTTAGCGGCATTATTAAGGACACCGATAGCGGGCTTTTTGCCCGTGGATCATTCCATGTGCGACTGGTGACATTCACCCTGTTTGCAGCCGTGTTGGGCTGGCTTTTCACGACCTACATACCGCAGATTTCCGAACTCGCGCTGCGCTTTGGGGCAGGTTTTGGCATCGCGGTCGCCCTGATGATCATCACGACAAATGCCTCCAAAGATCGCAGCGAACGGATGTTTGCCGCGCTGTTTTTTGGGGCGGGGTTCGTCGCAGGCATGTGGGGGATGTGGATCAATGCGCAATTTGGGGCCATTCCGACACTTGATCAGCTGCGCGCAAGTGCGGCGGATGTATCCTATGATCTGACTTTGCTGGGGGAACCCACAATCATTCAAGGCAAGGTGTTTGAAGCTTGGGTTGCCGTCACGGCGGCGCTGGCGATTGTGCCGTTTCTGACCAGCCTGACAAAGGCCGCGCCGGGTGGGTTGCATCAAAATCCTTTCGTTGTTCACCCAGATTTTGCCCAGCCTTTTGTGTCGCGCCTGATCATGTGGCCAGCCCTTAGCTTTGCTTTGGCGGGCAGCGCCGTTTACGCAGTGCCGTATCTGGCAACCTACAACCTCCCTTGGGAGGTTGCATTGATCCCGCCATTGGCAATCGGCTTTCTTTACGGGCGATTGCACATGACATTCATCAAAGCCGCGATCATTGCTATTGTGGGTGGCATCGCCGCCGCTGCGGGTTTTTGGTTGCCTTGGCTTTATGGAAAACTGGGGCAAGATGGCGTAATCGCCTTTGTCCAAGGCACCCCTGAAGAGGTATTTGCCCGCATCCAGACGCAAGCAGAAGACTATAGCTATACCTCTGAAATTGCGGGCACGGCGACCGACTACAGCGCCTTTACGCTTGAAATATGGATCAGCCTAACCCTTGCCTACCTTTGCATGCCCTTGCTTGTGATCCTCCTGCGCCGCGTGCTTTACGTTATGCGACCCAGCTGATCCGGCAGGCCATTCATCCACATTCACCGCAACGTCACAGCCTTACCGGGGAACCCCCGTTGAGATTGTGTAGAACCATGCTAATATGGGGGCACGTCTTGTTCCGGGGCGGACCACCGGGGCCCAACATTTTGGAGGACAATGAGCTGTCTTTTCCCACCACGGTCGCCCATGCGACCACGCGCGGGTCGCGCATGACGCGGACCCAGCAATCAATTTCCAGCGATGCATTGCTGGCTGTAATTCTTTCATCATTAGAAAGCGACAAGGCCGAGGACGTGGTCAGTTTTGACCTGCGCGGTAAGTCAGAAATCGGCGACCACATGGTCATCGCTTCAGGCCGGTCGACCCGGCAGGTTAGCGCGATGGCGGAAAAGCTGGTTGATCTGCTAAAGCAGGAACACGGCATCCGCTCAAAGATGGAAGGCCGCGACATTGGCGATTGGGTGTTGATCGACACCGGCGATGTGATTGTGCACATCTTCCGCCCTGAGGTTCGCGAATTCTATCAGCTTGAAAAGATGTGGCAGCCCGGGGCGGCGCATAGTTCGGCCTGATGCGGGTACAAATCTGCGCCGTGGGCCGCCTGCGCAGCGGCCCCGCGCGCGACCTTTATACCGACTACCTGACCCGTTTTGACCGTACCGGCCGCGCCCTTGCGCTTGGCCCGGCTGAATTGCGCGAGGTTGAGGATAAGAAAGGCGGCGGTATGGCGGCCGAGGCCGCTTTGCTCGACCGCGCCGTGCCGGATGGCGCTTTAATTTGCACATTGGACGAACGTGGCAAAGTGCTAAGTTCGCCTATCTTTGCAGACAAGCTGGCCGGATGGCGGGATCAAGGCCGCCAAGACGTGGCCTTTGTTATCGGCGGGGCAGATGGGATTGACCCCGCCTTGCGCGCGCGCGCTGATTTTTCACTTAGCTTTGGGGCAATGGTCTGGCCGCATATGCTGGTGCGGGTGATGTTGGCGGAACAACTTTACCGCGCCGCGTCTATTCTGGCAGGGGCACCTTATCATCGGGTGTAGATGCCTCCGGCGGAAGTATTTTTGGACAAAGAAAGCTATGGGTGTTTCACCGCATTGCCCCTTGCGCTAAACCTGCCGTGATTTGAGGGAGATTTGCCAATGGCTGCGCCGAAACCTGTTGTGTTGTGTATTCTGGACGGTTGGGGGATTGGACCAACATCTGAAGGGAACGCGCCCGTTCTTGCAAAAACGCCAAACTTTGATCGCATTATGGCGGAATGCCCGTCCGCACAGCTGATCACCCATGGGCCAGACGCCGGTTTGCCAAAGGGCCAGATGGGCAATTCTGAGGTTGGCCATACCAATATTGGTGCGGGACGCGTTGTGGCGATGGACCTTGGCCAGATTGATCTGGCGATTGAGGATGGGTCTTTCCCGCAGGCCACAGCCTTTCAAGACTTTATCGCGACGTTGCTGAAAACCGGCGGTCGGGCGCATTTGATGGGGGTCGTCTCTGATGGGGGCGTGCATGGGCACCTTCTGCATATCGCCGCAGTCGCGCGCTACCTGACAGAGCAAAAGGTCCCCGTCGTCGTGCACGCCATGACCGATGGCCGCGATGTGGCCCCGTCTTCGGCGCATGATTATATGGCCGAACTGACCGGGATGCTGCCTGAAGGCGTGACCATCGCCACCGTCACAGGCCGGTATTTCGCAATGGATCGCGACAATCGATGGGACCGCGTCAAAACCGCGTTTGAAGCCATGGTGCTTGGAAAAGGCGCAACCGCCCCCGATCCAAAATCCGCCATTGATCAAGCTTATGCCGATGGCAAAACTGATGAATTTATTCCGGCCACGGTGATCGCAAACTACGCAGGCTTTCGCGCCGAGGACGGGCTGTTTTGCCTCAACTTCCGCTCTGACCGCGCGCGCGAGGTTCTAGAGGCGATGGGCAACCCTGACTTTGACGGTTTTGCGCGGGACTTGCCCGCACTCGCCGCCCGCCTTGGCATGGTTGAATATTCGGATCGACACAAAGATTGGTATCCAGCCGTCTTCCCCAAACGCGATATCCAAAATACGCTGGGCGCATGGGTCGCCAAGCATAGTCTGCGCCAGTTCCGCCTTGCCGAAACCGAAAAATACCCCCATGTCACCTTCTTCCTAAACGGCGGGATCGAGGTTCCTGAAGAGGGCGAAGATCGGCACATGCCGTCCTCACCCAAGGTTGCGACCTATGACATGCAGCCTGAAATGTCCGCCGGCGAAGTCACGCAGGCTTTCGTTGGCGCGATCAAGGACGGCTATGACCTGATCGTTACGAACTTTGCCAACCCCGACATGGTCGGGCATACCGGTGATCTGGATGCCGCAATAAAGGCGTGTGAAGCTGTAGATGAAGGCCTTGGTCAGGTATTGGATGCGTTGGATACAGCCGGTGGTGCGATGATCGTCACCGCCGATCACGGCAATTGCGAAATGATGATCGACCCGGAAACAGGCGGGGCCCATACCGCCCATACGCTGAACCCGGTGCCCGTGGCTTTGGTCGGCGGGTCGGAGGGCGCGACACTGCACAATGGCCGCTTGGCGGATTTGGCACCAACTGTTTTGCAGTTGATGGGCTTGGACAAACCAGCCGAAATGACCGGTGAAAGCCTGATTGATTGATGCTGCGCCTTGCCGCCCTTCTGATCGTTTTGGCAACACCCGCTGTCGCACAAGAAACCGCAGCGCAAGCCGCCCAAGCCGCGCGGGACAAACTTGAAGCTGCAGCCGCCCAATTGGCCGCTGCGGGTGGTGGGCGCGACCGGGTGCGGGCGTTGACCGCAACGGTGAAGGCCTATGAAAACGGGCTAATTGCGATGCGCGACGGGCTACGCCGCGCCACTATTCGCGAACAGGCGATTGCCGCCACTTTGGATGCCAAAAGCGTCGAAGTCAGCCAGTTGTTGGGGGTGTTGCAGTCTACCGCCCAAACCTCTGGGCCGGTGTCCTTGCTGCATCCAAACGGCGCGCTTGGCACCGCCCGCGCAGGCATGATCGCCGCTGATGTGACCCCTGCCCTGCAAGCGCAAGTCGATGCTTTGCGTTTGCAATTGGAAGAGGTCGCGCTTCTGCGTGACTTGCAAGGCAGCGCCGCAGATACCTTGGCCGCGGGGCTGAAAGGGGCCCAAGAAGCCCGCGCCAAGTTAAGCGAGGCGATATCCGAACGCACGGATTTGCCCCAGCGTTTTGCCGATGATCCAATTCAAACCGCATTGCTGATTGCAAGCACCGAAACCTTGGATGATTTCGCCGGGGGGCTGGTTGAAAGCTTTGGTGATTTACCGGGTGCGACAGATGGATTGGGGGCGAAGGGCACGCTTGAACTACCGGTTCAGGGTCAGGTCCTGCGCGGCTACAATACGGCGGATGCAGCAGGCATCGTGCGCCCCGGCATCATCATCGCCACCCGCCCGCAGGCCTTGGTGACAACCCCGACACCTGCGACCGTGTTGTTCGTTGGCCCGCTGCTGGATTACGACAATGTCGTCGTGCTGGAACCCGCCGCCGATGTGCTGATGGTAATCGCAGGGCTTGGCGCAGTCTATGGAAGCGTCGGTCAAGTGCTGCCAAAGGGTGCCCCGATTGGCCTGATGGGCGGAGAAATGCCCGGTGTTGACGTCCTTTTGATAGAAAATGAAGGTGCAAGCCTTATTGCGGCAACACAGACCCTTTATCTTGAAGTCAGGGAAGGGCAAAGTCCCATAGACCCCGCGACATGGTTCGTGTTGGACGAGAATTAGGATTGAACATGAAAAAGCTGATGATGGCCGCTGCTGGTGGCACCGTTCTGGGATTGGTTGCAACAACCCAAATCGCCGGGCCACTTCTGGCCCAAGAGGCCAGCGACGATGTAAATGTTTACGAACAGCTTGATCTGTTTGGTGACATCTTTGAACGGATCCGCGCAGGCTATGTGGAAGATGTGGACGAGAAAGAGCTGATTGAGGCCGCGATCAACGGTATGCTCACATCGCTTGATCCGCATTCCAGCTATCTGTCGGAAGAGGACGCCGCTGATATGCGCGTGCAGACGCGTGGTGAATTTGGTGGCCTTGGCCTTGAAGTCACGCAGGAAGAAGGCTGGGTCAAAGTGGTCTCGCCCATTGATGGCACCCCGGCTGCGGCTGCGGGGATGGAGGCTGGTGATTTCATCACGGCGGTCGATGGCGAAAGCCTGCTGGGGCTGACGTTGGATGATGCGCTGCAATTGCTGCGCGGGCCAGTTGGGTCAGAAGTGATCATCACGGTTGTGCGCGAAGAAACGGCCGAGCCGTTTGAAGTCTCTATCATCCGCGACACGATCAAGCTGACCGCTGTGCGCACCCGCACCGAAGGCAAAGCCGTGGTCTTGCGCGTGACGACCTTTAACGCCCAGACCTTCCCGAACCTGCAAGAAGGCCTTGCCAAGCAGATCGAAGAGGCGGGCGGGATCGATAACATCGACGGCGTTGTCGTGGACCTGCGCAACAATCCAGGTGGGTTGCTGAACCAGGCGGTGTTTGTGTCTGATGCCTTCCTTGATGCCGGTGAAATCGTGTCGACCCGTGGCCGTGAACTGGCCGATAGTGAACGCTTTAACGCAACGCCGGGCGATCTGGCCCAAGGCAAGCCGATTGTGGTGTTGATCAACGGCGGCTCTGCCTCTGCGTCAGAAATCGTCGCGGGCGCGCTGCAGGATCATCGCCGCGCGATTGTTGTGGGCACCAAATCCTTTGGGAAAGGATCGGTCCAGACGGTTGTGCCATTGCAGGGCGAAGGCGCGATGCGCCTGACCACCGCGCGCTATTACACGCCGTCAGGTCGGTCGATCCAATCGCTTGGGATTTCCCCCGATATCATCGTTGAACAACCCCGCCGCCAGCCCGAAGCCGAGGATGCAGAAGAGGATGCGCCGCGCCAGCGTTCCGAGGCTGACCTGCGTGGATCTTTGAACAACGACAGCCTGTCCGAGGATGAGATTGAGCAAATCGAAGAAGACCGCACCCGCGCCGAAGCCGCAGCCGAGCTGCGCGAGGAAGACTATCAACTGGCCTATGCCATTGATATACTCAAAGGGCTGAACGCGCTTGGGCCACAGACGGACCGCCAATAAAGCATCGGCCCAGAACATTGAAATGCCGCCGTCCCGAAAGACGGCGGCATTTTCATTGCAAGTACCAAATCCTCTTCAAGGATTTGGTTTCAGACTTTCGATGAAAGTCTGCCCTCACGCCTTCGCGCGCGCGCCCTTTGGATCATAAAACGGCTTTGTCTGCGCTTTGGCTTTCACCCGCGTGCCCATTACGTCGATCTCGTAACCACTGGCCAGCATCTCGGCCACGCTTTCGCCTTTGCACGGCACGTAGCCCATGCCCACCGCCGCGCCAACATGGTGCCCATAGCCACCCGATGACAGATAGCCCACAACCTCCCCATCGCGCACAATCGGTTCGTTGTGATAAAGCAGCGGTTCCGCGTCCGTCAGCTTGAACTGCACAAGGCGCTGTTCCAGCCCCGTTTCGCGCTTTTCCAGCACCGCATCACGCCCGATAAAATCGGGCTTGTCGGTTTTCACCGCAAAGCCAAGACCCGCTTCAAGTACGTGATCCTCGGCTGTGATATCATGGCCGAAATGGCGAAAGCCCTT
Source organism: uncultured Cognatiyoonia sp. (assembly GCA_964414165.1). Taxonomy (GTDB): domain Bacteria; phylum Pseudomonadota; class Alphaproteobacteria; order Rhodobacterales; family Rhodobacteraceae; genus Cognatiyoonia. The sequence continues at coordinate 7,099 of CAYPVL010000052.1, forward strand.
CTCCATGCGGCAGGTGTCCATCATATGCATCCCGCACAGCTTAAGGTCGAAATCCTGTCCAGCTTTGGCCAGCGTTTCAAACACATGCCCGCATTGATCCGATGGGATATAAACCTCCCACCCAAGTTCACCCACGTAAGTCACCCGGTGCACACGGGCGAGCCCCATCCCAATCTCAATCTCTTGCGCGGTCCCAAAAGGGTTCACGTCATTTGAAAAATCGTTCGGCGACACCGCTTGCAGTAAATCGCGGCTGCGCGGCCCCATCACGGCCAGCACCCCTTCGCCTGCAGTGACATCGGTGATCACGACGTTGAAGTCGCCGACATTGCGCCGCATCCACGTCTGATCCGCCAGACGCGTCGCCGCCGGGGTGACGACCAGATAGCACTGCTCTTCAATCCTTGTGACGGTCACATCCGCCTCAATCCCGCCTTTGCGGTTCAGGAATTGGGTATAAACGATTTTGCCGACAGGCACGTCATAATTGCCGCCCCCGATATAGTTCATAAAGGCCTGCGCATCGCGCCCTTCGACGCGGATTTTCCCAAAAGACGACATGTCATACATGCCGACGTTCTGACGCACAGCCATATGTTCATCGCGGACGTTGTCGAAAAAGTTCTGACGCGACCAGCTGTATTCATACTGCGCCTCTTGGGCTTCGCGGGCGAACCAATTTGCGCGCTCCCACCCGGCAAGTTCACCCATGACAGCACCGCGCTCCAGCAGATGCGCATGGAACGGCGTGCGTCGGATGCCCCGCGCGGTGGCTTTCTGGCGAAACGGGAAGTGGTCTGCGTAAAGCAGGCCCAGCGTTTCTTTTGACCGCTCAAACAGGTAGGTTTTGTTGCCCTGAAATGGCTGCATCCGGGAAATATCCACATCGCCCAGATCAAACGGCTTTTCGCCATCCTCCATCCATTGGGCAAGCGCCATGCCAGCCCCACCCGCCGATTGAATCCCGATGGAATTAAAGCCTGCTGCCACCCAGACATTATCCATCTCGGGTGCTTGCCCAAGGTGGTAGGCATCATCAGGCGTAAAGCTTTCGGGGCCATTAAAGAATGTATGAATCCCCGCCTCGGCCAGCATCGGCAGACGTTCGCAGGCGGCCTCTAGGATCGGCTCGAAATGGTCGAAGTCTTCGGGCAGTTGGTCGAACTCAAAGTCTGCCGGAATGCCATCCATCGCCCAAGGCTTGGCGTTCGGTTCAAACGCGCCAAGCAGCATTTTGCCTGCGTCTTCCTTGTAGTAGGCGCATTCATCCGGCACCCGCAGCACCGGCATTTGGGTCAGGCCTGCAATGGCTTCGGTCACGATGTAAAAGTGTTCGCAAGCATGCAGCGGGACGTTCACGCCCAGCATTTTGCCCACGCCGTGGCCCCACATGCCCCCGCAGTTCACAACCATGTCGCAGGCGATATGCCCGGTCTCATTGCCTTGGTGCCAATCGACGCCTGTGATGCGACGCCCATCGCGGGACACGCCCGTCACAAGGGTCTTCTCAATGACCTTTGCACCGTTTTGACGCGCACCCTTGGCCATCGCCAAGGCGATATTGGCCGGATCGCCCTGCCCATCAAGGGGCAGGTAGACCCCGGCTTTCACCCCGTCGATGTTCAGGTGTTCATAGCGCGCCTTCACCTCATCCGGCGTGATCTCTTCAACATCAACACCAAAGGCGCGGGCCATGGCGGCTTGGCGAAAAATCTCTTCGCGGCGCTCGTCCGTTAGGGCCACCGTAATTGACCCACAGCGTTTAAAGCCCGTCGCGACCCCGGTTTCCGCTTCCAGATTGCCATACAGTTCTTGGCTATATTTCGCGAGCTTCGTCATATTCGCCGTCGCACGCAGCTGCGCAATTAGTCCGGCGGCATGCCACGTCGTGCCCGATGTCAGTTGCTTGCGTTCAAGCAAAACCACATCGTTCCAGCCCAGCTTGGCCAGATGGTAGGCAACAGAACACCCGATGACGCCGCCACCAATGATGACGACACGGGCTTTGCTTGGAACATGGGCCATGGTGTTTTCCTAGACGATTTCGTGGCCTGCGTCTGTCAACGCGCGGGCAAGTGTTGCGATATGGGTGGGGCCCACTTCACAGCAGCCCCCTACGATTGTGGCCCCGTGATCGACCCACTTCAGGGCGTGGGCCGCGTATACCTCGGGCGTAAGGTCTTCGCGGGCGGTCAACGCATCAACGGTCGGCTTATCGCCCAGAAACCCATCGGCGATTTTCACGAAACCATTGGCATAACCACCAACAGGCAAATCCCCTGTGGCCAGTTCCTTGATCGCAACGCCAACGGCTTCGGGGGCAGAGCAGTTCACAAGGATCGCCGCAGCACCATCTGCCGCGCCCAAAACATCCACAACCCGCTCGCCCGAGCGAAGCTTGGTGCCGTCCTGATCATCGACAGACACCGCAAGCCAGATCGGCTTGCCCGCAGCTTTTGCGCCCTCCAGAATGGATCGTGTATGATCCAGCGACACCACTGTTTCGCAAATGATCAAATCACAGGCGGGGCCAAGAAGGCCTGCAACTTCGGCATATAGCGGCACCGCCTCATCAAAGGCGGGATGAATATCCGGGCGATATGAGGCAATCAGCGGGCCAATCGCCCCGGCTATCCGGCCCGCCCCATTGGCATCGCGCGCAGCGGTCGCGATGCGCAATGCCGCTTCATATAAGTCTTCAAATTCCCGGCTGTGTCCCGACCCAAGCAAGCGATCGCGATGCACCGCATAAGTGTTCGTCGTCGCAATCGTCGCACCTGCGGCAAAGTAATCCCGGTGCACATCGCGCACCAGATCAGGGTGATCCAACATGACCTGCGTGGACCAAAGTGGCGTTGGCTGATCCCCTGCGCGATGGACCAATTCCTGCCCCATCCCACCATCAAGTAGGGTTATTTTTGACACTGCACCAATACCTCTTTGGTTTTTAAATATCCTCGGGGGCGCAAAGCGCGGGGGCAGACAGCCCCCTCCACAGCCCATCAAGCACGGATCCGTTCGTTCTGTGCATCCCAAAGCGGCTGATCGGGCTGAATGGTTGCGGTAAACCGCTCGCCATAAATCTCAACCTCGACCTTGCTGCCCGGTGCGTTCAGATCAGTGCGTACCATCCCCAGCGCAATCGATTTGTTCACACGAAACCCCCAAGCACCAGAGGTCGTTTCACCAACAACTTCGCCATTGTGCCAGATTGGTGACATGTAAGGGGCATCCATATCGCCGGGGTTATCCAGCGTCATAGTCGCGAAGGTTTTCTTCACCCCCTGCTGCTTTTCCGAAAGCAACGCCGCCTTGCCGGGGAAATCCTGCGGCTTATCAAAGCGGATAAAACGATCAAGCCCACCCTCAAGCAGCGAATAGTCGGTCGACAAGTCGCCTTTCCACGCCCGGTAACCCTTTTCAATGCGCAGCGCATTCAAGGCATACATCCCGAACGGAGTCGCCCCGGCGGCCAGCACAGAGTCATAAAGCGCGGGCATATTGGCGTTGGCGGCATGAATTTCCCAACCAAGTTCGCCGGCAAAGCTCACCCGTGCCAAAGCACAATCCACGCCTGCGATTTGTGCGGGCTGATGGGTCAACCAACCAAGGCTAAGGTCTGCATCCGTGCCCATCGCGGTGAACAAATCGCGCGCTTTGGGGCCGGTGACGATCAGAGTGGAATATTCGGTCGTGTGGTCCGTCAGGCTCAGCCCCTCGGGCAGATCATTGGCTAGGACTTCATAGTCATGCCACTGCGCCGGGGCAGCGGTGATCAATGTAAAGAAGTCCTCATCATGGCGCATCACCGACATCTCGGTCAGGATCTTGCCGCGGCTATCAGGGAAATAGGCAAGGTTCATGCGCCCGATCTTGGGCAGGCCCCCGGCGATGCGTCCGCGCAAGAATTCCGCAGCACCTTCGCCCGCCAGATTGAAGCGCGAAAAGCCCGGCAAATCAAGGACGCCAACACCGTCGCGCACCGCCTCGCATTCCTCTTTCACGCGGATTTCCCAAGGC
>CAYPVL010000052.1:11128-24001 GCA_964414165.1 uncultured Cognatiyoonia sp.
GGTTTCGGTGGATTCAACAGACGTATCATCACCGTCCTTGGCGAACCAATTGGCGCGCTCCCACCCCGCATAAGCACCCATTTGCGCACCAAGGCTGCGCACTTTGGCATCGACCGGCGACAGCTTCTTGTCGCGTCCGGCGGGCCATTCCTTATGGGGGAAATGCATGCCGTATTCGTGGCCATAGGTCTCCATCGCTTTGGCATAGCAATAGTCGTGATCGGTGTAATCGGTATAGCGACGCGGATCGACAGACCACATATCGCGGTCGGTTTCACCATGGATCAACCATTCGGCCATGACCTTGCCAGCCCCGCCGCCCTGCACGATCCCAAAGGTAAAGCTATGCGCCTCATAGGCGTTCTTCACGCCGGGCATGGGGCCGACCATCGGCAAACCATCAGGGGCATAAGGGATCGGGCCGTTGATATTGCGCCCGACGCCGCCAGTGCCAAGGACAGGCACACGGGCCATGGCGTCCTCAATATACCACTCCAAACGATCCAGATCGTCCGGATACAGCTGGAAACTAAAATCATGCGGCATGGGGTCGTCTTTTGTCACCCAATGCGCCTTGCAGTTCCGCTCATACGGGCCAAGGTTCAGACCGTTCTTATCCTGACGCAGGTAGTAGGATGAATCCACATCGCGGATCATCGGGGTCTTCTTGCCGTTCTCTTTGGTCCAGGCCTCAATCTCGGGGATTTCCTCGGTCAGAAAGTACTGGTGGGACATCACCACAAGCGGCACATCGCGCCCGCCAAAGGGCTTAAACCACTCGCCCACGCGGGCGGCATAATAGCCAGCGGCGTTCACAACCTTCTCACAGCGGATATCGCCCTTTTCGGTCTTCACGATCCACTCATCTCCGTCGCGCGCAACACCTGTGGCAGGGCAGAAGCGTTCGATCTTTGCGCCCAGATCGCGCGCACCTTTGGCAAGCGCCTGCGTCAATTGCGCCGGATCAATATCGCCATCCAGTGGGTCCCAAAGCACGCCAGACAGATCATGGGTTTCGACAAAGGGGTTAAAGTTTTTCACCTCGGACACATCGATCATCTCAAGCGGCAAACCCATGGCGCGGGCTTGACCTGCGACGCGTTCAAATTCCTGCCGCCGCTGTGTCGTATGACCAAGGCGCAAGGCACCCGTGACGTGGTAATTCATCGGATAGTCGACCTCTTCGGCCAGCCCCCGGTACATTTCCAACGAATAACGCTGCATGTTCATCACAGCCCAATTGGGCGCAAAGTTCGGGCAATTCCCGGCCGCATGCCAGGTGGACCCGGCCGTCAATTCGTTCTTTTCCAAAAGAACGCAATCGGTCCAACCTTCCTTGGCAAGGTGATACAGGGTCGAAACGCCAACGACGCCGCCACCGATAATGACAACACGGGCTGTGGTTGGAAAATCTGACATGGTCGCTCCCTCAGGTTCTTTGTGGTGGTGACGTGCTGCCCAAAAGCAGCCCATAGATGATGAATGATCCCGCCATGATCCGGCGGAACCATATGTTGAAAACAGCCCCCAACGCGACGTGACCAAGCCCCGCACCAAGGGCGGTGAAGGTGCTGTAACTCAGCGCGGTCAGCGTCAGGGCTGTCGGCACGATCACCCACATTTGCTGGCCGATGGGCACATCTGGTTGGACGAACTGGCTAAAGGCGGCAAGATAGCCCGCTACGGACTTTGGATTGATCGTCGCGATGGCAAAGGCATGCCAATAGACCGACCCACCAGTCGCAGGCACGGCCACAGGTTTTGCCGCCATAATCCAACCCCGGATACCAAGGTAGATCAGGAATGCAGCACCAATCAGCTTGGCCGCGCCATAGACCTCGGGTGAGGACGCGATCAAGGCCGTAAGCCCAACCGCCGAGAGCGCTAAAAACAAGGACGCCTGCGTCAGGATCGCCAAGATTCCCGGTATCGACCGGCGAAAGCCAAGCGTCATGCCGTTGTTGATGCAGTTCACCGCATTGGGGCCGGGCGTTGTGACAAAGACCACCCAGAACAGCGCGAATATGATCCATGCTTCAAAGCTCATTCAATACACCGGCGGCGCGATGGCCCAAAGGGCCACGCAAGGCGCATCATGGGGATTGGACCAGTGATAGGCCTCACCGCGAATGCGAAAACTGTCGCCGGGGCGCAGGTGAAACAGCCGGTCGCCGATCCTCAAATCAAGCTGGCCGGACAGGATATAGCCCACTTCCTGCGTCGGGCGGGTTACAGGCGTGGCCATGGCTGATTGGGGTTCAAACGTGGAATGCACCACTTCGAAATCATCCGTCAGATCGGGGGAAAGCAGCTCTTCAACCAACCCATCCTCACGCGACCCAATCGGGCGGCGGGCATCAGCGCGGACAACATAGCCTTCTTCACCGGGCGCGGCCTTTGCGCGAAACAGACTTGAGACAGAGACATCCAACTGCCCCGCCAAATCGCGCAGATCGGTGATTGATGGCTCTGACAACCCACGCTCAACCTGACTAAGCCAGCCGACAGATTTCCCCACTGCCGCGGCCAACCCCGCCAGCGTAAAGGCGCGCGCCTTGCGCAAAGCACGCAGGTCAGCGCCCAAAGTCTGGGCATCATCAGGCAGGTTATGAATCATCGGAGTCCGACTCGCAAAATATCAGCTAAAAAATACGCTGACACAGCCAAATGAAAATTCAAAGAATAATTTCACGCGACCCCCACCAAAGGGCCCTCTTCATGCTTCTTTTGAAATAAAAATATGCCCCCCGGAGGGCCGGTCAGCCCCGAAACACCGCATCCAGCATATCGCGCAACGCATCCGCATCCTTTTGCGTAAACGCATCCGGCTGATCACTATCAATATCAAACACACCGATCAGCCCGTCCCTGTTCCAAACCGGCAAGACAAGCTCGGACCGGGTTGAACTGGTACAGGCGATATGCCCCGGAAAAGCATCCACATCAGCGACTAGCTGCGTTTGCCCCGTGCGCGCCGCCGCGCCGCAAACGCCGCGCGCGAATGGGATCACAAGGCAGCCATGCCCACCCTGATACGGGCCGATCTTAAGCAGTTCAGGCGCGACCACCCGGTAAAACCCAGTCCAATCAAAGCGCGCATCACTGTGATGCACCTCGCAAGCCACAGTCGCCATCAGCGCGACCTCATCGGTCTCACCCGCGACCAAAGCCATGACGCGCGCGCGCAAACCATCATAGTCCAACGCGTCCCGGACTTGATCCGGGACCTCTGCCTGCCCCATCCTTCAGGTCCTTTCAATCGCGATGGCGGTGCCTTCACCGCCGCCAATACAAATTGCAGCAACACCGCGCTTCAGCCTACGCGCCTCAAGCGCATGCAGCAACGTCACCATAATCCGCGCGCCCGATGCGCCAATCGGATGACCCAGCGCACAGGCTCCGCCGTTCACATTCATCTTCGCGCGCGGCACGCCCATTTCGCGCATAAAGGCCATGGGGACGACCGCGAAGGCCTCATTCACCTCCCAAAGGTCCACATCATCAACCGACCAGCCAATCCGCGACAACAATTTCTGCGCGGCAGGCACGGGGGCTGTGGTGAACCACCCCGGGGCTTGGGCGTGCGAGGCGTGCCCCCGGATCACCGCGCGGCCACCATCACGCGACAACACCAAAGCCGCCGCCCCATCCGAGATTGACGACGCATTGGCCGCCGTCACCGTGCCATCCTTACGAAAAGCGGGCTTAAGCGTCGGGATCTTATCGGGCCGCGCTTTCGCGGGCTGTTCATCCTCACTGACAGTCACATCGCCTTTGCGCGTCGCAAACGTCACCTCGGCAATCTCATCCGCAAAGGCCCCACTCTCTTGCGCGGCCAGCGCATTGGACAATGATCCAAGCGCATAGTCATCCTGATCGCTGCGCGTAAACTGAAACTTTTCTGCGCAATCCTCGGCAAAGGTGCCCATCAGACGGCCTTTATCATAGGCATCCTCAAGCCCGTCCAGAAACATCGAATCCACAACCTGTTGATGTCCAATCCGCGCGCCCGCGCGCATCTTCGGCATCAGATACGGCGCATTCGTCATGCTCTCCATACCGCCTGCGGCCATCACATCCGCATGGCCAAGGGCGATCTGATCAAAGGCCATCATCGCCGCCTTCATGCCCGACCCGCACATCTTGTTCAGGGTCGTGGCAGGGACATCCTCACCCAGACCTGCCGCAAAGCAAGCTTGCCGCGCAGGCGCTTGACCCAACCCTGCGGGCAGAACGCAGCCCATGAGCACTTCATCCACTGTCGCAACACCGGCCCCGGCCATGGCCGCCTTGATCGCGACACCGCCAAGTGTGGGGGCATCGACACCCGCAAAATCGCCCTGAAATCCGCCCATGGGCGTGCGGGATGCTCCGGTGATGTAGACGTCGCGCATGGAATTGACCCTTCGTTCAATTAGCAAACAGACCCTACGCCGAAGTCGTTTTTCTGCAAAGCCCCCAAATCACCACAATCGCGCCCTTCATCCGCCGCAGCAGCAGGTCAAAACTGTGCTTGTAGCTGCATAGCTTCACCCGGCGACGCTCAGTAATAGCCCCCACCCAGTTGGGCGTCGTCGGGACACTTCCATTACCCCCCAAATCACGCCCTAGATTGCCCCCTCAGCGGGGGGCATTCGACGTAAGGTTTTTAAAGGGGTCACCGACACGGTACCGTTGGCCCGCAACTGTTGACTGGATCAAACAGGCGCGCTGGGTGAAGGACGGCAAGTTCTGCACATTATCCAGCGTATCTGCCGGCATGGACATGGCGCTTGCAGTGATGGCTGGTCTGTTTTGGGATGGAAATGGCCGACCAGCTTGCGCTGACTTGCGCATAGGAATGGCACAAAGGTGCGGGGCGCGATCCGTTCGAAAAGCTGGCGGAGTTGGTCCAAGGACAGGGGATCACCTGTCCAATTGCAGCAGCGCAGCAATCAGACCTTCTTGCGCACCTCGGCGGCTTGTCGATGAATTTCATCCCAATCGACGGCCTGCGGTTTGGTTGTGCGAATGGCGGCCTCGTCCGAAAGACGATTCAGTATTTCGGATTTAATGCGTGGAAACTTATCGTTTGGCAGGTTTGTTATATTGTCAGCCATCATGTCCCTCTGTGCAGCTTCGATCCAAGGCATCGCGCATAGATTGCCCTATTCATTAAGGAATAATTAACCATGGATTCGTGGCAGCGGTGTGAAGATGGCAGGGCAAGCTGACGGCAAAGCCTTAGTTTAACTGCACCTGCAAAGGATATTGGCCGTCTTCAAAGGGGCCAAAGATATCATCCAGATCAGGATGCTCGACCGGCTGGCCAGAGTAATCCGCGATCAGGTTTTGTTCAGATACATAGGCCACGTAAAAGCTTTGGTCGTTCTCGGCCAAAAGATGGTAGAACGGCTGGTCCTTCTTGGGACGGCTTTCTTCGGGGATCGCCTCGTACCATGCATCTGTGTTTGAAAACATCGCATCCACGTCAAAGACAACGCCCCGAAAGGGGTGTTTCCGGTGGCGGACAACTTGTCCGAGATGGTATTTTGCGCGCGTCTTAAACATAAACACTAGTCCTTCACGCGCTTATTAGACTTGCAAGCAGCCCAAAGTCTACGCAAAACCACATAAAACAAAGGAAACAGTCTGTGAACCTGGCCCTGACAGTCGTCAACATCACCGCGCCGGTGTTTCTTCTGGCTGCCATTGGGTTTGCATGGGTGCGCTTGGGGTTTGAATACCGGGTCGCCTTCGTCACCCGCCTTGCGATGACGCTGTCGGTCCCCTGCCTGATCTTCACGTCCCTGATGAAAACCGAAATCGACCCAAAGGCTTTGGCGGATTTGTCACTTGCCGCGCTTTCCGCCTATGTGGTTGTGATGGTTGTCTTTTTCGCCCTCGTCAAGCTGGGCCGTCTTGATGTGCAAACCTATCTGGCCCCACTGATTTTCGGCAATACCGGAAACCTTGGGCTGCCGCTGGCCCTTTTCGCCTTCGGAGAGGTTGGGCTTGGCTATGCAATCGTCGTCTTCGCCATCATGGCCATCCTGTCCTTTACAATTGGTATCTGGATGGTCGCCGGTGCGGGAAGTTTCAGCCGCATTTTGAAGGAACCCTTGGTCGGGGCCACGATTTTAGGGGCTTTGTTTTTGTGGCAAGGGTGGGAAACCCCACTGTTCTTAACCAACACGCTTGACCTTCTGGGGCAGATCGCGATTCCGGTGATGCTGATCACCCTTGGTGTCGCCGTGGCACGGCTTGAGACAAAAGCCATCGGGCAAGCCGTGGTTCTGGCGATCCTCAAGGTTGTGATCTGCGTGGCTGCGGCTTGGGGGGCCGCGGTCTTCTTCGCGCTTGAACCGGTGGCGGCCGGCGTCTTGATCGTGCAGGTGGCCACGCCTGTCGCGGTCACATCCTACCTTTTGGCCGAAAAATATGGGGCGGACGCCAAACCGGTCGCTGGTCTTGTCGTTGTGTCCACGCTGTTTTCGGTGATCACTTTACCGCTCATCCTCTCATTTGTGATCTAGGTGCGGCGCTTTCGACGTTCCCTGATGGGGTACTCTGCGCTATAGTCAGCGCAATAAGAAAAACAGTGAGAGGCAAATGAGCAAACTCATTCTCGCAATATGTGCCATGCTGGCCCTTGGCAGCTGTGCCGCCCGCTATGGCGATGCGCCGCGCAATCTGGATAACGCGTGTTCTATCGTGAAAGAACGCCCATCATATCTGCGCGCCTTCAAGGCCGCGCAGCGCAAATACGGCGTGCCCGTTCCGACGATGATGGCGATGATCTATCAGGAAAGTAAGTTCATTTCTGATAACCGCCCTCCCCATCGCTATGCTTTGGGGGTGATCCCGATTGGGCGGCAGTCATCCGCGCTTGGGTATAGCCAGGCGCTTGATGGGACATGGGCGGAATATGTCGCGGGTCCCGGTGGGCGCGGTGCGGACCGCACCAAGATCGAGGACGCGGCCGACTTTATGGGCTGGTACATGGTGCAGACCGTGGCCGAAACCGGTGTGCCGCTGTCCGACACCCGCAATCAATACCTCGCCTATCACGACGGGCGGTCCGGCTTTAACCGCGGCACATGGAAGTCCAAGGGTTGGCTGATCCGTATCGCAGGCGAGGTTGATGCACGCGCGGATATGTACGGCGCGCAGTTGCGGTCTTGCGGGAAGATTTGATCAGGATGTGGAGGGGGCTCTGCCCCCGACCTGCGGTCCCCCCGGGATACTTCTAAACCAAAGAGATGAATTGCGTTGGGCGCAGTATTTATAGTCTGCGCCCATCCTTATTTCGCTTATTCGTCGTCTGTGACGGCGTTGTATATCCAGCCGGTTGTCCGGTAGGTGTCCTTGGCAAGGCCGGCGGTTGTGCTGCAGGCAGCTGTGAACAGAACGCTTGCGATCAATGCGATTTTCAAAGTCAGTTTCATGTTTTCATCTCCCAATGATGCAGCCTACCGTGGGCCGTTGGGATCAATTTAGGTGATGACTGTACATTAGTGAAATTCAAAATAATTGCGCTTTAGAAGATATTCTTTTATCTATATCCCATATTATCCGGGAGCCCTTATGGACATTGCACTGATCAAAACCTTCATCGAGGTCGCGAACTCTGGGTCATTCGTCGCCTCGGCCGACCGTCTGTTCGTGACGCAATCGGCTGTGTCCTTGCGGATCAAGCGGCTTGAAGATTCGCTTGGCAAAGCCCTGTTCGTGCGCAACCGCGCCGGGGCAGAGCTGACCAATGCGGGGCGCGAATTTGAACGCTATGCCATGTCACTGCTGCGCATTTGGGAAGAAGCCCGCCAGCAAGTGGCGATTCCTGATGGGTTCACCGAGACGCTGACCATCGGGGCGCAGTATTCGCTTTGGCCCCGCCTTGGTTTTCGCTGGATTGACGCCATGCAAAGCGCGCGCCCTTCTTTAAGTATCCGCGCAGAACTTGGGATGCCCGACCGCCTTACCCGCTTTTTGATGGAAGGCACGGCGCAAGCGGCCTTGCTTTACATGCCACAGTTACGTCCGGGGTTAAGCGCAGAAGAAGTGCTGGAAGAAGAACTTGTCATGGTCGCCTCATATCCAGAGGTTGAATGGGACACGATTGGCGAATCTTATGTCTTTGTAGATTGGGGGCCTGAATTTGTAGGGGCCCATGCTTTGGAACTGCCGCATCTCACCAATCCGGGGCTGACTTTGTCGTTGGGTGCATTGGCTGCCGAATATGTGGTCAATCGGCAGGCCATTGCATATCTGCCTGCGCGCTATGTGAAACCTTACTTGGATGCGGGACGCATGCATTTGGTACCGACCGCCCCGCGTTTTCCCTATCCGGTCTGGGCGGTGTGGCGGGATGATCTTGATCCTGCGATCCGGGATGCCGCGACCAAGGCACTGCGCAGCGTCGCAGCAACGGCCGAGACCGACAGCACCACTGTCCTGAACCAATTGGACGCAATCAGCGATGAAGTGATTGATGTGCTTGGCACCAATCCAGATCCGTTGGACATACATAAGTGATAATCGTTTGATAAGTGATTATTTTGAATTTCCATTAATCTTTGGTTCCACCTATCTCTTCCTCAGCAGCACATTGCTCCCGCAGACAAAATGTTATGCGGGTCACACCCTTCTTTGGGAAAGGAAGACCGCTATGACCAAGAATGTATTCCTGACAGCCGTAATCGCGTCCTTTATTGCAGCCGCGGCCTCAGCGCAGACAACAACTTTTGACAACCGTGGCGCGGCTGAAACCGCTGTCGAAGACCTTGAAGAGCAGATGGCAGATGACCGCGAGCGGGAACTGGCTGATTTCGGAAACGAAGGCCGTGATCTGGGCAGCTATGGGTCGGTTGCACTGCGTGCGACAGCGACATCAAACGACGGCGAAGACACATCCGACGTCGGCATCGGCCTGCGCTATGGGTTCTATGACGGTGTGAACGGCTATGACGTTTCGCTGAACTACACCTATGGCAAAGCCAATGACGAAGTGACCAAAGACCGTTTGTTGATCGGTGGTGATTACCGCCGCGACTTTGGCGCTGCAGTCTTTGCCTATGGTCAGGCTGATCTGTCATTCGACAATCAGACAACAACCGTGGGTGAGTATTCACAGGACATTTTCGCAGGTGTTGGCATCGGCTACCGCCTTTACAACACCAATGATTTCCAATGGTCCATTCAGGCAGGCCCCGGCTACCGTCTGGCAGAAGTTGTCGGCGGGGATGGAGTGTCTGAAGTTGCGGCCTCTGTGTCCAACAACATCTTCTACAGCGTCAACGATGCGGTGTACCTGACCAACGACACAGACGTTATTTACTCTGAGTTCGCGACAACCATTTCCAACGACCTGGCCGTGAACGTATCGCTGACAGACACACTGGCGCTGCGGACAAGCTACAACACACGGTTCAACGACCAAACCGATGACAGCTTTTCGGATGGTGAGAATACCTTCGGCGTGTCTGTCGTCTACAACTTCAACTGATCCCGGGTTTGCATTCCCAAGTCGGCATGCCCGTCGCATGCCTGAAGTGATGTTGAAAGAAGGGGGAGCGGTTCACCGCTCCCTTTTTTCGTTAGTTCCCCCAGTTCCGCATCTCGTTCTGGATATTGAACTTGATCTCAGGGATGCTGCCACCGGCTTTCATATCGTTCAGGATCACCGTTGTCTGGCTGCCAATGTCATCGGTGACGATCCATTGACGCAGCTCAATCGGGTTGGCGGTGAAGACCATCTGGATGTTCCCGTATTGCGGGTTATCCGGGTCTTGGGCTGTGATTGTGGTCGAAGTGCCGTCGGATGTGTGCCCTGTGACCATGCGCGCTTGGCCAAGGTTCACGTTACGCTCAAGAATTATCTTCAGCGGGGTTTGGTTCAGCGGATAGCGATCCGGCCCTGTGTTCGAACGCCCATCAAAGATGGCAACCTGCCCGCCGCCAGACATGACCAATGACCGCTCGGGCGGGTTGTATTCAAACCGGATGCGGCCGGGGCGTTTGATGAAAATCTGCCCGGTCGACAGCGTCCCGTCACCATTGATCTGCGTAAAGCCACCTTGGGCGGTTTGCAGTTGGTTCAGATAGGCTGACACTGCGTTCAGTGACAGTTGCTGGGCGAAGACAGGGGTGGCCGTTGCCGCAAGTGCCAGCGCGGTCGCCCCTTTGAGAAATGTGCGTTTCGTAATCATAACGTCTACTTAGGTCCTTTGATCGCAGTTTGCACCTGTGATGCTTGCCAAAACAACAACACAAAGTCGTTTGCTAGGCGATATCACGCCACTTTGCTTTGCAAAGTGGACTGTGTGCGGCAGTTGCTTTTGCGCAGCAAAAGCAATGAGAGCAGCACCCGGTTGCTATTCTTGGCGCTACCGCCCCGCCATACGCAGCGTCATATCAATCATCCGGGCCGAAAACCCCCATTCGTTATCATACCATCCGAATATCCGGTGCTGATGGCGCGATGCTGACATGGTTTCGCAGGTAGCAACGATCAGCGATTCAGGGCGTTTACGCAGGTCCATTGACACAAGTGGGATATCGGTGGTGCCGATGATCCGTGTGTCGGCTTTTGCTATGAGCGTGTTCAATGCATTAGCATCCGTCGCGTCCTGACTACTGAAGGTCAGATCAATGCAAGACACGCTTGCCGTGGGCACCCGCACCGATGCGCCGGTGATGTGATCCTTAAGGTGGGGCAGCACCTCGGTCACCAGATGCGTTGCGCTTGTGGTGGTGGGCACCATCGACAAGGCACCAGCGCGGCTGCGCGCAAGCGTTTCGCGGGGCGCGTCTGTCATCGGCTGGCTTGAGGTATAACAATGGACCGTCGTCATATGCGCCGCCGTCACCCCGATAGCGCCGTCCAGAAAGCGCAGGATGGGCGCAAGCGCGTTGGTTGTGCAGGAGGCGTTCGAGATCAAGTGATGATCACCCATCTGATCATCATTTGCCCCCATCACAACAGTGGCATCCGCAATGGTGGATGGCCCGGACAGCAGGACATTGCGTGCGCCTGCTTTCAGCCCACGCTTCGCACTTTCGCGGGTTTTGGCGCGGCCTGTGCATTCAAGCACGACGTCAATGTCGGTCAGATCAAGGACCGAAATATCGGCCTCATGGGTGAAGCGGATATCGCGGTCGCCGATCCGCAAACCGGTGGGCGTTTCATCCACCGGGGCAGGATGCACGCCATAGATCGAGTCGTATGTGAACAGATAGGCGCAGGTTTCCAGCGGAGCGATATCGTTGATCAAAACGATTTCAATCCCGCGGTCATCAGCCAGAAGCTGGCGCAGAATGGTCTTGCCGATGCGGCCAAACCCGTTGATGGCGATGCGGATTGTCATGGGGCTGTTTAGGACCCGCCCTGCGCATCTGACAAGCAGAACATTGTACCAATGTTTCGCACGCGAAACATATTATGTTAATAGAATCAGACAATTGGAAGTATTTTTCGGCAATAAAACCGTCGTGTCACTGTCATCATTCCGCCGAAATCTTTGCCTATGCACCACCTATGGCAAAGTTTATTCTGCGAACCCATTTCATTTTGTTGGGTGTGACGATCGGGTTGCTCACGCTTGTTTTGGCGTTTGCGCTTTCCAAGCTTGTTCAGGAAACATCTCTGACTGAATTGTTGGCGTTCGAAATTTTCATCCTTCCAGAGCTTCTTGTTACAACGGGATTTCTCACGCTACTCGCGCTGCCCGCGCTACAGTTTCATGCCTGCGTTGCACCCGACAGACCACTCCATAGCCTCTGCCAGATCGCGCTTGGACTGGGGACAGCTCCGTTTGTGACAATGCTGGCGCTTTACGCGGCACACGCGCCACTGATCCTGTGGCTTTCACCAGGATATATCGCGCCTTATATCGCATTTGCAGTGGTGGGCGTCGTCTTGCTAACGATGCTTGCGGGTATTGGTCGATCTTTCACCCGGGGCACACACGAACACGACCCCTATCCGTTCTTGATGAGGCTGCACCAAATCATGCGCGGCGGCGCGGCGGCAAGCGCACTGGCCTTTGCTTTGATTTTCTTTGTCTCCATCCTTGTTCTAGGGCGCCCCACAACACCTGAAACACTGATGCGCGCGTTTGTCATGCTTGTGATCGGTGCGTTGCTGCTCCGACCGCAATTGACAGGAACCGCATTGACGGCCCCCGATCATCCTTGGCACATCCTGCCACATCTGGCGCTGGCCGCGATTACCCTCAACCAGATCAAATGGATGTCCCGCGCGGTGATGTTCCATACGGGTCAGTTCACTTCATTTGACGTGATCGACGCGGTCTACCCCCGCGTCCAGACTGCCACGATGGTCCTCTTCATCATCTTTGCGCTCGTCGGAATCGCGCTCGCCCTGCCCCCACGCGACCGTCCTCGGCACGCAGTTGTCCCGAATGAGGTTTTTGCCTGAAGAAGCTAGTGATGCTGCTCTGGCACCAAAATCTCGCGCTTGCCCACGTGGTTAGCCGATGACACGACGCCTTCGTCTTCCATCTGCTCGACTAGACGCGCCGCTTTGTTGTACCCGATGGCCAGTTTGCGCTGGATGTAGGACGTCGAACACTTGCGATCCTTGATCACAATCGCCACGGCTGTGTCATAAAGCGCATTCTCGCTGTCGGACCCATCGCCCAGCCCAAGCACCAGATCGATGCTGGATTCCTCATCCGAGGCAGGTCCTTCGACGACGCCTGACATGTATTCGGGCGGACCGAAGGATTTGAGGTAGTTCACGATTTCCTCGACCTCTTCGTCCGAACAGAACGGCCCATGCACGCGGGTGATTTTGGAGCCACCGGCCATGTAAAGCATGTCGCCCATGCCCAGAAGCTGCTCGGCCCCCGAACCTGAGTTGGTGACGCATGC
>CAYPVL010000053.1:0-3993 GCA_964414165.1 uncultured Cognatiyoonia sp.
ACCGCAAGGTGGCCGCAAGCACCCGCAGCAGGAATTCCTGCAGGTCGACACAACGAACATCCTGTTCATCTGTGGCGGGGCCTTTGCAGGCCTCGATAAGATCATCAGCCAGCGTGGCAAGGGGTCAGCAATGGGCTTTGGCGCGGACGTAAAAGAGGTGGATGATCGCGGCGTCGGTGAAGTCTTCACCGATCTGGAACCCGAAGATCTGTTGAAGTTTGGCCTGATCCCGGAATTCGTGGGCCGTCTGCCTGTGATCGCCACGCTGACCGATCTGGACGAAGATGCGTTGGTCACCATTCTGACAGCCCCCAAGAACGCGCTGGTCAAGCAATACCAGCGCCTGTTTGAACTGGAAGACACCAAGCTGACCTTCACCGAAGACGCGCTTCAAGCCATTGCCAAGCGTGCAATTGAACGCAAAACCGGTGCGCGTGGTCTGCGGTCGATCATGGAAGATATCCTGCTGGATACGATGTTCGATCTGCCCGGCATGGAAACGGTCACCGAAGTGGTTGTGAACGAAGAGGCGGTATCCTCTGATGCACAGCCTTTGATGATCCATGACGACACGAAGAAGAAAGAACCGGCGACCGCAAGCTAATGGCGATTCAACGGATATCTTCTGGTGGCATCTTTGAACAAAAGGTGGGGTATTGCCGCGCGGTTGTGGCGGGCGGCTTTGTGCATGTGTCGGGCTGCGTGGCACCCTCTGCGGATCAAAGCCCCGACGTCGTCGACCAATGCGCCGAGGCGTTGGCGGTGATTGAAAACGCACTCGACAAAGCAGGGGCAGGTTTCAAGGATGTCGTGCGCGTTGCCTACATCGTTCCAGACCCTGCGGACTTTAAGCCTTGCTGGCCTTTGCTTGAAAAGACCTTTGGCGCAAACCCGCCAGCGGCCACGATGATTTCCGCGGCGTTAATTGATCCCAAATATAAGATTGAGATTGAGGTCACGGCACTGGCCCCTGCGGACTAGACCTTCGGTTCATTTTCGGGCATCACGGCGACAGGAATTTTGGAGAGTCTCATGGGCCTAATGAGCGGCATCACACGCGTCTTTACTTGGTGGAACGGCCAGACCTACGGCACGATGCTGTGGACGTGGCGCAAGGGTGAAAAGGTCGGCGAAGACGATCAGGGCAACGTGTTCTACCGCAACGCCGACGATAGCCGCCGCTGGGTCATCTACAATGGCTATTCTGAGGCGACGAAAGTGCCCCCCGAATGGCATGGCTGGCTACACCGCACATGGGATGAACCGCCCACTGAAGTGGCTGTGCCCCGCAAGACCTGGGAAAAGCCGCATCTTGCCAATCTCACAGGCACAGTTGACGCCTATGCCCCCGCAGGGTCACTTCGCAAAGCCCAGCCAAAACCCCGCGCCGACTATGAGGCGTGGACCCCCGAATAATGCGCGAAAATCGCACAGAAGTTGCCGTTGGGGCCGCAGTTCTTGCTGCTGCTATCGGTTTTCTGTTCTATATTGCGCAGGTTGCGGGCCTTGGTGGTCTGGGGCGCACCTATGATCTGACCGCCAGCTTCCGATCAGTCGAAGGGATCAGCGCGGGCACGGATATTCGCCTTGCAGGCGTCAAGATCGGCACTGTGTCCGATATCACCCTGAACCCCGACACCTTTCGCGGCGATGTCACGCTTGCCTTGCTGGATGGGATCGTCATCCCTGATGACAGCGCGGCTGTGATCGCATCCGAGGGGCTGCTTGGCGGCAACTTTGTGGAAATCGTCCCCGGTGGGTCGCTTGATAATTTCGCCCAAGGGGCCGAAATAGAAGATACGCAAGGGGCGGTTTCGCTGATCTCGCTGCTTTTGAAGTTCGTGACCGGAGAAGGGGAGTCTGATGCGTAAGGTCTTGTTTACATTGATCTGTCTGGCTCCGGGCTTGGCATCAGCACAACAAGCGACCAGTGGGGCGGGCGGCGAAATGCGCGTGCTTGATAAGGTAACGGGGATCGTCACCGATCTGTCCTTGGCGCGCGGCGCATCCCAGCGTGTGGGCCTGCTGAACGTCGTGCTGACCGATTGCCGCTATCCCACAAATAACCCTTCGGGCGATGCATTCGCGCAAATAACCGTCACCTATCGCAACGATCCAGAGCCGGTGTTTTCCGGTTGGATGATCGCATCAGCCCCGGCGTTGAACGCGCTGGACCACCCGCGCTATGACGTCTGGGCGTTACGCTGTATGATATCCTGAGCATTGGCCCGCAGGACCGCATCAAAACGCGCAGGTTGGTTAAGCGCATGGGCCAATGTATTTTCGTAAACCGTGCGGGGGATTTCAACCGCCCCAAGGCTGGCCAGATGGTCGGTGATAAACTGCGTATCAAAAAGCGCGAAACCGCAGCGGCGCAAATGATCCACCAAATAAGCAAGGGCCACTTTTGAGGCATCAGTGGCCACAGAAAACATGCTTTCCCCAAAGAAGGCCCCATTGATCGACACGCCATAAACGCCGCCAACAAGCTTGTCTTCCTCCCAAATTTCAAGGGAATGCGCATCGCCGCGCGCATGAAGTGCGGCGTATAGATCAAAGATGGTGTTGTTGATCCACGTTTCATCCCGCGCAGCACAACCGCGCACAACGTCCGTAAAGGCCGCGTTCAACGTGGGTGTGAAATGGCCGCGCCGCAGGGTCTTGGCAAGGCTACGCGAGATGTGAAACCCATCCAAAGGCAACACTCCGCGCAAATGCGGGCGCACCCAGAACACCTCTGGATCGTCGCGGGATTCCGACATGGGAAATACCCCGGTTCTGTATGCCTGAAGCAAAAGTTCGGGCGTCAGCGTCGGGGGATCATCGCGCATCAGTTCAGGTTGGTTTCCAACCAGTCTTCAAGCCAGTGGATATTATAGTCACCAGACTGAACCGCAGGTTCGGCAAGCAACGCGTGGAACAGCGGGATCGTCGTGTCGACCCCGTCCACGATCAATTCGCCCAAAGCGCGGGCAAGCCGGGCCAAAGCCTCGGGCCGGTCGCGTCCGTGAACGATCAACTTGCCGATCAAACTGTCGTAATAGGGCGGAATGCGGTAGCCGTCATAAAGCGCAGAATCCATCCGCACGCCCAAGCCGCCGGGCGCATGATATTGCGAAATCGTACCGGGGCAGGGCGCAAAATTCGGCAGCTTTTCGGCGTTGATCCGCACTTCGATGCTGTGCCCATTGATCGTCAGATCGTCCTGCGTGATTGACATTGGCAGGCCTGCCGCAACGCGGATTTGTTCGCGTACAAGATCGACGCCAAAGATTGCTTCGGTCACCGGGTGTTCGACCTGCAGACGCGTGTTCATTTCGATGAAGTAGAATTCATCATTCTCAAACAGGAACTCAATCGTGCCCGCGCCGATATAGTTAATCTTGGCGACAGCATCCGCACAGACCTTACCGATCCGCGCGCGCAATTCAGGCGTGATAGAAGGGCCGGGGGCCTCTTCCAGCACCTTTTGGTGGCGCCGTTGCAAAGAACAATCCCGCTCGCCCAAGTGGACCGCATTGCCTTTGCCATCCCCGAATACTTGAATTTCGATATGGCGGGGGGTGGTCAGGTATTTTTCGATATAGACTTCGTCGTTCCCGAATGCGGCTTTGCCTTCTTGGCGGGCCGATAGAAACGCCTTTTCCATATCCGCCGCAGTCTGTGCCACCTTCATCCCACGCCCGCCGCCGCCTGCAGTGGCTTTGATGATGACTGGATAGCCGATTTCGTCGCCAATGCGCTTGGCGTCTTCCAAGGTCGGCACACCCCCATCAGAGCCGGGCACGCAGGGCACGCCAAGTGCTTTCATCGTGTCTTTGGCTGTGATCTTGTCACCCATGACGCGGATATGCTCTGCGGTGGGGCCGATGAAGGTCAGTCCGTGGTCTTCGACCACTTGCACGAAATTCGCATTCTCTGACAGGAAGCCATAGCCGGGATGGATCGCTTGCGCGCCCGAAATTTCACAGGCCGAAATGATCGCCGGAAAGC
>CAYPVL010000053.1:4003-23792 GCA_964414165.1 uncultured Cognatiyoonia sp.
CTGAGGTAGCTGTCGGCCGATGCGGGGGGGCCGATGCAGATCGCCTCGTCTGCCATGCGCACATGCATCGCGTCGCTGTCTGCGGTTGAATGGACCGCCACCGAAGGGATCCCCATTTCGCGGCAGGCCCGCACAACGCGCAGCGCGATTTCGCCACGGTTTGCAATTAATACTTTATCGAACATGGCGTGCCCCTATTCGATGATCACAAGCGGGGCACCAAATTCGACGGGACCTGCGTCTTCGACAAGGATCCGCTTGATCGTACCGGCACGCGGGGCCGGGATGTGGTTCATGGTTTTCATCGCTTCGATGATCAGGACCGTGTCACCTTCTTTGACCTGCTGGCCAACGGACACGAATGGGGCTGCGCCGGGTTCGGCGGCCATATAGACTGTGCCGACCATGGGGGATGTGACAGCACCCGGATGGCTTGCTGGATCAGCACCGCCATCTGTATTGGCCGCTGCTGGGGCGGCGGGGGCGGCAGGTGCTGCAGAGGGGGCGGCAGCGGCAGGTGCCGCAGCAACGGCGGCTTGCACGACTGTTTGCGTCTGACGGCTGACCCGCACATCAAGGCTGTCGTTTTCACTGTAGTCCCGCTTGACCCGCAATTCGGTCAGGTCATTCGCGCGCAGCAATTCTGCCAGCGCCTGAATGAAATCGACGTCACCGTCGTGGGTGGTTTTATTGCTCATATCCTGCTGGCCCCTTGCCCAAGTCTTAACGCCCATCAG
Organism: uncultured Cognatiyoonia sp.; assembly: GCA_964414165.1. Classification (GTDB taxonomy): domain Bacteria; phylum Pseudomonadota; class Alphaproteobacteria; order Rhodobacterales; family Rhodobacteraceae; genus Cognatiyoonia. Next base: position 4,741 of record CAYPVL010000053.1, read on the forward strand.
GTTGGCCCGTGATGGTTCCGGTTGCTTATAGGATAAGCAGTCGCAGGTGGGAAGTGAGTGCAGGCGGGAAAATCTACACCTCTGCTGTATCTTCTTGGGCAGTGTTGTCCGTTTGCGCGCCATTTTCGGCCGGAGGCTCAGGCAACATCGTGACGCCGTAGGGTTTTAGCACCCTTTCGGCCTGACTAAGCGCTGTGGGTGACCCGTCGGCGGATAGCGCGATCTTGGCCTCTGTGATCGTAGCCGTCTGGCTGGTGCTTGCACTGCGCGGGATTGATTGACCCGCCGCAAGCGCAATGGGCGGCTTGTCCCCGGCCTGCGCGCTGACTTTTGATGGCGCAGCAACGGTAGGGAGTGAAGCGGCGGGGGTCGTTCCGCCGACGAGTGTGACATCAGATTGCATGGGAACCCTCCTTCGGTTCACGGGATTCAGATAGCCCATGATCCGCAAGACGGGTTAAGAGAGTCCTAATTCAGATCGCAAAAATGTGCATTTGGTTAACGTGCTGTCGCTCCGTGGGGCCGCCCCCTCGGTCTCTATTAAATCGCGAGGTACTTCTCACGCAGCGCTTCATCTTCCAGTACTTCTTTGGCTGACCCATCATAAACAACCGTCCCCGTGTCCAAAATCACGGCCCGGTCTGCCAGTTTCAAAGCAGCAACGGCGTTCTGTTCGACAATCACAGTCGTAATCCCCTGATCGCGAATGATTTCAAGGGTCTTCGCAATTTCCTGGACAATGACCGGGGCAAGCCCTTCGTAGGGCTCATCCAGCAGCAAGACCTTAATGTCGCGCGCCAAGGCGCGGGCGATGGCAAGCATCTGTTGCTCACCCCCCGACAGGGTCACGCCGTCCTGCTTGCGGCGTTCTTTAAGGCGCGGGAACAGTTCATAAACCCGCTCAAGCGACCAACCGATAGGCGGGGCAATCTGGGCCAGCTGCAGGTTTTCTTCCACTGTCAGACCTTGGATGATCCGCCGATCTTCGGGCACAAGCGCGATCCCTTCGGCTGCCGCCTGAAAATTGCGCATCAGGTGAAGCGGCTTACCATCAAGCCAAATCTCACCGTGCTTGAGTTCAGGGTCGCCCATGCGCGCAATTGTGCGCAGGGTCGAAGTTTTGCCCGCACCGTTGCGGCCCAGCAAAGCGAGGATTTCGCCTTCGTGGATTTGAAAGCTCACGTTCTGAACGATGTAGCTTTCGCCGTAATAGGCCTCGATCTCCCAGACTTTCAGGAAGGCAGGCGTGGTCGCGGCGTGGCTGACGCGGGTGTCAAAGGTTTCTGTTGTTGACATAGTCTGTTCCTTAAACCTGCGCTTCGCCCAGATAGGCTTCGCGGACCTTGGGGTGGCCTTTGATGTTTTCGGGCGTATCTTCCACCAGCGGCGTGCCTTGGGCCAGAACGGTGATCCGTTCGGCAAGGCTGAAAACCACGTGCATGTCGTGTTCGATGATCGCCATGGTGATATCGCGCTTTGACTTGATCTCTTTCAGCAGATCAATTGTGTTGTTCGTGTCAGCCCGCGCCATACCGGCGGTGGGTTCATCAAGCAGCAAAAGTTTGGGTTCCTGCACAAGACACATCGCCATCTCAAGGCGCCGCTTGTCGCCGCGCGACAGGGACGCGGCCGTCATCCCGCGTTTGTCCTGCATGTTGACGTCTTCCATGATCGCTTCGGCCTGCGCGATAATGCGCGTTTCATCCATCATGCCGCCGATCGCATTCATCCGAAACGCACCATCCCGTCTGGCAAAGCAGGGGATCATTACGTTTTCCAACACCGTCAGGTCGCTGAAAATCTCAGGCGTTTGAAACACCCGGCTGATCCCCATCTGGTTAATCTCATGCGGAGAGCGGCCAAGCACGGACGTTCCATCGAACATGACCGAGCCTGAATCGGGGATTAGTTTTCCGACCAGCACGTTTAGCAGCGTTGATTTGCCCGCGCCATTTGGCCCGATGATCGCATGTACGGTGTTCTCTTCCACCGAAAGGTTCACATCACCCAGCGCTTGCAGCCCGCCGAACCGCTTATTGATGCCTTTGACTTCAAGGATTCCCATCTGTCTTCTCCTTATTCGGCAGGTGTGGTTGCGCCAGAGGCGTCTTTCGCAGCCTTCTTGCGCCCGAACCGTTTGGCAATTCGCTGTCCGCCTTCAACCAGCCCGCCGGGCAGGTAGATCACGACCAGCATAAACATCAGTCCCAGCGTGAGGTGCCAGCCTTTGCCAACGAACGGATAGATGATGTTCACAACGATCCCATCCAGCCAGTCGGGCAGGAAGCTGAACCAAGCTTCAAGAAAGTCCTTCTGAATTTTTGAGATGATGTTTTCGAGGTATTTGATCATCCCGGCACCCAGCACCGGTCCAATCAATGTGCCGACCCCACCAAGGATGGCCATCACCACGATTTCCCCCGATGCGGTCCAGAACATCCGCTCGGCCCCGGTCAGCGGATCCATCGCAGCCATCAGCCCACCGGCAAGCCCGGCATACATGCCCGAGATCACGAAAGCCGCCAGCATGTAGGGTTTGGTGTTCAGGCCGGTATAGCTCATCCGGGTCTGGTTTGATTTGATCGCCCGCAACATCATCCCGAACGGGGACCGGAAGATGCGGATCGACAGATAAAAGCCCAGCACCATGAACAAAGCGGCAAAGTAGTAGCCGACCTGGAAGGTGAATTCCCAACCGCCCACGGCCCATGTGGTTTGACTGTTCATTTCCAATCCAAAGAGGTGGGGCAGGATGGGCGCGTTCTCGCTTTGCATGATTTGCGGATCATCCGCATAGACCTGCAGCCCTGTTTCACCGTTTGTGATCGGCGTGTCGAACATTTTCCCGATCAGGTCGGAATAGGCGATTGAATACATCATCTGCGCGAAGGCCAGCGTCAGGATCGAAAAGTAGATGCCTGAGCGGCGCAGCGCCACATACCCAATCATCACCGAAAATACGCCAGCCACCACGGTGGACATGATGATCGCGGGAATGACGTTATAGCCCAGCAGCTTGAACATCCACACAGCAGCGAATGATCCCACCCCCAGAAAAGCGGCGTGCCCGAAGGACAGATAGCCGGTCAGCCCGAACAGGATGTTGAACCCGATCACCAGCAATCCGAAGATCACAAAGCGCTGCATCAGGGCCGGATAACCTGCGTTAAAGCTTTCGCCCAAGGTCGAGGCCACTGGAAAGGGGTTGAGAAGGATCGGTGCAAACAGCACCAAAGCGATCACAAGCACAAACAGCTTCATATCTTTTGAATTCAGTCCGAGCATGGTCTTAATCCTCCATTACGCCTTTGCGACCCATAAGGCCACGGGGCCGGGTCAACAGGATGATGATGGCCACAAGATAGATGATGATCTGGTCGATCCCCGGAACAATGTCGGTGACGATCTTCAGAGATGCGAAAGATTGCAGGATCCCCAGCAGAAAGCCGGATGCTACCGCACCGGGCAGGCTGCCCATACCGCCCACAACCACCACGACGAAGGACAACACAAGGAAGTCCATCCCGATGTTATAGTGGGGCGACAGGATCGGGGTGTACATCATCCCCGCAAGCCCCGCGACCGTGGCCGCAATCCCGAAGACGATTGTAAAGCGCCGGTCAATGTCGATGCCCAGCATCCCAACGGTTTCCCGGTCCGCCATCCCAGCGCGCACCACCATCCCGAAGGTGGTGAATTGCAGGAAGGCAAAGACGGCGCAAATGATCGCGGCTGAGAAGAAGAAGTAGACCAGACGCCATTTTGGATAGCTGGCCGATACATCGCCGATTGCCAGATTGTAGGTGCCAAGGAACGCAGATGGCATCGGTGTCTGGATCGGGTTCGCGCCGTAGAAAAACTTGATGATTTCGCCAATGATGATCGCAAGGCCAAAGGTCACAAGGATCTGGTCGGCGTGGGGGCGCTTATAGAAGTGGCGGATCAAGCCGCGCTCCATCACGTAGCCCACAAGAAGCATGACGGGGATCGTCAGGAAAATCGCAAGTGGGACGGACCAGTCTTGGATCGCAGCCCCGAATTCGGGGCCAAACCAGCCTTCGACATAAGGCACCTCGACCTTCAGTGGATTTCCCAGAAAATCTGTCTGGGTCTCATCAATAATCGTATGGCTCGCACTTAGAATGCGCTGCATCGTGACTGTGCAGAATGCACCGATCATGAACAGCGCCCCATGCGCAAAGTTGACCACACCAAGGGTGCCAAAGATCAATGTCAGACCAAGGGCAATCAAGGCATATGCCGCGCCCCGATCCAGCCCATTGAGCAATTGAATGAGAAAGTCGTCCATCGTCCACGCTCCCCGTGTGGTATCGTCGAATTCAAATTGTGTGAGTTTCCCCATAGTCGGGGGAGGGGATCGGTGGCACGTCTGCGCCACCGATCAATTGGTTTATGCGCCTGGGTTACACTCGCCCAAGCTTGCTTCTGGGCCACCGAACATGGGGTGGTCAGCTGGGTACTCGACCTGCGCGCGTGGCGTCTGGTCGACGATTTCCAAAGTGTCGTACTGGTTGGTTGGGTTCTCTTTACCCTTCACAACAAGCACGTCCTTAAAGCACTGGTGATCCGCGCCACGGTACAATGTTGGACCATTGCCCATGCCGTCGAATTCAAAGTCTTCCAGTGCTTCAACAACACCGCATGGGTTGAATGTACCCGCACGCTGACAAGCATCCGCATAAAGCAGTGTCTGTACATAGCATGTGTGCGCAGACCCGGATGGTGGGAAGCCGTACTTTTCACCAAAGGATTTGGTAAAGGCCTTTGTGCCCTCATCCTGCAGCTGCCAGTTCCAGTTCATGGACCCGATCACGCCTTCGATGTTTGAACCCGCACCAGCGGCCATCAGCTCTGAATACAGTGGAACAACGATCTTGAAGTCTTTGCCGTTGACCTGCTTGTCCTTCAGGCCAAACTGAACAGCCTGCGTCAGAGAGTTGATCATATCCCCACCGTAGTGGTTCAGAACCAGCGTATCCGCACCAGAGTTCAGAACTGGCGCGATGTAGCTTGAGAAATCACCCGCGCCAACAGGTGTCAGAACCGTCGCAGCTGTGTTCCAGCCGATGGCTTCGGTTGTGGCCTGAATGGATTCTTGTGTGGTCCAACCCCAGTTATAGTCGGCTGTTAGGTGGTATGCGTTCCGCTCATTGCCGTATTCTGCTTCCAGAACCGGACCCAAAGCTGCACCAGACATAAACCCGTTAAAGAAGTGGCGGAAGCCATTGGCTTTGCGGTCTTTCCCGGTTGTATCGTTTGAGTGTGTGAGACCAGCCATAAAGATGATGCCAGCTTCCTGACACAGACCCTGCACAGCCACAGCCACACCAGAGGATGACCCACCGTTGACCATGATCACGCCGTCTTTCTGGATCATGGACTGTGCAGAGGCACGGGCCACGTCAGATTTTGTTTGCGTGTCACCTGTGACGAATTCAACCTTTTTGCCCAGGATCCCTGTGCCATCAAGGTTCTTTTCCGAGAAGGTGTTCAGCATTCCGCCGTCGCCCATCCCGTTCAGGTGCTCAACAGCAAGTTCCTGCGCGCGCAGCTCGTCCAGGCCTTCTTCGGCGTATGGACCTGTTTGCGGTACGTTAAAGCCGATCTTGACCGTGCTGGCATTACCCGGAGCGTTTGTGTATCCGGCGTGACCGTCAGCGCGTAAATATGTGGGCAACGCAAGACCGGCACCCGCGATGGCACCTGTCTTCAGCACGCCACGACGTGAGAAGTGTGATTTCGACATAAAAAATCCTCCCTTGGATGTTTTGGCCGCGGCGACTTTCCTCATCCCGCCATGACCTCACTTTTACAGTGATGTGCCAAGTGTTGCGGGGCAGGGCGGTTTTGCACAGCATGGCCTTCAATTACTTTGACAATTTTGTAAAGAAATGCACAAATACGATGGGGCGTGTGTAAATTGTTTCCTTTGCGCCCGCAGAAAGCAGTTGAAAAGGTTCACAGTTTTGCCAATCGCTAATCGCCTACATACGGGAACCCGCATTCGCGAACGCCGCCTTGATCTGGGCTTGCGTCAGGCCGAATTGGCCAAACGCTTGGGCATCTCTGCCTCGTATCTTAACCTGATTGAACATAACCACCGCAGAATCGCGGGGCCTTTGTTGGTTGCGATGGGCAAGGCGCTGGATGTCGATCCCACCTTGCTGACCCAAGGGGCTGCGCGCGCGACGTTGGACCAGATGCACGCTGCTGCATCCAGTGCTGACACCCCGCCCGAAGTTGCGCGCACCGAGGAACTTGCCGCCCGCTATCCCGGCTGGGCCGATGTGATCGCCGGGCAGCAATCCCGCATTGCAGCACTTGAGGCCCGCATTCAAGAACTCACCGACCGGATGACATCTGATCCCGAACTGGCAACATCGCTGCATGCGGTGATTTCAGCCGTGACATCCATCCGTTCGACGGCGGCGATTTTGACAAGCGATGAAAGTCTGGATGCCGATTGGCTGCGCCGCTTTCACCGCAACATTCATGATGATGCGATCCGGCTGGCGGGCAGCAGTGACGCGCTTGTGCGCTATCTTGATGCGCCCGCCGATAGTGATGTGCCCCTGTCCCCCTTCGACGAAGTGCGCAGCGCCCTTGATCAAAGCGGGTTTCATATCCCCAGTTTGGAAAAACCACGCGGTGATCCCGCGGCAGCGGCGGCAAATGCCGGGCTTAGCCCTGCGGCCACCTTATTGTTGGAAACATATCTTGCGCGCTATCATCAAGTGGCACAAATCCTGCCGCTTGCCAATTTCACCCCCGTCATTATGCGGGTTGGGGCGGCGCCTGACGTGCTGGCCGATCACTTCAATGTCCCGCTGGTCGATGTGCTGATCCGCTGCGCCACGTTGCCCGACATTGCAGGCGTTCCCGCCATGGGGCTTGCGATGTGCGATGGATCAGGTGCGATTACGTTTGAAAAGCAAATCCCCGGATTTGCATTGCCACCGTCAGGGCGGGCTTGTCCGCTTTGGCCATTGTTCACCGCCATCGGCCAGCCCGATCGCCCGATCAAAACAGCCGTAGGGCTGCCGGGGCAGCAACAGGATCGCTTTGCCTGCTATGCGATTGCGACGCAGCGCACTGGCAGCCTGACGCGCCCCCCGTCCGTCAGTGCGACGATGCTGGTTATTCCTGCCCCTGAAATTGAACCGGCCAATGTCCTGCCCGTCGGTCCCACATGCCGCATTTGCCCGCGCAAAGGCTGCGATGCGCGGCGCGAGCCGACGGCGCTTGGCTCTGCCCTTTGACACGGGCTTGCTTTGTGCGGATACTTTCGGACAGGGACGGGAATGGGGAGGAGTGATGAGATGGGCAAACGTGTCCTTCTGATCGAGGATGAGCCGAATATTATCGAAGCGATCAGTTTCATTCTGTCGCGCGATGGGTTCACGGTGCACACGCATGAAGATGGGGAAACGGCCTTTGCCAAGGTGACGGCGACCCCGCCGGATATGGTGATTTTGGATGTGATGCTGCCGGGGCGTAGTGGCTTTGATATCCTGCGCGATCTGCGCGGAGACGCACGCACAAAGACGCTTCCGGTTCTAATGCTGACCGCGCGCGGGCAAAAGAAAGATCGCGATTTGGCTGCCGAACTTGGGGCGGATCATTTCATGACCAAACCGTTTTCGAATACCGAAATCCGCGAACACGTGCGCAGGGTGCTGGGAACATGAGCCGCCAGCCACAAAGTTCTGTTTTTCTTGAGAAAAAGACGTATCGGCGTCGTCGCATGCATGATGCAGCACGCGCTTTGCCAGTGCTTGGGCTGATCCTGCTCATGCTGCCGCTGCTTTGGACCGCTTCTGACGGCCCAGCCACCAGCAATGCGGATGCCACGCTTTATGTATTTGCCGTCTGGTGCTTGCTTGTCCTGCTTGCCGCACTTGTCAGTCGCGCCTTGCGCCGCGACCCTCCGGAGAAATGAGCGTCGCATTCAATGTTGTCGTCGCGGTGGCGCTGGCCTATGTGGTCTTTCTTTTCGGCGTTGCCTTTCTGGCCGAGCGCCGGGCCGAACGGGGCCACAAAGGCTGGCTGACCTCTCCTGTTATCTACACGCTGTCGCTGTCGGTCTATTGCACCGGCTGGACTTTTTATGGGGCTGTGGGCTTTGCTGCGCGTTCAGGATTAGAATTCGCGTCCATCTATCTGGGCCCTACATTGGTCATGATTGGCTGGTGGTGGGTGTTACGCCGTCTTGTGCGGATTGGACAGGCGCAGCGGATCACATCAATTGCCGACCTGATTTCAAGCCGATTTGGCAAATCCACCCAACTTGGGGTGATTGTCACTGTAATGGCGGTCGTCGCAGGCACGCCCTATATCGCGTTGCAATTGCAATCGGTCACGCTGTCCTTATCTGTCTTTGCCGAAGCGGGCGGGACCATGTGGGAACAGGCCGATCAATATGGCGCATCGATCTGGGTTGCTGCCGGGCTGGCCTTCTTTACGATCCTTTTTGGAACGCGCAATTTGGATGCCAACGAACGCCACCATGGCATCGTTATGGCTATCGCGGTTGAAGCGATTGTGAAACTGGTCGCCCTGATGGCCGTCGGTATCTTCGTCGTCTGGGGACTTGGCGGTGGGCCCGCGGCGACGCTTGCAGCCATTGAGGTTTCACCCATCGCCGAATGGCAACAATCGGCAAGTCGCTGGGTTAGCTTGATTTTCTTGGCCGCTGCGGCCTTCCTTTGCTTGCCGCGCATGTTCCAAGTGTTGGTGGTCGAAAACCCCGATGAACGCAGCTTGCATTTCGCCAGTTGGGCCTTTCCGCTGTACCTCATGCTTATGTGTATCTTCGTTCTGCCCATCGCCGTCATCGGGTTGAACATCATGCCTGTGGGCGCGAACCCCGATCTTTTCGTACTGACGCTACCGCTAAGCTATGGCGAAGATCGCCTTGCGGTTTTGTCCTTCCTTGGCGGCTTTTCATCGGCCACATCCATGGTAATTGTCGCCTCGCTCGCCCTTGCGACGATGGTATCAAACCACATCGTTTTGCCGATCTGGCTGCGCTCTGGCGGGGATCAGGGTGCTTCGCAGTCAGGCGATGTGCGCCGGGTGATCGTGCGCACACGTCGCATCTCAATCGCGGCAATCCTTGCGCTGGGGTATGTGTATTACTGGGTGTCGGGCGGAGGCACAGCATTGGCTGCCATCGGCCTTGTGTCCTTTACCGGGGCTGTGCAGGTCTTGCCGGTCATGCTGGGGGGCATTTTCTGGCGCGGGGCCACGCGCCACGGCGCGGCGGCCGGATTGCTGATCGGCTTCGCGATCTGGCTTTGGACCTTGTTCCTGCCCAGCTTTGGAGTTGGGGCTATAATTTCGGCTGATGTTCTTGCAAACGGGCCATTCGGGCTTGGCTGGCTGCGCCCCGAGGCCTTCTTTGGGATCAGCGGGCTTGATCCTTTGGTGCACGGGCTTTTCTGGTCCTTGTTGCTGAATGCGGGGGCGTTCTTTGTCATTTCAATTCTGACATTTCCAAACCCGCTTGAGCGGTTGCAGGGCGCACAATTCGTCAATGTCTTTGAACAGGGCGAGGCAACGCCGATGTGGTCCCGTTCGGATGCGACGGCAGAGGACTTGTTGATCATGTCTCAGCGCATCATCGGGGCCGGGCAGGCGCAGGAAATTTTCGCATCTGCCGCCAAGGCCCAAGGGAAACAAGGCTATCTGCCTGATGTGACACCGGATTTCGTGGCAAGGCTTGAACGCGAACTGGCAGGTTCGGTCGGGGCCGCCACAGCACATGCGATGATCGGGCGCATGACCCAAGGGGCAAGCCTTTCGGTGGATGATCTGATCGCGGTGGCCGATGAAGCCGCACAGATCATGGAATATTCCAACCAGCTTGAGGCCAAATCAGCCGAACAGGAACGCACCGCGCGCGCTTTGCGTGAAGCGAATACCAAGCTGAAAGCGCTGTCGGTACAAAAGGATGCCTTCCTGAGCCAGATCAGCCATGAATTGCGCACCCCCATGACGTCGATCCGGTCATTCTCGGAAATCCTGCGCGATATGGAAATGACGTCTGATGAAAAAGCGCGCCATGCGGGGATTATTCATGATGAAGCACTGCGCCTGACCCGGCTTTTGGATGATCTGCTGGATCTATCCGTGCTTGAGAACGGGACGGTGACGCTGCATACGCAAACGGGTGATCTAAGTGCGCTTTTGGATCGGGCCGTGCGCGCATCCGGTGCAGAGGGAGCCGGGTTGAAAGTGCACCGCAACACCGCGCAAGAGGCGATGATCCTGGCGGCTGATCTGGATCGACTGGCGCAGGTGTTCATCAATATTATTTCGAATGCGGCAAAATATTGTGATGCGGATGCGCCGGAATTGACGATCAAAGTGCACCGGGTCGGCGCGGCGACTGTTGTTGATTTCATCGACAACGGAAGCGGTGTGTCTGAGGACAGCCAAGACATGATTTTCGAGAAATTCTCGCGACTTGCAGATCAAAACCGTGCAGGCGGGGCAGGTCTTGGCCTTGCGATTTGCCGTGAAATCATGGTGCGCCTTGGCGGGGCTGTGACCTATCTGCCGGGCCAAGGTGGGGCCGCATTTCGGGTGACTTTGCCAACGCTGGATGTGTTAGCCGCGCAGTGACAATCTTAGCAATGCGGTAACCGTTCTGCTTTATGCCAGATGTGAAGTCAGAAGGCTGAAGAATGAGCGGACAGGTCAACCCCAGCGTCATGCAGCGCATGATCGGCGCGCGCGCACCCAAAGCAACCGATGTGCCGGTGACGGCATCGCGGGCGATGCGGCTTGCCGTGACCCGCGCGGCTGAACGGCAGGTGGGCTTGCAATTAACCGTGCAAAGCGTTGGGGAAGAGGCGCTGACATTGGAAGGGTTGCAGGCCGGGCTAACAGATGAACTTTTGCTTTTGAAGCTGCATGATGCAGACGGGCTGAAAGGCGTCATCACCCTTGATCGCGAATTGATCGCCGCCGTGGTCGAGGTGCAAACCACTGGTCAGGTCGCAACCACCGTGCCGGATGCGCGCCCTGTGACGCTGGCGGATTTGATGTTTGTGCAGCCCTTGTTGAACGGGTTATTCGCGCAATTGCTTGAAACGACACAGAACACGGTACTGGATGGCTGGACCACGGGGATTACCCACGCCGATCGCTTTGAAGATGTGCGTGCGATTGGGCTTGCGCTTGAGCATGTGAATTACCGGGTCATGCGCCTGTCATTGGACCTTGGGGCGGGTGATCGCCATGGCGAATTGACCCTTGCCTTGCCCTCGGGCGAGGAGGCGAAGCCAGAACCAACCCCATCAAAGCCCCATGATGACTGGGCAGGGCAATTGCGCGAAACCGTGATGCTGTCACCGGCGGCATTAACCGCTGAACTACATCGCTTTCGACTGCCCATTGGTGTGGCCAATAACCTGAAGGTGGGGCAAATCCTGCCGCTTCCGGGGTGTACGGTAAGCTCTGTCCGCTTGGTTGGCCCGGATGGCGTGCGCGTGGCGCGCGCCAAATTGGGGCAGGTGGCGGGGCATATCGCCGTCAGACTTGAAGAACCGGGCGTGCCGTTGATGAAAGGGCTTGAGGCCAAGAAGCTTGCACCAAAAGATGCAAATCTCGCCCTTAGCGATTCATCTTAGGCCTCGGCCAGCATATCCAACTGGCCGCGCAGGCCCGCAATGTCATAGCCTGCGGCCGCCGCCGCCGCGATGATGTCATCCGCCGGCATGTTCTTGGCTTGGCCCATCGCCCAGACAATCGTTGACCGGGTGCCCGACGCGCAATAGGCCAGAACCGGGGCGGCGGCGTCTGCCAGAACCCCGGCTTGTTCAGCCACCAGTTCAGCCGTCATCGTCTGATGCGTTACCGGGATGATCACGAAATCAAGCCCGGCGGCCTGTGCGGCCTCTTCCATCAGCGCATCATGATGCGATGGCGGGATTTCGGCGTTTGGTCGGTTGCAAATGATCGTCCCAAAACCCGCATCCTTGATGGCTGCCATATCGGCAGGATCAATCTGGGGCGAAACGGAATAGGTCGGGGTCAGCGTGCGAATATCCATATGGATGGATTACCCGCTTGCGCCCACGGGGTCCAGCCGGTTGCGTAAACTTGGGGCAAACCCCATCCCAAGAAGCATTGCCGCCAGAAATACGAAACCGGCCCACCCCCCAAACGAAACCGAGGCAAGCGCGGGGCCGGGACAAAGCCCGGTCAGGCCCCAGCCTGCGCCAAACATGACCGATCCGACAATAATCCTGCGTCCGATCTTTGGCTCGGGTGGAATGGGAAAGCTTCCGCCTAATACTGGCGCGCGTCCGCGTGTCAGTTGCCAAGCGATTGCCATCGGAATGATCGCACCACCCATCACGAAGGCCAGTGTTGGGTCCCAGTCGCCAAACAGGTCAAGCCAGCCTTGCACTTTCGTCGTGTCGGTCATGCCCGAAACAACAAGGCCAAGGCCGAAAAGACCGCCTGCAAGTCCTGCATAAAGATTGCGCATCAGATCACCCCTAAAACGTGTTTGAACAGCACGACAGTCAGGCCGCCTGCGCCGATATAGAACACCGTCGCTACGATCCCGCGCAATGACATGCGGCTGATGCCGCAAACGCCGTGCCCACTGGTGCAGCCATTGGCGATCCTTGTGCCCGCGCCGACAAGCAGGCCGCCGATGATCAGCACGAAAGCGTTGGTCGTCAAATGGGTCTCACCACCTGCAAAGACGACAAACACTGCAGGCACCGCGATCAATCCAACCAAGAACGCCGTGCGTTCGCGCCAAGCACGCCCCGCTGATCCATCAACCAAGCCCCCCACGATTCCCGAAGCCCCCATGATCCGTCCGTTTATCAGCAGATAAAGAGCCGCAGCCGTCCCGATAAGGCCACCGCCAAGCAGACCCCAAAGCCAATCTGTTTGCATTTATTTCTTCCTAAAGTTCGTTGATCGGGACCTTGAAGAACCGCTTTCCGGCCTCGTCAGGTTCTGGAAAATGCCCGGCGCGCATGTTAGTTTGCAAGCTGGGCAAGATAAGGCGGGGCATGCCAAGATTGGCGTCCCGCGCGGTACGCATCGCGACGAAATCCTGCAACGGGCGACCAGCCCCAATATGAACATTCAGCGCCTTTTGTTCGCCTACCGTGGTCTCCCACGCGAATTCATCGCGGCCCGGTGCCTTATAATCATGGCCCACAAAGATGCGCGTTTCATCGGGCAGGGTCAGGATTTTCTGGATCGAATTATACAAATCCTCGGCTGATCCGCCGGGGAAATCACAGCGTGCTGTGCCAAAGTCGGGCATGAATAACGTATCGCCCACAAAGGCCGCATCCCCGATCACATATGTCAGGCAGGCGGGCGTATGGCCCGGCGTGTGTAGCACATCGACGCGCAATTGCCCGACGTGGATACTGTCACCGTCATCAAACAACGCATCAAATTGCGACCCATCCCGTTGAAAGGCGGTGCCTTCGTTGAAGACCTTCCCGAAGGTGTCCTGCACAATGGTGATCTGGCGACCGATGCCGATTTTGCCGCCCAACGCCTCTTGCAGGTAGGGGGCCGCTGACAAATGATCGGCATGCACATGGCTTTCAAGGATCCATTCCGTGCGCAAAGCCTTGGCCTTGATATAGGCAATGATCTTGTCGGCGGATGCGGTATCTGTTCGCCCCGCCGCCGCATCATAATCAAGGACCGAGTCGATGATCGCGCAGGCCGACCCAGCTGGATCACGCACAACATAGGACACCGTGTTCGTCGCATCGTCGAAAAAAGCTTTGACCTTGGGATGCATGGCGAATCTCCTTTCGGGCCAGAATAACCAGATTTGAATACATTTCAATATTGGCATGTATTCACGTTTCGTATAGCGTGGTCCAAATGGATGAGATCACCATAGACCCGATGGAAGCCGCCGCTGGCGAAGCGGCAGAGATGTTAAAAGCGTTGTCCAACCCCGCGCGTTTGCGCCTGCTTTGTGCATTGGTGCCCGCAGATCGATCGGTTGGGGAATTGGAAGAATTGCTTGGGGCCAGCCAATCCTATGTATCCGGGCAGTTGGCCCGCCTGCGCGCCGAAGGCTTGGTCACCTATGAACGGGCGGGGCGGATCAAGCGCTATCGCCTTTCAGATCCGCGCGTGCGCCCGGTACTGGAACGGCTATATGAAGTCTTCTGTCCTGACGCTTAGGACAACATAACACCAACAACGACCATCATCAGGCCGATCATGGCAACAAACAGCGTGCCAAGATTCAGCGGGATCACCTTGCGGATTCGATCCCGCATCTGATCGTCGGTCAGATTCTGGCGCTTTGCGCGGGCCACAGCAATCATTGAATAAAGAACGCCGATCATCCCGATCACGGCCAGCCCCGCACCAATCCAGATCAAAACAGTCATGTCGCCCTCATTCTTTACACATCCGGGCCTATCGCCGTTGCGATCCGCTTGCAAGGTGCGGGGCGGGCGGCTAGGACAGGCGGCAATAACGCCAAAGGAGAGCCGCGATGTCAGACGAGTCAACCAACGCCGGAAGCGAAAGCACACTGACAGTTGCGGGGCAGGAATTGCGCCAGTTCGTGGAACGCTACGAACGACTTGAGGCGGAAAAGAAAGACATCGCAGATGGCCAGAAAGAGATCATGGCCGAAGCCAAAGGGCGCGGTTACGACACTAAAGTCCTGCGCAAAGTCATCGCGATCCGCAAGCGTGACGCGAACGATCTGGCCGAAGAAGAGGCCGTGCTAGAGATGTATAAATCTGCCTTGGGTATGTGATGTATCAAAGGCTTACGAGACCTTCTTAAGGTAAAAGGAAGGTCACGTCTTCCATCTGCGCCATCATATCAACGTCTTGGTCGTAGATTTCCGACAGCTCCATCACCATCTCGGCGGTCATGCCGGGCAGGTCCACTTCTTCTTCAATCTCTTCTTCAAGGGCGTATTTATCAAGAAACGCCATGATAATCCGCTGTTTGTGCGATTCTGATTTTGGCGGATGGGTCCGCAGGTAGTTCAGAAAGCGGTTCATCCCTTCGGGTGACATGATCGCAGCAAGCAGATCAAATCCGCCAGTGATTTTCGCACTTGGCGTGATCCCCGAAATCTTACGCACCAATTCCGCCCAAAGCAGCGGCGTATCTTCGTTGCACCAGACGGTGAGCTTACAGTCAGGCGCAGCATAGCGGATGCGGCGCACCACATCCGACCAACGGATCTGGGTTGGGTGTACGCCTTTAAGGTAGGCATCAATCGTCGTGGCCTTTGAATTGGCAAAGGCGGTTGGCAGGAACGTCGCAGGGTTGCGGATGCCCAAGTAAAGTTCGATCTGGTCTTCGGGGAAAAGCTGGGTCAGGGCGCGCACCTTTGCCTCGGTCTGGTCATAGAATGCGCCCTTGTCGAAGACACGATTGGGAATGCAGATGAAATTTGCGTTGCTCATCACAAGGCGACGCGGGGTTTCATCGTCCAATATCGCATCCAGCAAAATGCCGCGCGTATCCGGGGCAGGGGGTGCCCCGTTTAGGTTCTGGATCGTTTCGCGGATCAAACGCCGATACTTGCCCGGCCCCGGAACCTTCACGCCGTGGTCTGTAAATATGCCATTGTTCTTCAGAAGCGTCTTCAGAAGACGATCTTCATCCGTACAATTGGCCCCAATGTGGAACGCGATATCCATCGCCTTACCGCCCTATTCTTATTGTCTTTAGACCCTACTATATGGACCTTTCCAAAGGGTGAAACTGGTTTTGCGGCACAAACAAAAGAGAATTTTCAAAGTCTGTATCCGCGCAACAGGCGTCACGCAGAAGAAAACGCAGATCGGGTGCCTTTATGCTTGCAAGGCCAGAATCTTGGCGCTAAATACCCGCAAAGTGCCCCTATAGCTCAGCTGGTAGAGCAACTGATTTGTAATCAGTAGGTCCGCGGTTCGAGTCCGTGTGGGGGCACCATTTCACCATCCAAAATAATCCAATGACATCCGATTAGGCCTTGTATACAAGGCTTATCATGAGATCGTTTGTCCAGCGCTGTTTCTTAACGTCCGACAGCGTACCCCCACATAAGGGGTATATCTGGGGGTACGATCAGATTCCGAAAAAGAGCGTACCCCCACGATGCCCCTCAGCGATATCAAAGTGAAAAACCTCAAATCCGGCGAAAAACCCTACAAGGTCGCTGACTTTGAGGGCCTGTTTGTCTTGGTCAAAGTGAGCGGTGCGAAGTCATGGCGCTTCAAATATCGCGTCGATGGCAAAGAAAAGCTGCTGGTGATAGGTGACTACCCCGCCGTTACTCTAGCGAAAGCGCGGCAGGCGAGGGACGCGGCGAAATCCCTGCTTGCTGATGGCGTCGATCCAAACGAAGCAAAGCAGGATGAAAAGCGCCTGCGGCTAGAGGCCAAGGGGCACACGTTTGAAAAAGTGGGTGCAGCTTTCTTGGCCAAGCAACGCAAAGAAGGCAAATCAGCGGCAACCCTGTCGAAGACTGAATATCACTTGAAGCTGGCGAACCGGGATTTTGGGCGAAAACCTATCACCGAAATCACGGCACCGATGATCCTCAAGACGCTGCGCAAAGTTGAAGCGAAAGGCAATTACGAAACCGCGCATCGCCTGCGCGCGCGGATTGGGTCCATCTTTCGCTTTGCAGTTGCCAGCGGCATTGCGGACGCTGATCCGACATATGCCTTGCGCGATGCGTTGATCCGTCCGACGCGTGTCCATCGCGCCGCAATTACCGATCCAAAGGCGCTCGGCGCTTTGATGCGCGAGATCGCAGGCTTTGAGGGGCAGGCTATCACTCGCATTGCGCTAGAGCTTCTGGCAATGCTTGCGCAGCGTCCGGGCGAAATCAGACAAGCCAAATGGGAAGAGTTTGATCTTGAGGGGGGTGTCTGGTCCATCCCGGCGGCAAAGATGAAGATGCGGCGCGATCACAATGTCCCGCTTCCAGATCAGGCTTTGCGCCTCCTGAAAGAACTGAGAGCAATGGGCTTCAATGGAGAATATTTGTTTCCATCGCTGCGCACTTGGACCCGGCCAATGTCCGAGAATACTTTGAATGGGGCACTTCGCCGGATGGGATATTCTGGTGATGAAATGACTGCCCACGGTTTTCGGGCATCCTTTTCAACGCTGGCAAACGAAAGCGGGCTTTGGAACCCTGATGCGATTGAACGGGCTTTGGCGCATGTTGAAAAGAACGAAGTGCGACGGGCTTATGCAAGGGGCGAACATTGGGAGGAGCGGGTTAAGCTTGCAGAATGGTGGGCTGGATATTTGGAGGACGTAAGGGCAATGTAGGCCACAACGGACATCATCGGACTCAAATGCCCCAGATCAACGAAAGCCAACGTGGTTTAATTCTTGACGCCCTAATGGGGAACAAGCTTGGCCCTCTTCAGTTTTGGGAAATGCCAACGATTGCTGATCATGTTGGCCCGCTTGATATTTCACCGCTTGAGCGTTTTGACAAGAAACGAAGGTTCCTTGTCGACGCTTGTGCCGCAAAACTTCGGATATTTACTGATGAACAACTGCTTGTGTTGTCGTCAGGTTCAAAAATTGACCCTGACGAAGTTGAGAACGATTGGCATGGTTGGAAGCGTGAAGAGATAAACCACCTCTGTTCCAGAGAACCATCTTGGATTTCGGTTGGGTTCGGTCATCCAGCTTGTTTGGCAGACTTCGACTATTGGGGGTTGATGGATACGTTTTCTATGCATGAAACTTTGATGCTTTCGGTAGGTGTTGAACCCAAGTTGTATGATGAGAGCAGACTACTACAAGCATGTGAACGAAAGAACCAAAACGAACTACATGACACAATTCGGTTTTTGATTCGTCGTCGAGAAGTCTTTCGGCGTAAGTGGCCTTCGCTCTACTTCAACAACTCAGACGTGCCATTGCAGGAAATAAAAAAATGGGTCGATGACATTGAGCTGCCAACCCATCCAAGTTTCCGAGAAATGCTGGATCGGCGCGTCGCAACCAAAAACGGGGTAGCCTCAAAGGGGTTACAAAAACCGGTTGGTAAGCAAGAGCGCGAAACCCTTCTTAAGCTCATCGCTGCGATGTCTTGCGAACAATATGGATATGATCCAAACGCTGAACGCTCTGAAGCCGCAACGCGCGTTGGTAATGATATCGAATTTGTCGGGCTTTCGATGGATGCAAAGACTGTCCGAAAGTGGCTGAAAGAGGCCTCTAAGTTGGTTGATCAAGACTACTGGACGCGTTCCGAATAACGGGAATCCTGCGGGAAAGTTGTGGTTCCCCCTCAAGTTCTTAAATTTTTATCAGTGTGCATTCCGAACGTAACAACATTTGGATGCACAATAATGAACTACCCAAATTTCCCTGCAACTGGACTTGTCCGCTTGGCGCAAATCCTCGCCCCTGCTGGCCCGATTCCCGTTTCCAAATCGACATGGTGGCAAGGCGTCAAAGATGGGCGCTTTCCCCAACCCCAAAAACTTGGCCCGCGCACAACTGTATGGAAGGTCGAAGACATCCGCGCCTTGTTTGAGGGGCAGGCCGATGGGTAAGCGCTCAAATCCGATGGCCGTCAAAGCGGCGCTGACTTACGACATCAATGAAGCCGCGTTAGCCCTTGGCAAGACGCCTGCTACGATCCGCAATTGGATCAAAGATGGCCTGACGGTGATGTCATCACGCAAGCCTTATCTGATCTTAGGGGCGGCAATCCAAGAATACCTGCGCGCGAAGTACAAAGCAGCTAAGCGTCCTTTAGGTCCAGATCAGCTCTTCTGCCCATCTTGCGGGGCAGGGCGGCGACCTTTGGCAATGGCCGTAACAATCTCCCCAATGGCTTCCTCAACGTCCTTGCTGAGGGGTGTCTGCGCAAGTTGTCAGGGCGGGTGCACGCGCATGATCGCAAACCGCAAAGCACATGACTTCGCCGCTGTCTTCACCATCACCCAAGACGGAGACAACGAACCCTAATTGATACCGGTAATCCCCCCTAAAATTAGTGGTGTTCAAAAGTAGAATTTTCTCGGCAAGAT